>JAJYFA010000012.1 GCA_021790995.1 Acidobacteriota bacterium
CGGTCTTCGTCGAACCGCTGCTGGTTCCACTCTTCTACAAGCAGGAGCCGCTCCAGAAGCACCATGCCGCGCTGGTGTCCAGAATGGAAACGGTGGTGGCACGCACTGGGATCAACATCCCGCCCGATCGAATGTATCTCATCAAGGCCAGCGCGAAATCCAAAGGGATTAATGCCTTCGTTGCTGGAATCGGCGCGACCAAGCGGTACGTCATGTGGGACACGGCGACCGATCAGATGCCGGACGACGAAATTCTCTTCGTCTTCGGCCACGAAAGCGGGCACTATGTACTGCACCACATTCCGAAGATCCTCGCTGGCTCGGCTATCGGCATGTTTTTCATTTACTGGGCATGCGCCGCTCTTGCCGCATGGCTGATCGCACGATACGGAGCCCGATGGGGAGCTAACGTCCTGGCCTCGCGCACGGGCTTCGTGGTGCTTCTGTTTGCGATCTCGCTCGCCGGCTTTCTGACAGAGCCTGCGTCCAATGCCTTCAGCCGCCACTTTGAGCACCAGGCCGATGTTTACGGGCAGGAGGCGATCCACGACATTGTGGCAGATCCACAAAAGACCGCCGTCGCCGCCTTCAACAAGCTGGGCGAGTCGTGGCTTGAAGATCCGAATCCGAATCCGATCATCGAGTTCTGGCTCTTCAACCACCCCAGCGTCGAACATCGCGCCGAGTTCGCCGAACACTACAATCCGTGGGCGAACGGCGGGCACGGAGAGTTTTTCAAAAACTAGCGATTGCATCGCGCGGTTCTGAAATCGTCGGAAGCAGGTGCGGGGCTCACCTCTGACGTTGGCCCGCTACCGGACATTCAGGTCAATCAGCCCTTCGGGCAGCGCCATCTCCATGCGCCGGCCTTCGAGATCGATGTGGCGCAGATAACTTCTTGCAAAAGGAATGAGCACCTCGCCACGCGCGCCTCGGACCACGAGAAGCGGGACGGGACCGACCGAACGGTCTACGTCCTCGATCTCGCCGATTTGGACCGGCTCCGGACCGGCAACGTCTACCAGAATGCAGCCGATGAGGTCGCCGACGTAGGCCTCGCCTTCGGCCAGTGGTGCACGCTCGGCGCGGGGAATGGCGACAATCAGGCCATTCAACTCTTCGGCCGCGGAGATAGAGTCGACGCCGGCAAAATGCAGCACAATGCCGCCCTTGTGCAGCCAGTAGTTGGTGAGCTCGACGGGGCGAGATTGGGGAGAAGTAGGCTTGGTCTCCCGTGCCCCCAAAAGCAAAAGATCTGGAGCACCCAGAAGAAACAAGTGCCTGCGCTCCGCAAATTTTTCAGGGAAATCGGTGAGAATCTCTGCAAAGACCTCACCTTTACGGCCTTGTGGACTGCGAACGCGCGCCAGCCAGACCCAGGTTTCCGGCGCTGAAGTCACATCTCCCTCCAACTCCGGAAGATGCGGCCGGTGCGCAGAACGGAGGCCCTACGCTTGCTCGTCCTCTTCCAGAATGTCGAGCGTGTAGCGATGGTGCAGCTTCATGCTGACCGCGCCAAGTATGGTGCGGATCGACCGCGCGGTCCGTCCCTGCTTGCCGATCACTTTGCCCACATCCTGCGCCGCCACGTGAAGCCGCAGCACCGTGCTCTCATCCCGGTTCACGGATTCCACTTCAACAGCTTCCGATTCATCCACCAAAGCCCGCGCGATTTCGCGGACCAGTTCGTCGACTTGCACCATCTCAGCTTGGGCCATGATCTTGCCTCTGACCATCTACTACAGTACGAAGATTGAAGCCTCTTGGACCGTGCGCGAATGGTAACACGTATGCCTGACCGGCGCAACGAGTTAGTGCTGCCCCGCGGCCCTTGATGCTGCGCGTTGACGTTGCGGGGACAGCTCAGGCTGCCGTTGGGTCCGGAACCGCAGGCGCCGACGCCGGGTTCTTTTCGATCAGCTTTGCCAAAGTGGACGAAAGCTGGGCACCCTTGCTGCGCCAGTAGGCAATCCGCTCGTGCTGCAGATTGACTGTCGCAGGGTTGGTGCGTGGATTGTAGGTGCCCACCACCTCAATGGAGCGGCCGTTGCGGGCACGGTCCTTCTCGATGACGACAATACGGTAATAGGGCTGCTTGCGGGCGCCAACGCGCGCCAAACGAATCATGACCACAGTGGCTATCGTTCCTTTCCGGTTTACGAGCTTCTCGTGCGCTTCCGAGGAGAATTTTGCGCCGGATCTGCGCCCACTTACAGACTTGCACGCGAGCGGCGGCCGATCTCCTGCGCAAGAACGGCCGGACAGATGCGCCCGGCCGCACAGATCGCAATACCTAAGTATCGCCGAAATCGGGCCTGCGTGGCAAATCCGCTTTCGCTCGCGCGGAGCCTCGTTTTCGGAGATCAGCTTCCGGCTGGAGCCACTTGCAAAATTCGAGAATGTTCAGAGCCTCTTGCAAAATTTCTGAGCCGGGATGCTCGGATTGTTCAAGATTGAGTCGCAAACCGTGGTCTCAGCGGTATATCTGCCATTTGTTTGGGATCTGAGCCGGATTTTCGTTCTCCATCGGCATTTTCAGCCACGCCGCGACCGGGCTTGAGGATTTCTCTGCTCGATGAGTAGGAGCTACGCGGCGTGTTTACCGGATCAGCCGCAAGATCTGATCGGCGGCCAGTATCGGGATACCGAACATCAGGTGGCACATCACTTTTGCGTGGCCGCGCACGCGGACCATGCGGCCGCCGAACTCGTCCTTCAACCGCGCGTTGACCCGCTCGACGGTCGTCCGCTCGCGGTAGCGCACGTCTTCGGCGGCAGGCAGATGCAGCAGGCGGCGGCGTCTTTCCTCGGCCGCCAGCTGGGCCTTGCGATCCGAACTGCCGTGCGGATGTAGGTCGATAATCGGCACATGGCCCAGCGCGCGGCAGTGTGCGTGGATCGCCACCGCGTCGTAGGCCGAGTCCATCAAGTCGTAGAGATTGGTCACGCGGCGGGCGGTCATCTCGGCCAGCGGAATCGCCACCTGGCTGTCGTGCGCGGAGGCCGAAGTCAGAATGCAACTGACCGGAATCTGTCCGTCGGCGACATCGAGGTGCAGCTTGTAGCCGATCCAGCTTTCCTTGTAGCCCTGGCTGTTTTTCTTCGTGCCCACATTGCATGCGCGCGGCAGTTCGTCGAGCATCTCTTCCAGAGTCATCGTGCGCTGCCGCTCGATGCGCGTCGGCTCGGGCGCGCAAGCGGGTTCGCCTTTGGCCGGGCGGCCCACTCCCCCCATCCACGGAGCCACCAGCGACTCAATCTCGGCCAAGCCCAGGATCTCCACCAGTTGGCGATGCTTGTCCGATCGAGAACCCAGTTGCTGTTCGAGGGTGGGAAACAGCACGCCTTGCAGAAGACGCTCAAATGGCTTCAGTAGACCGGAAACGCTAAACTGCATACGGTGGCATCGCTACGCGAAAGAATGGGTGCTGGAAAACCGATTCTAAAGCAGACGATCCCCACCCTTATCAGCTAAATCAAATAAACGTAGGAATTTTGCAAGAGGCTCTGAAGAGTCTACGATAGACGGATGGACGCGGCCGCGCGCCATCGCTACTCGGAGGCAGGAGGAATGCGCAGTGAAGGCAGGGTGCAGCTTTACAGCGCGTGAAAGACTTTCCGCTGAGCGGAATTGATATGACTCGATGCGCCGCGAAGATATGCGGAGCGAGAGGGGACGATGGACTATCGGGCGTTGACCATCACGCGAGAGTTCGGAAGCGGCGGAGCGGGAATCGCGCGCATCCTGGCGAAGGAATTGGGTTGGAAGCTGCTCGACCGCGAGCTGATTGAAAATATCGCCTACACCGCACACGTAGATACCGACGTGGTAAAGCATCACGACGAATGTATTGAATCGATGCTCACCCGCATGAAGCAGAATGCGGTTCGCGCCGGCGCGGCGGTATCGATTGGCGTCGTCATCAAGGATAACTTCGACGACAAGCGCATGGCGGAGCTCACGCGGCAGATTATCAAACAGGCTTACGAAAACTGCCAATGCGTGATTGTGGGCCGCGGCGCGCAGTGTATTTTGCGGTCGCGGCCGGATGTCTTTCATGTCTACGTCTATGCGCCGCTTGCCGACCGGATACGCCGCGTGCGCGAGCGGTCGGGCATGGACGAAAATGAAGCTGAGCGGCGCATCCACACCGTCGATGCGGAGCGGACGCATTACCTAAAGCGGATTTTTGGCGAGAACTGGCGCGAACCGAATCTCTACAATCTGCTGATTTCTTCCCATGCGGGCGAAGAAAAAGCTGCCCGCGTGATTCGCTGCGCAATGACTGGGCAGTAGGCCAATCCCGTAAACAAAAAATCTCTCGCAATCCCTTGCTGGATCTACTTCGGCGCGGGACGCACATAGGGCGGACGGAATGTGTCGCGGCGCTGTGGTGTGATGAGCTTTGGTTCGGGGGTAGGCGCTGTGGGAGCGGCATCGATCAACTTGCGGTCCACTTCGGCGCTCCCCATCCGGCCGCCCAATTCCGTCTCCACGACCACGCGCACCTTTTGCGTTTTGCGCGGGATGCGAACTGTAATCGGCATCGTTGTGAGCACATTGGCTACGTCATTGAGCGGAGCGCCGGCCTGGGATTCACGCGGCGAAAGATTTTCCTCCAAAATCTTCGAGGCGAGCACATCGCGGTTTTTGTCGAAGCTGACTGCAGCGAGAATCAGATTGGCGGAGTTCTTGCCGCTGTTGCTCAGGAGCCAGTGGAGATCCATGGCCCGCAACTGCACTGTCAACTGCGCTGAATTGGTGTCGGGATGGCGCACAATGCTGGACACGTGAACGTCAAGCGCCTTGAATGGAATGCTGGATTGAGATGCCTCGACGAGGTTTGTCATGGTTTGCTGCCGGGGATCGTCGACCTGGTACCTTTGCGGAGCGTAGTAACCAGCCTTGGTAACAACGCGCAGGCTCCGATCGCGGACCGTCACGCGGATGCGGCGGAATTTGCCGTTGTCTTCCCGATCCTGAGGCTGGTAGGTCAGCGTGTAATACTCCGAGCCTAGAAGCTCCGACCTTGCAATCAGCTTGTCGACGTCGTTGCGGTTGAAGAAGAGCTTACCGCCAGTCGCATTGGCAAAGACGCCGAAGTTGATATCGCCGCTGAAGGGGTCGTCGTCGCCAATGTCCATATCCGAGTCCATCATGCTGATTGTCATGTCCCGGTGCATTTTGAGGCCGGGATAGATGACATAGAGCGTAATGCGCGAATCCACCAGCATGTTGGTGGTGTCATGCACATACTGCTTCAGGTCTGCGATGTCCTGGCCAGTAAAATCGGGTCCGATGAGGGTGATATTGGGCCCGCCGTGGCCGACCCAGACAACATTCTTTCGCCCCGGCACGCCCTTGCTCTGCAGGGCGATCTGCTGCAGCGCGTCGATCGACTGCTGAAAGCGATCCCAGAAGAAGAAACCGTTCATTTCCTTGTAAGGAATCGCCGGTGGAAGATGATGGAGAGCTTCAAGAAGGTCGGCGCGGTTGTATGTAAATCCCTGTACCAGTTCCAGCGTATCGTTTCCGATGACCATCATCTCCGTCGGCGCGGGCAGTTGCTCGGGCTGCCTCATCAGAAATTCCTTCACCGAATAGCGAATGAACGCAAAGTCCGCGAAGCTGGAATTCAGCATGTCGAGGACAATGATCGTGGTGGGAGCCTTTCCACTCGCGTTATCCCCGGCGATTATTCGATGCACCTGCGGCGCCTCAAAGGAAAAGATGCGCTGCGGTTTCTTGTCTTCGGTGATGGTGAAGTCGTTGCGGGTGAGTCCACTGACGACGGGATTGCCACGCTTGTCGAGCACCGTTACGTCAAGAAAGACCAGATTGGACGAGACGTGAAAGGTAGGTGTGGGCAAAGAACCGCCTTGCACTTGCGCTCGCGCTTCGGGGATAAAGATGAAGATCAGCAGCGCCGCACACAACTGCATTTGCGGGATCCGCATGGGAAGCCTCGCCATGAGTGTACAGCGCACGGGAAAACCAGAGCAAATGCGACCTTGGAATGGCCGGAACATGAGGGTTCGGCAAACTTTGCGCGTGGCATGGCGGTCATTGAGCGGCAGCAAGCCGCGCATATCCTGGCAAATCGCTCCGCGGCGGGATTTCTGTGACGAAAGTCGCTGTGATTGGAATCGGATTGCCGGTATTCTCATAACATCAGACGTCCGGCAGCGGAATAGGGCCGTGACACGCGTCAGGTCCTGAGAGTCAGCTATGCAAACACTCGCGCAGACGATCCCGACAAAAACATCGAGCCGAACCAAAGTGTATCTTCCGCGCGAACACGGGGCGACTGCGATGCTTCTCGCGCCGATTTTCAGCGCCGCTCTTCTGGCCCGCGCGTGGCGCTGGAGCGAGCTTGCGGTCTTTGCGGCAGCCTTTGCCGCGATGTCGGCAAAGGATCCTGCTGTCGTGGTGATGAGACAGCAATTTGTGTGGAAACAAAGAAGTCCTGAAACGCCCGCTGCCGTTCGATGGCTCATCGGCTGGAGCGCGGTTCTCATCGTGAGCGTTTCGGTCATGCTTGCGACCTGGCCGCTCAGAATTTTTCTCGCAGTAGGCACGGGCGTGGCAACGTTTGGTTGCATTGCGGTCGCCGTCAATCTCAAGAATCGTCAACGCTCGACGCTCTTCCAGATTGCGAGCGCAGCGGCGCTGACTTCGACCTCTGTGGCGACGTGCGCGTCTGCGATTGGCGCCATCGCGCCCTGGTGCTGGTGGCTTTGGGCTTTGATGGCGATGCAGGCAAGCGCGGGAATTCTGGTTGTCCATGCACGGCTGGACGCGCGGATTGCCCTCCGCAAGGCCATCGCCCTGAGCCTGCAGTTTCGCCGCGCAGCTCAGGCCGCGGTGGGGTTCCTGCTGTGCGCGGCTCTTGCTGCCGCGATCTTCAGGTATATTTGGATCGCTCTGGCCCTGGCGCTTGCCGCCGCCGGCTATGCCTACGACCTCAGGCGGCAGAAGAATTCCGCTTCGCTCCAGATGCCGCTGAAGACCGTGGGATTGCAGGCGCTGATGCTCTCGACGGTGTACGCCGCTCTACTGATCGCGGGCCTCTGGTAGTAGAAATCTGACGCTTCTGGCCTGGGCTTGTTGAACAGCGTCAACCCAACTCCATTCGCCGGATGATCCGATACAAATCGTCAGCAAAACGTCAGGGTTCATCCGGCTCCTGCACCGCGCCGCCGAGGATTGGAGTTGTTAATCCTGGGAAGCGCGGAGTGCTGTTCTGTTCGTGCCGCATCATGCGCGTGGAGTTGATGCGGCCGCCTGGGGTGAATCCGAACGCAAGGGCGCAGGTAGACACTACCATGATGATCGCGGCCTCGAAAGGGGATGCAACTGCGATCTGGATAGCTGCCGGGCAGCGTGCAAACTCTTACTCCACCGTCACGCTCTTGGCCAGGTTGCGGGGCTGGTCCACATCGCAACCGCGGCGGACGGCGATGTAATAGGCGAGCAGTTGCAGTGGGACGATTTCAATAAGAGGCGAAAGCAACTCCGGCACTGGCGGAATGGCGATCACGTGCTCCACGAGGCCGCGGATCGTCTCGTCGCCCTGGGTGGCGATTGCAATCACACGCCCGCTTCGCGCCGTCACTTCCTGGATATTCGAGAGCGTCTTCTCATAGCGCAGCTTCGAGGCCGGATCGGCCTCATCGCGCGTGGCGAGTACGACGACCGGCAGCGCCTCGTCGATGAGCGCGTTGGGGCCGTGCTTCATCTCGCCCGCCGGATAGCCTTCAGCGTGAATGTAGGAGATTTCCTTGAGCTTGAGCGCGCCTTCGAGCGCGATCGGGAAGTGAATGCCGCGGCCGAGGTAAAGAAAATCGCGAGCGGTGGAGAATTCTTTGGCGAGCTGCTCGCATTGCGTGGAGGTCGAACGCAATATCTCTTCGATCTTTGCGGGCAGGCGGCCGATCTCTTCGATATAGGCGACCGACTGCTCCTTGTCGAGGCGGCCGCGGAGCTGGCCGAGCTTCATGGCGAGCAGAAACAGGGCGGTGAGCTGCGAGGTAAATGCCTTCGTCGACGCGACGCCAATCTCCGGGCCGGCGTGCGTGTAGATGGCGCCGTGCGCCTCACGCGCCACCATAGCGCCGACCACGTTGCAGATGGCTACGGTCTTTGAGCCGAGCATCTTCATCTCGCGCTGCGCGGCGAGCGTGTCGGCAGTTTCGCCGGACTGCGTGATGAGCAGGCCGAGGGCGTTGCGGTCGGGAATGGGATTGCGGTAGCGATATTCGCTCGCGTAGTCCACATCGACGGGCAGGCGCGCGAGGCGCTCAATCATGTATTTGCCGGTGAGCGCGGCGTGCCAACTGGTGCCGCAGGCGGCGATGTTGATGCTGGAAGCGGAGGCAAGCTCTTCATCCGGGATCTCCATTTCGCCGAGGAAGATTTTGCCGGAGTCGAGCGAGACGCGGCCCAGCGTGGTATCGGTGATGGCGCGCGGCTGCTCCCAGATTTCCTTGAGCATGAAGTGCTTGTAGCCGCCCTTTTCCGCCTGGATCGGATCCCACTGCACGCGCGTCAACTCGCGCTTGACGGGCTGGCCATCGAAGTCGGTGAGCGTGACGCCCTGGCGCGTGAGGATGGCCATGTCGCCGTCGGCGAGGAAGTAGATGTTGCGCGTGTGGTGCAGGATGCCGGGCACATCGCTGGCGACAAACGCTTCACCCTCGCCCACGCCGATGATGACCGGCGGTCCCAGCCGCGCGGCCACAATCTTGTCGGGCTCCGCGGCGCTGAGAACGCCGAGAGCGAATGCGCCCGTGAGACGCTTGGCCGCGCGGCGTACTGCGTCTTCAAGCAGCAACGGCTTGCCTGCGGCTTCAGCTTCTTTCTGCATCTGCTCGATGAGGTGGGCGATGATCTCGGTGTCGGTCTCGGTGACAAACTTGTGGCCCTGCGCGATGAGTTCGCGCTTCAGATCGAGGTAGTTTTCAACGATGCCGTTGTGCACCACGACGATGCGGCCCGTGCAGTCGCGGTGCGGATGCGCGTTCTCTTCGGTGGGACGGCCGTGCGTGGCCCAGCGCGTGTGGCCGATGCCGAAAGTGCCTTCGGGCGGATGCTCGCGCAAGATGCCTTCGAGGTTGCCCAGCTTGCCCGGCGCGCGCCACACTTCCAGCTTCGCGCTTCCCGGCTTGCCCACGGCAATTCCAGCCGAGTCGTAACCGCGATATTCCAGCCGCCTGAGCCCTTCAATGATGACGGGGACAACCTTCTTCGATCCGACGTAACCGACGATTCCACACATGCTTCGATTCTAAAGCCAGCACGGCAAAGGACCATGCGCCATTCGCTGGGACGCTGATGGAGGAAAAAAGTAAGATGGTGGTTGTGAGGCGGAGATTGAACGCGGACGGAAAAGACAGGACTGCGGCCATTGAATACAGGCCGATCGGCTGGATCGAAACTCCATTTGTGCGTGCGGATGGAACGCCGATTCAGAGTTGCTATGCCGATGGGGCTGAGGGCGTTGTGGTGGTGGCCGAGGAATATGCCGCTGGGCTTAAAGATATCGAGGCATTCGACCGGCTTTGGCTGGTCTATGCGATCGATCGCGCATGCGCACCACAGTTGACGGTAACGCCCTATCTCAGCGATGAGGCGCACGGGATCTTCGCAACGCGCTCGCCGGCGCGGCCGAACGCCATCGGCATTTCACCGGTACGGCTGCTTGCCGTGGAGGGCAATAGGATTCGCGTAGCGGGCGTGGACATGCTGGATGGCACGCCGCTCCTGGACATCAAGCCGTATGTGCCTGCGTTCGATGTGCTGCCCGCCGAGCGCATTGGCTGGTTTGAAGGCCGCTTGCGTGAGGGCGTCACGGCGGATGGGCGGTTCGAGCGGGATGGTGATTGACGGCCTGACGTAAAAGCGCGATTTGCGCTTGCTACGGTCAGGCGTTCGATTCAACGGTGCCTGTTGTAACTGCGGCGAAGAGATCCGCGTCGGGTGCGGAGAGAATCTCATCGGCGCCGGTCCACGGCCGGTTGTTGATGCACAGCGTCACCTGCCGGCCCGGCGTCTCGATCCGCAATCGCTGCGTCAGCCGCCCCACGACCATCAAGCCATCTTGCTTCAGCGGCTCGGCCTGCAAATTCCTGCCCACATAGAATTTGCCGACTTGTCGTGAAGGCTTCAATATCCCCGCAAAAAAGAAAAGACTTGTCTTTCCAACTGCGGAAGTTGGGTTAGCTCCCGGCGTGAGCCTACCGTGCGCACTTCACCACAATTTTGGTGCCAGCCGAGACCATCGCGCCAGGTGCAGGCGCCTGTTCGCGTGCCGTGCCGTTGCCCGCGATCTCCACTGCAAGCCCGGCGATTCCAGCCTTCTCAATTACCTGCCGAACCGACAAGCCGATGAGCGAAGGCACGCGCATCTTGCCGGCTTGGGAGACAACCACAGTATTTGCGGATGACTGCGGCGAAGCCTGTGCTGTTGGCGCAGTCGCTCGCGAGGGAAGGGCATTGGAGTTGCCTGCGTGGGCGCCTGAGTTTGTCCCGACCGCTGCTTGACTCGTCTGGGCTGACGCCGCTGCTGGCTGCAAGGACTCGGCCGGCGCGTTGTTCGCGTCGCGCAGCGGATCGTCGTCCGGCAGTTCGTTCGCGGCTGCATAGAGCTCCTGAATGTCCTCACCCTGTGCCGTGGCTTCGTCCTCAGTGACAGGCGGTTCCTTTTTCGATGCCGTGGTCAGGGGGCGCACGTCGATGTCGTGCGGAACGCCGAGATATTCCAGAACCTGCTGCGCTACCTCGGTGAAAACCGGCGCTGCGACAGCTGTGCCGTAGTACGCGCCTCTGGGTGAATCGATCACCACGGCCACCGCGATCACCGGATTGTTCACCGGCGCAAAGCCCGCGAAGGATGCGATGTGCAGGGACTTGGAATACTTGTGCGTGGCCGGATCGATCTTTTGCGCCGTGCCGGTTTTGCCCGCGGAAGAGTAGCCGTCGAGTTGCGCGCTTTTGCCCGTGCCAAACAGCACCACGCCCTCCATCATCTTGCGCATCTCGGCTGCGGCCATCGTCGAAATCACGCGATGCGCGCCCTGCGGAAGCGGGTCGGGCAGCTCTTCTTCCGGCTTTACCGGCGCCCCCTGCGGCACCTGCGGTGCGGCAGACTCTTGGACGGAGCTTGTGGCAGGAGCAAGCTGATTCGGCAGCAGCACGTGTGGCGGCAGATACACGCCACCGTTGGCGATTGTCGAAACCATTGAGACCAGTTGAACCGGTGTAACTGCCTCTTCCTGGCCAATGGCAACGTAGCCGATCGAAGCCGGCTGCCAGTACTTGACCGGACGCAGCAGTCCACGCGTCTCGCCGGGCAGTTCAATACCCGTCTTCTGGCCGAAGCCGAAGGCGCGAATGTAGTTGTAAAGCTGATCTGGCCCCAGCTTGAGCGCCAGCTTGATGACGCCCACGTCGCTCGATCGCGCCAGTGCCGTCGCCACCGTCACCTTGCCAATACCGCGGTCACTCTTGTCGTCGTGAATCACGCGGCCGCCAAGCGTGATCTGGCCGCCCTGGCAGTCGATGATGTCGTCGGGTGTTGCTACATGCCGATCCATGGCCGCGGAATAGGTGACGAGCTTGAACGTCGATCCCGGCTCGTACACGTCGCTCACCGCATGATCGCGCAGCAGGGCGGGCGTGGTGTGCCGGAACTTGTTGGGATTGAATGTGGGCCGGATCGCGAGCGCGAGAATCTGGCCGGTGTGTACGTCCTGCACCACGACGGTGCCGTTCAGCGCCTGGGTCTTCTCCATGGCGTGGTCGAGAGCGCGCTCGGCCATGAACTGAATGTTCTCGTCGATCGTCAGCACCAGGTTGCGGCCGGGCGAAGGCTCGCGCTCGGTCGATCCCAGCACCTTGCGCCGCGCATCCATGGCCGTGTACATCAGTCCCGGCCGCCCGTGCAGTTCGCTGTCGAACTTTTCCTCCAGGCCGCCCAGTCCGTCATCGTCCACGCCCACGTAGCCCAGCACCTGCGCGGCAATTTCGTTGTCGGGATAAAAGCGTTCGAACTCCTTCTGAAAGTAGATGCCTTTCAGGTTGAGGGCCTTTACGCTCGCGGCCACCTGGGGCTTAACGCGGCGCGCGATCCAGGCAAAGTTGCGCCCGGCGTTCAGGCGCGCGGCGATCGCGTCCTCGGTCGTGCGCGAATCTTCCGGATCGGCGTGCACGAGCGCGGCGAGCGTATGCGCCGCGGCCTTTTTGTCGGCAATCTCCGATGGATCGGCGTAGATCGAGTCGACCAGCACCGTCATGGCCAGCTCGCGCAGGTTGCGGTCGTAAAGAATGCCGCGGCGCGGAGCGACCTCGAAGGTGCGCTGCTGCTGGCGCGCGGCGCGCTCCATGTACTCCCGATGTTCAACGATCTGCAGCCAGAAAAGGCGCCCAGCGATGGCGCAGGCCCACAGAAAAAAGAACAGGCAGATGATCCAGAAGCGCGACCGCCTCAAAGGCGCAGACCTGATGGTTCGCGTGCGGCTGCGGATGGGTTGGACGGTTGCCGCCATTGCCGCTACTCGCTCCTGGCTTCCTCCTGCATGCATTTGCCGCGCTTCTTTTTCGTCCCCACCGGCATTGCCGGCTTGGTCATGAACGATACTGCCAACTCGCCAACCTGCCGCATTTGTTTTTCAACGTTCGTGCTATTGCATGCAGGTCTGTTTTTCAAGGATCGAGCGCTGTGCCTGTGGGGTTCTGTTCAGGACGGCAAAACTATAAGCTGGGAGCTAGAAGCCGCCCTTCTGTGCCGGAGCAACCACCTGCGCCATGACAGGAGCGCCGGAATCGGGACGGGCGCTGGGGTACACCACCTGCCCCGGTGCGGGCTCGACGAGCCCAAGCTGGTGGGCAAGTTGGTCGATACGGCCCGGCTGCGTCAGTTCAGCCTCGGTCAGACGAAGCTGCCGGTTCTCCTCGCGCAACTGCTTGAGCGTCTGCTTCTCGCTCTCCACGCGGTAGCTGCTCTCAATGGCCGAGAAGTGCTGCAAGCCATAAATCATGATCAGCGAGAACAGCACGGCAACGGCTCCGGAAAACACGCGCATCTGGCGCGCCCGTACAGGGTCCGGCGCCTTCACCAGCCGCGAGTTGTCGAAGTGATGGGTGAAGAAGACCTCCGGCGTGCGCATGCGGCGGCGCCGCTGGGCCTGTTGCGCCATCAGCGCGGTGTTGTGCTCGGCGATGCGTCCTTCCCAGCATCCACCCGACTCAAAATAGGTTGTTGCGCATGCCGCCATCGGTGTTCTCCTTTGGAGATCAGGGAACGTGCAATAGGGAGTAGGAAATAGGATCCAAAACCGAGACGATTGCGGCTGACCGCAGTAGCTACTCCCTATTGCCTAGTCCCTATTCCCTGCTTTTCCGCCGCTCTCAGCTTCGCGCTACGCGAGCGCGGGTTACGACCAATCTCTTCTTCGCCGGCCGTCACCGGCTTCTTCGTTAAAACCTTCCAGATTCCCTGCTGCAAGCCTGCCCGGATGCTGTCTTTGGCGATGCGATCTTCGAGACTATGAAAACTGATGACCACGAGGCGTCCTGAGGGCTTAAGCAACTGCGGTGCGGCCTCGAACAACGCCCGGATTTCCTGCAACTCCCGATTCACAAAGATGCGCAGCGCCTGAAACGTCCGCGTTGCCGGGTGTATGTGTTTCATTGGCGGGACGGCCGATGCAACGATCCGGGCCAACTGCCCCGTGCTCGTAACCGGCCGCCCCCGCACAATGGCTCTGGCGACTGTCCGCGACCTCCTTTCCTCACCGTATTCGTAAATGAGATTCGCAAGCTCGCGCTCGTCCATCTCATTCACCACTTGTTCGGCGGTGGGCCCGGAGCGCGTATCCATACGCATGTCCAGCGGCCCATTCGCCTGAAAACTGAATCCTCTGCGCGCCTCGTCCAGGTGCAAACTGCTCACGCCGAAGTCGGCCAGCATGCCATCGAGCGACGCCTGCCGGACGTGCTCGCCGATCCGGCTGAAGGACTCGCCGACGAACTCGATCTCGGGCGCCTGGCTTGCCATCTCCGCGGCGATCTTAGCCAGCCTTGCCTTCGCCAGTTCCAGCGCCTCGGGATCGCGATCGAATCCAATCAGCCGTCCCTTTGGTCCCAGCCGCCGTAAAATGCCTTCGGCGTGTCCACCCAGGCCCAGCGTGCAGTCCACGTAAGTTCCTTCCGGTCTCACGTGGAGAAAATCCAACGCCTCATCGAAAAGAACCGGCTCATGGCGTGCTCTAATCTGCGTCATGCGCGCCCCCTGAGGGGCTTACGACCCGCTCTCTCCGGCCAGAATCCCGCCCACCAGCTTGCGGTCCTCGGCAGTGAGCGCCTTGGCGGGCAGTTTCTGCTCAAAGTGCGTCCGGTTCAGCACTTCCAAATGCGTGATCTTGCCCATCACGACAAGATCGCCCTCCAGCCTGGCCGCCGTGCGCAGAATCTGCGGCAGCATGATCCTTCCCTGCGCGTCCATCTTCACCTGCTGGCCGTAGTAGCTGGTCATATCCAGGTACTTCGCGACTGCATCGTTCAGGGCGCTGTGTTTTGCCAGTTGCGCCTCGATCTTTTCCCACTCTGGCAGCGGCCAGATCTGCGCCCGCTCGCCATCCTCGCTCGTCACGTAGAGGTCAGCCACGTTTGCGGCATCCAGTTGCTGCTTGAAGGGCACCGGCAGCTTGAGCCGCCCGCTCTCCTCGACCTTCGCTGGATGGTTGCCGCGATACATCTACCCGCCTCATTGCCGCCACGGCCGGTTCTTTCAGAACCGCGGCTTCAGTTCGCCATTCCCTTGGGCCTATCCGGGTTAGTCAGGCTGGTTCCCCAACCGCTTTAGCCTCCGGAATTCCGTTTCCACGGCCGGTAAGGGAGTACACTTGGTGTGGTAATTCAGTTGGTTGGCTCCAAATTCTTCCAATCAACTCCAAAAATTACCAACTCCAGACGATAGTAACCCTCTTCTCTCGCTCCGCCAAGAGAAAAATTGATGGAAAGTGTCGAAAAAACAGGCTTTCTGTTGGAAAGCCAACTAATAGATAAAAAAAATCATTGACCACAAGATGTGGGGTTTATCTCTTGGATTCCCCCACTGGACAGAGCTTCAGGCTTGTGATAGG
This sequence comes from Acidobacteriota bacterium, assembly GCA_021790995.1. GTDB lineage: Bacteria > Acidobacteriota > Terriglobia > Terriglobales > Acidobacteriaceae > Telmatobacter. The sequence goes on from JAJYFA010000012.1 coordinate 15,145, forward strand.
CGAATAAAAAGCGAATATTGTTGATTTCTGGTGGGCGCGCAGGTTCCTGCTTGTTCAGATGCGGCAGTGGTTTAGGCCTTCAGAGACAACACGGCCCCGCGCTTGAGCGCGCGGGGCCGTCTGGCTTTCAGGAGACAGCGGCTATTTGGATTCGATTCTCATGCCATAGAACGACTTGTGCACGAAGAACACCGAGGTCAGGAAGAAGGCAGCAGCCAAAACCGTGGTCAGCGTACTGTGGAACTTGTCGAGGGTAACGGCCAGTTCGACGGCCAGCAGGCCGAAGAGGGTGGTGAACTTGATGACCGGATTCAGGGCCACCGAGGAGGTGTCCTTGAATGGGTCGCCAACGGTGTCGCCGACGACGGTGGCGTCGTGCAGCGGCGTACCCTTCTGCTTCAGGTCGACTTCGACGATCTTCTTTGCGTTGTCCCAGGCGCCACCGGCGTTGGCCATGAAGATGGCCTGGTAGAGGCCGAAGATTGCGATCGAGATCAGGTAGCCGATGAACAGGAACGGCTCCATGAAGGCGAAGGCGAGCGTGGCGAAGAATACGGCGAGAAAGATATTGAACATACCCTTCTGCGCGTACTGGGTACAGATCTCGACCACCTTCTTTGAGTCGGTGACCGAGGCCTTCTCCACGCCTTCGAGCTTGATGTTGGCCTTGATGAACTCGACGGCGCGGTAGGCGCCCGTGGTCACGGCCTGGGTGGAAGCGCCTGTGAACCAGTAGATCATCGCCCCGCCGCAGATCAGCCCCAGCATGAAGGGGGCGTGCAGCAGCGAGAGGTTCTGCACGTTGTGGCTGAGGCCATCGGTCAGGGCCATGATGATCGAGAAGATCATGGTCGTGGCTCCGACGACGGCCGTGCCGATCAGCACGGGCTTGGCCGTAGCCTTGAAGGTGTTGCCGCATCCATCGTTGGCTTCGAGCAGGTGCTTGGCCTTCTCGAACTGCACGTTGATGCCGAAGTCCTTCTTCAGTTCGGCTTCGATGCCGGGGATGTTTTCGATGAGCGACAGTTCATAGACGGACTGCGCATTGTCGGTGACCGGGCCGTAAGAATCGACGGCGATGGTGACCGGGCCCATGCCCAGGAATCCGAAGGCGACCAGGCCGAAGGCAAAGACGGCCGGAGCCAGCATCAGTCCCGCGGGATTCGTCTGCAGGTCGGGAATGCCGAGGCTGAAGTAGTATCCGGTTCCCATGAGGGCGACCATGCAGAGGCCCAGCCAGTAGGCGGAGAAGTTGCCGGCCACGAAGCCCGAGAGGATGCCGAGCGAAGCGCCGCCCTCCTGGGCGGACTTGACGACTTCCTTGACGTGGGCGGACTTGGTGGAGGTGAAGGCCTTCACCAGCTCGGGAATCAGCGCGCCGGCCAGTGTGCCGCAGGAGATGATCGACGCCATCTTCCACCAGATGGAGCCGTCGCCAAGATTGGGAATGAGCAGGTAGGAGACGACGTAGGTGAGCGCGATGGAGACGATCGAGGTGATCCAGACCAGCGAGGTCAGGGGCTTTTCGAAGTCCATTTCGTCGGCGTTGCGATACCTGGCCTTGGTGATGGCGCCATTGAGGAAGTAGGCGCCGGCGCTTGACAGCAGCATGGCCACGCGCAGGACGAAGATCCAGACCAGCAGTTGCACCTTGACGGCCGGATCGTGAACGGCCAGCAGGATGAAGGTGATCAACGCCACGCCGGTGACGCCGTAGGTTTCAAAGCCATCGGCCGAAGGCCCGACCGAGTCGCCCGCGTTGTCGCCCGTGCAGTCGGCGATCACGCCCGGGTTGCGCGCGTCGTCTTCCTTGATCTTGAAGACGATCTTCATCAGGTCCGAGCCGATGTCGGCGATCTTGGTAAAGATGCCGCCGGCGATACGCAGGGCCGCGGCTCCCAGCGACTCGCCGATGGCGAAGCCGATGAAGCATGGTCCTGCATAATCGCCTGGAATCACCAGGAAGATGCCCAGCATGATGAGCAGTTCGACGGAGATCAGCATCATGCCGATGCTCATGCCGGCCTCGAGGGGAATCGCCAGGCAGGGATACGGCTTGCCGGGCAGCCCGGCAAAGGCCGTGCGCGAGTTGGCGAAGGTGTTCACGCGGATGCCGAACCAGGCCACGCTGTAACTGCCGAGGATGCCGAGCAGCGAGAAGCCCAGAATGATGGGCAGCGTGACCGCAATGGATTTACCGGGCACCGGCGCCAGATAGCCGAAGTAGAGCGCGATGATGGCCGCAATAAAGGCCCAAAGCAAAAGGATGAACTTGCCCTGCGTGACAAGGTAGGTCTTGCAGGTCTCGTAGATCAGCTCGGAGATCTCGCGCATCGAGCGATGCACGGGCAGGTTCTTCAGTCTCACAAAGATCCACAGGCCGAACAGCAGGCCGCCCACGCAGAAGATCAATCCATAGGCCAGCAGGTCGTGCCCGTTGATGCCGAGAAAGGATACGCTGGTCAGATCGGGCAGCTTGAGGCTGGCCTCGCCGCCGCCCGTGGGGTCCGACTGGGCGCTGGCCAATGCGGGAAGCAGGAGGCCCAAAACCGCGGCCATCGCAGTCGCGGCCACCCTCGCATGATGCTTCAGGAAGCCTCCCGCGCTCTGCCCAATGGCTGAAAAGCCCTTCAAAAGAGCGGCCGCAAGCAACGCGAGCGCGCCTGTGCCGAGAAAGAAATACACCCAAGCCTGTACAGTCACACACACCCTCCATACTCAGTTTTGAAGCCGAATGAACCATAGAACTGGATCAACATTGAGAGCATCTAAGGAAATCGCCACCGGAAGCCTATCATCTGGATACGAGGCTGTCGAGTGATTGCTGTCACCCATCTTCCGCCGTCCATCGACCGCCAGCGTGCGCTTCCTGCCGCGAAGCGTGTAAGGTATTCATCGAAAAGGAGTCTGTCCCATGGCTTCCGTAAATCTACTCACCCCTCGCCAGGCCGCTGAAAAGCTTGGCATGAGCTATCCCGCCCTCAAGCACTGGATCCTCGCCGGCCGCATCAAGACCATCAAAACTCCCGGCGGCCATCACCGCATTCCCCAGGGCGAGCTCAACAAATTGCTGCCCCCATCGCAGGCGCTCGCCGCAGGCCCTCGTATCAGCGGCCGCAATCAACTGATCGGCATCGTCACCCAGGTCAAAATCGAAGGACTGCTCGCCAAGGTGGTCCTCGCCATCGGCGATCAGCGCATCACGTCCATCATCACCGCTGACGCAGCCCGCGAACTTGTCCTCAAAAAAGGCGACACCGCGGCCGCTCTCATCAAAGCCACTGAGGTCATGATTGTCCGGCCGTAAGAACAGTGGTCAGTGAACAGCGATCCGGGAAAAGCTGTCCCTGGCGAAGATTGGATTCGCGGATGGGCACGGCTTTGTCTCGCATCCGCCGCGGGCAGATCCACCGGCGATAGGGCAGGATTCCCTTGCAGCGCCGGTTTCCAGACCCGCACTCCGTCCCTCCAAATTACCCCGCTCCGGGGCAGGGCAAACGCATTTCAATTCGCTGGACGCTTTACGAACCACGCATTTTGCGCTGTCATTCTGAGCAGCCCGACTCGCTTTCAGTGAGTTACGGATGAAATGACACATCGCAAAAACGATTGATTCCGCTATTGTTATGCGCTGTGTCATGAGGAGGAATGCAGCGACGAAGAATCCGCGGTTGCTTTTCAGGTCTATTTCTCGCGCATACCTTCGGTTTGGCGGGCTGATTTCACCCGACGACGCCGCAAAGGGCGAAAGACAACTGCAGATCCCTCACTCTGCTCGGGATGACACTGCTCGATGAGTGGAGTCGGGATGCAAGGAAAGCAGGACTCCTATCCAAATGCGTTTGCCCTGCGCTTCGGAGTTGGCCATCTCGATTTAGTACGGTATTTAAGATAAAATCAATCCGAATCGTTCTTTTTTCGGATGGATTAGTCTTGAGCTTCCCCAAAACTGTCTTTTCCCTTGTCGTCTGGTCTGTCGCTTCATCGCTGCTCGCCGCGCAGGACCAATCCGCAACCGGCCTGTGGATCGAGCGCGTTGCCGCCACGCAGGCCGCACAGCCGCACTGGATGACGCCGCTGGTCACCGTCACCCCTCGCCTTGAACAAGAGTTTCGCTTCGATGTCCTGCACCAGGTGACGCCCACGGGCAACGTGACCAGCGTCGATAACGGCAAGGGCCTTGAGCTGATTCCCACGCGCCGTACCGAGCTGCTCATCAACGCAACGCCCTACTTTTTTCACCAAAACGCGCAGTCCCCGAATGGCCCCGGCGACGCCTCGTTCATGATGAAGTACCGATTCTTCGCGCGCAACGAGCAGAAGGGGAATGCGATTCTCACGGGCTTTCTGGCCGGGAGCATTCCTACCGGCACTTATAAGAATGGCGCAGCGAGCGCCCTTGTCACACCCACGCTCGCAGCCGGCAAGGGCTGGGGCAAATTCGACGTCCAATCCACACTCGCCGGCGCACTTCCCGTCAACAGCGTCAACACGCTGGGGCGGGCCATCCTCTCCAACACCGCTTTTCAGTACCACCCCCAGCGCTTCCTCTGGCCTGAGGCCGAAATCAACTCGACTTTCTGGAATGGCGGCACCAACGACGGCAAAAAGCAGACCTTCGTTACGCCCGGCCTCATCTTTGGCCGCTTCCCCATTCGCCGCCGCATGGCTCTCGTTGCCGGCGCGGGCTTCCAGATCGCCACCACGCACTACAACCAGTACAACCACGCCGTCACGGCAACCATCCGCATTCCGTTCTGAAGGGCATCGATTGAGAGTGAGCGGCACTGTGGCACGACGAGAACAGCGGGCGTAACCCGCTTCTCGGAACTCCGGCCTGCCGCGATCGAAGGCGCCCCAGATTCCGCCTTTGGAATCCGGGAGACTCCAAACCAGCACTCGCCCGCACACTCGACTGCCAACTCGTTCCCTCGCCTTCTCGTTCCCTCGTTTGCTGCCTTTTACCCGGTTCATGTTTTTCGGCAGCCCGCCGATGAAGGGTATGTCGGACCAGAGCAGCATCCCGGCATGAGAGGCGAGGCATGTTGAGATCTATGCAAAGCTCGGCTCAGTTTCAGACGCAGGCTTCCGTTTCCGGCCTCACGCTGGTGGAGTTGGACTCGCCCGCGGCTGCCGTCCAGGTGGTTGGCGTAAGCGCGGCGTGGCGCAAGCTTCTGATGCAGGTAGAGATGGCAGCGCCGCATCTGCAGGTAGCGGCCATCGAGGGCGAACACGGAAGCGGTAAGTACACGCTCGCGCGCCATCTGTTCAGCCGATCGCCGCTGGCCTCGACGACCTTCGAGCGCCGCGACGCGCGCGAGTGGCTGGCCACCGATGCCGATCCCTCGACGCTCGCCGGGTTTATTTATCTGGATCGCGTGGATCTGCTGGCGCCTCCAGGGCAAGGGCTGCTGCTTGGAGTCCTCAAAACTTTGCAAGATCGCCCGCAGGGCCGGGCCGTTGTCCTTGCGTCTTCGCAAATCCCGCTGCGCCAGATGGCCGGGCAGGGACTCTTGCTGCCGGAACTTGCCTTTCGGCTCACCGCCATTCGTTTCGCCATTCCGCCGCTGCGTCAGCGCCGTGAAGACATCGCTCCGCTGGTCCAGTTCCTGCTTGACCGGCTCTGTGCCCGTTATCAACAGCGGCCTATTGTACTGGGCCCCGGCACGCTCGCTCGTCTCCTGCAGCACTCCTGGCCGGGCAACGTGCGCGAACTGATGAACGTTCTGGAGAACGCGATGCTCGAGGCTGAAAACGGGATCATCCGTCCGCTCGACCTGGCTCTGCCCGACAGCGCGCAATCGTTTTTCGATCCGCAAATCGGCATGCACCCAACCATCGCCGCAGACATGGCGCTCGGAGCCGGCTTCGACACAGGGCTCGACCGCCAACCCTACCCTCACACCGTCAATCTAGCCCTGGATGCGGTGATCCGGCGCCACGTGCAGTACGTGCTTGACCTCAACCGCGGAAACAAGCTGCGCACCGCGCGTCAGCTCCAGATCAGCCGCTCGACCCTCTACCGCATCCTCGCCGACGAAAGCCTGCTCGCACGCTGATCGTGGCGTTGCCTGGCCTCCACCTTTGGGTTCCGTGAGACTTGGAAGCTACGGCGGGAGATTCGCGCAGTCAGAGAATGATCTCGTGGGATGCAGTCCGCATCTGGGTACGGCGCAGTCACTGCTCTCGCGTGGCAACCGTGCCCGATGGATCGGGAGTCTCTTGCGGCTGCGTGCCCGAGTCTTTGTTCCCAGCCTGTGTCGCGGGCCCGTCCGCGCTCGACGGCCCGTAGCTCTTGTATACGGTGATGTGGAAGCAGGCTTGCCGGAACTCCTCTTCCACATCGATCTTACCCGCAGACTCCAGCGTCTGCAGGCGCGAGCGCATCCAGGCGACCTCTCTACGGTTGAGGCCCTTTTTGGCAATGTCAATGGTTGCGCCGGTCAGGTGCGGGCTGGCAATGTCGCCCTCGGCCGGAGCCGCGTTGCCGTTGATCCTCATGAGGCGCTTCTGGTATTGGATCGTGCGCACCGCAGAACTGACTTCGAGTGGGCTGCGAAAGGTGGCGAAGTGCGCCTGGGCCAGATCGGCAAGAAAATGCGCCGTCCATGGCCGGCAGTAGCGATGAGTTTCCGGCAGCTCGGGATTTACCGTGAGCGCGTCCGAGAGCGGGACGGGGACCAGCAGATTGTGCGCGATGCGATCCTCCAGGTCGGAGTCGTCCTGTATCCGTTCCAGACCCTCGGCATCGAGGCGCTGGTTCTGCCGCTCCAGCGATTCAAGCGAACCGCGCAACGGAGGCGGCATGGCGCCTCTGGGAGTTCGCAGAGACGCATCTTCGGTCTCCGCGGCCGCATCTGGCGCGGAGGTTTGCATCTGTTCTGAATGATCGGTATTGGCTGGCCCTACCTGAAGCGCTGATGAGGCTGCGGCCGAGTCTATTGCGGAGGCAGTGTGATCCTGACTTCTTGAGTGGAGCGTTCGCACGTAGGCTGCCCGCGAGAGCCGGATCGAGCGCCTTCTTCGGAGTGCTACGGTGCTCCGCGCGGAGCGCTGTGGCGCAGGATGGCGTCGGGGGGCAACTGCTGCTGCGGATCTGCTGCTGTGGCGTGATGAATGATGCGCGGCTGCCGCCCGGCTGTGCACAGGCGTGTGCGACTTCGCCGCGTGATGCCTGCGGCGCGCGCGCGCCCTGGTTTGCGCGTGGTGCGCTGTAGCCCCAGCTTTGGGATGCACCCCCGCTGAGGCAGAGTGCTCCGCTGCATGAGCGCCACCCGCGGCGAGCACCGCAAGCGCGAGACCGAGAATGAGCGTCCGGCACATGAGGGGGAGTGCGGACAATCGAGAGCTTCTCCAGTGTACGTCGATTCGCATCTGTTTCAGAGTATCAAGGCGGATTCGGATGTGTCCGATAATGGATGTTCTGGCCCCACACACAATGGAGATTTCCGGATCGCGGAGATTGCACACCCCATGCCGAAGGACTTTCACGCGTATCCCATCAGAGGGTCCAGCCGGGATTGTGCAATCAGTCACGGATTCGGCCATGGCGGGTCGACTCAATTCGATGCCGGCCCCGGCGCGGTCTGCTGCTGGGCCGGCGCAGTCTGTTGCTGAGCAGGTGGCGGCGGAGGCGGCGGAGCAAGCGGCTTGGCAGGTGGCTTCAGGACAAAGCCGGTGCGGACGAGCGCAAATCCCTCCTGCGGCAACTCAGCCTGCAAGAGCTGGTTCTCCGGCCCGGAAAAGAGGTCGGTATTCATTCCTGAGATGGTGGCAACCAGATGATGCACCACGATGGCACTGCCGTTGAGCGTTCCCTGCTGGTCAGGATAGGTGGCGAGTTGCACGGGATTGATGGTGACCGTGTTTTTGGGCAGAATCACCCAGAGGCCGCGATTGTTGTGCTGGGCCGCCAGTGTGAGAAGCGTCTGCAGCGCTCCGGGATCGAAGTCGGACATCAGCACGGTCTCCGGATGATAGGCCAGCCGCGCGGTGATGCTCTTGCCATTGGCCGAGATGTTGACCAGGAACTGCGCCGAATCGGGCGACGCGACCACAGTCACCGCCTCGCCGTTCACCGTTGCGCTCACCAGCGCGTGCTTAAGATCGTCTGCCGGTGAAAGCTGCTCCGTCTTCGAAAGCGCGTAGTTGAGGCCCTGCATGGCTACCTTCACGAGAGCGATTGAATCGTAGCCTCCCTTTGTGCGGGCGAATTGAAAGCTGGCTGTGCCAACCACATGACCGTGCTGCGCAATTTCGAAGCTGCCGGACTCAGCAGCCGCCGACACGCTTCCGTCGCCGAGAACTGCCTGCTGCCTGAGCAAAACGGCCACCAAAACCGCAAGGATTAAGACGAGAAGTCCCACACTGAGAGAGAAACGCAAGGAACGCATTGGTGGTATTGCCTCCTTACTCAAATTAAACACGAAGAATGTCGAAGAGTTACGGGAAACATGAGAGAAGTCCTTTGAGACGATGTGCATGGCCTGTGGCTTTTCCACCGTTCGAGGCTGACAGTCTTGCGGAACCGCTGCGTTCGGTTCGCCACTGTGCAGGGAAATCTGGGAGCCGGCAGGAGCGGTTTAGCGAAGACCTCGTCAGGTGCAGCCGCAGGCCCCCGAAGATCTTCTTTCGTTTTCTCCATGCATTCAGTCTTTACTCTGTGGATGGTGAAATGCTAATTTCCTTAGCATCCCCTCGGCTCTTCACATCAGGAGGTCCTCATGTATTGCCCCCGGTGCGGAACAGCAATCGATCCGGGCCACAAATTCTGCAAGAATTGCGGCGCCCCCGCCAGAGCTGTTGCCGGCGCGCAGGCAGCGGCTGCGCAACCGGCCGCATATCCGGGTATTCCGGCGCCGCCGCCGGGCATGGTGGCCGTGCTTTATCAGGCCTACCCCGGCGGACCCCAACAGTTGTATTACGTTCCTGCTCAAGGCATGCAGGCGCAAGCGGGGGGCGGACTTCTTGAGGGCGTACGTTCCAAAATCAGGGATCTGGCCTCGACCGACAAGCTGGAAGGGTTCAGCCTGAGCCAGACCTTCAGCCAGGCTTTTTCCAGACACACTCCGGAGGAGACTGAAGAGTACATCATGGTGGGCTCTTCACGCACCACACCGCCTCTTGAACTGGTGGAGACAGGCTGGCCCAAACCGTGGATGTTCTTCCGCCTGCTCGCACTCTTTGTGGTTGCGACCGCGGCCTTGTATGGGGTTTGGGAGTTCACCGGCAATCTTCCCCTGGTGCCCGCAATCCTGATCATGGGAGCGTTTGCGGTGCCGCTGGCGACGATGGTGCTCATCTTTGAAATGAACACGCCGCGCAACGTCTCGATCGCGGTGGTGGGCAAGCTGTTCGTGATGGGGGGCCTGGCCGCGCTCTGTGCGGTTTCGTTCGAGTACATGCTTTCGATCGCGGGGCAATTGCCCGGCGTGGTGGAAGAGACCGCCAAGTTTGCTGTGGTGCTGCTGGTAATACGCAGCGTCCGCTACAAGTATCAATTAAACGGAATCCTGTTTGGCGCAGCGGTGGGCGCTGGATTTGCCGCTTTCGAGACGACCTTTTACGGCCTGATCGATGCCTTCCTTCCCACGTTGATCCACGGGTTGCAGCAGGCGCCGGCCCAGCAGGCGATTGACGCGGCGATGCAGGCGATGGTGAACAACCTGATCGTGCGCGGGGCTCTGGCTCCGTTTGGGCATGTGGTGTGGACGGCGATTGCGGCGGGCGCTTTCTGGCGCGTGAAGGGCGCGCAACCGACTCGCTTGAGCATGCTGCTGGATCCACGTTTTTTCAAGGCCTTTCTGATTCCCGTAGGTCTGCATTCGCTCTGGGACATCGGGGTGGATTTCCCGCACAGCGCACTGTTGAATTCGCTTCCCGTGCAGGTTTTCGGCTGGTTCGCCGCAGGGTCGATCTCATGGTATGTTCTCTTCGGTTTGGTGCAGCAGGGCCTGCGCCAGGTCAGGGATGAGCAGAAGGCCCAGTTGCAAAGTACACTGGCCAATGTGGAGGCTACGCTTGGGCTGGGAACGAGAAACTTTGCCGCGCAGCCTCAGTAGCCGGCGAGCGATTGAGCGCCAGCCGACCGAGACGGCCTGGCGCTTAGAATCATTTCGGATGGAGAAAAGAGGGTAAAGGTATGGCATTCTGCAGCAATTGTGGCGCCCAGTTGGAAGGTACTGAACGCTTCTGCGTGAGATGCGGAGTTGAACAGACGACAAAGACAGGAGGCGCAGCGGCTGCGACTCCCTCGGCGGCAACCCCGCCCGTGGCCATGCCGCCGCAGCCGGTTCAGCCGTTCGCGGGCGTGCCACCTCAGCATCCTCCTGCGCCATTACCCATTCCGATCATGATGCCGCCGCCGGCACCCGCCAAGGGCAGCAGTCTGAAATGGATTGTGATGGTTATCGTCGTGGTCGCGGGCGGCTTCTACTACAACCACAGTCGCCATCATCAGCATCAGGCCCTCGCGCAGGCGCAGCAATTCATTGGCAACTGGGATAACGTGAACGGGATTGTTCAGATTTCCCAGGGACAATGGCGGAATGGCTCCGATGTGGCCATTCAATCGGCGACGCTTGAATGCAAGCAGTTTGCACAGAACGGCCAGACGATCTCGAGCCTCGATACCAAACTGAATGGTCCGGCTCAGCCGGGACAGACAGTGATCTTCAGTCCATTCCAGGTGGGGCAGATGGCTCAGGGGGTATCCAAGTTGCAATGTAACGTCGTGGATGTGAATCCGGCGCAGTGACGGCGACGGGAATGCGTGTCGCCGGCATCCTTCACCAGCGGATGCTGCCACTGAAATCGCGATGTGACGCTTCAGGCTGGGCGGCCGCCTGCTTTTGCCCCCAATGTCCACAACTCGCACAGTTTTGCGGGTAAACTGCACCAATTCTGCGCCTTGTGACGGAGCCCGTAAAGGTCTACGCTTAGTCCTTGGAACATGAGTTGGGCAGGAATCTCAGCCTGCCTCGATTCCGGTGCAAAATCAACCGCGAAAACGCGCGCCAGGCAAGGGCCTTTCGAGCTTTTCACAGGCAAATGGCGGCATTTGGCGATTGGGTTCGGGGAATACCAACAAAATACAATATATTGTGGTTTGTTCTTGACATCCACCATGGACAGCGGTATTTTTTCATCTGCGGCTTTCATTGGACTGTAACGAAATAGTGGCCGGAGGGGCCTAAGGCTCCTGAGATGAACGGTCTTTTTTTGATCCCCATTTTCCTTCGCTTTTGAAGGCCTTTTGAGCAGATCCATTCTTCGGCACTATTGCCGGAGTCCAGTTTTTTTCACCGACTTTGCCTATGGAGAGGACCAAGATGAACGAGGCTCAGCTTCACACTTCAGCGGTTGCCTTTCAGTCGACCCCACGCACCCAGCAAGGGCTGACCTTTACACGCCGTTTTTCGACCGAGGGAGTTTCGCCCTACGACGAGCTCGAGTGGGAGCGCCGGACGGCGGTGATCACAGACACCAAAGGCAATACGATCTTCGAACAGAAGGACGTGGAGGTTCCGGCCGACTGGTCGATGACGGCCACCAACATTGTGGCTTCGAAGTACCTGCACGGGCGGCTGGGAACGCCGGAGCGTGAGGGAAGCGTGCGCCAGTTGGTGGGACGCGTGGCCGAGACGGTTCGCGACTGGGGTATCGCAGGCGGTTACTTTGCCACATCGACCGATGCGGCCATCTTCTACGATGAACTGGCCCATATGCTGCTGACGCAGAAGGCAGCTTTCAACTCGCCTGTATGGTTCAACGTGGGCTGTGACCGGCTGGAGCCGGATGCCGTCGGCCAGAACTGGCACTGGGATCCAATGACGGGTGGCGTGCACTACGCGGCAACCGGCTACAGGAACCCGCAGTGTTCGGCATGTTTCATCAACTCCGTCGACGATTCGATGGAGGGGATTATGGACCTGGCCCGCACGGAGGCGATGCTCTTCAAGTTCGGTTCCGGCACAGGAACCAACTTCAGCTCGCTGCGCTCCAGCCGGGAGCCCGTGACTGGCGGAGGAACGGCCAGCGGCCCGTTGAGCTTTATGCGTGGTCTCGATGCCTTTGCCGGTGTCATCAAGAGCGGCGGCAAGACCCGGCGGGCGGCCAAGATGGCCATTCTGAATGTAGACCACCCTGACATCGTCGATTTCATTGAGTGCAAAGCCAAGGAAGAGGCGAAGGCATTCACGCTGATCCGGGCCGGCTACGACGGCTCAGGTCCTGATTCCGAAGCCTACTCGTCCATCTTCTTTCAGAATGCCAACAACTCCGTGCGTGTCAGCGATGAGTTCATGCATGCGTACGAGGCCGACGGCGACTTCAGCACGCATACGGTGAAGGGCAACCAGCCGGTCGAGAGCCTCAAGGCGCGCGAGATCATGCACAAGATCGCCGAGTCTACATGGCTCTGCGGCGATCCCGGCATGCAGTTTGACGACGTCATCAACAAGTGGCATACCTGCAAGAACACGGCGCGCATCAACGCATCGAATCCCTGCTCGGAGTACATGTTCCTCGACAACTCGGCCTGCAACCTGGCGAGCCTGAATCTGATGCGCTTCGTCACGCCGGCGGGCGTGTTCGATATCGCGGCCTACCGGCACGCCATCTCGGTGCTGATCACGGCCATGGAGATCCTGGTTGATAACTCCGGCTACCCGACCGAGGCCATCGCGCGCAATTCGCACGACTACCGGCCGCTGGGTCTGGGCTACGCGAACCTGGGCGCGATGCTGATGTCCTTCGGCCTGCCCTACGACTCCGAGGCTGGGCGCGACCTGGCCGCGGCCATGACCGCAATCATGTGCGGACAGGCGTACCTGCAGTCGGCAATTATCGGCGCGCAGTGCTCGCCGATTGCCTCGGCTACGCCGCTGACGGTTTCGGCGGAGCATCAGGGCGGAGCCTGCCCCGGCTTCTACGTCAATCGCGAGCCGTTCCTCGACGTGATCCGCATGCACCGTGCCGAGGTGAACAACATCGGCAAGTCACGCTCGTCAGGCGAGCCGTTCATGGTGCCGCAGCTTGAGGCTCTTATCGACGCCAGCCGTGAGTGCTGGGATATGGCGCTGCTCTACGGCGAGCGTTACGGCTACCGCAACTCGCAAGTGACGGTGCTGGCGCCCACGGGGACGATCGGCTTCATGATGGATTGCGACACCACGGGGATCGAGCCCGATCTGGCGCTGGTCAAGTACAAGAAGCTGGTCGGCGGCGGCATGATCAAGATCGTCAACAACACCGTACCGGCCGCGCTCTTCAAGCTCGGCTACTCGAATGACGATGTGAACGCGATTGTCAGCTACATCGACGCCACGGGCACCATCGAGGGCGCGCCCGGCATCAAGCCGGAGCACCTGGCCGTCTTCGATTGCAGCTTCAAGCCGGCCAAGGGCACGCGCTCCATTCACTATATGGGGCACATCAAGATGATGGCGGCGGCGCAGCCGTTCCTTTCGGGCGCGATTTCGAAGACGGTCAACCTGCCGCACGAAGCGACCGTGGAAGATGTAGCCGAAGCCTACGTGGCCAGCTGGCGGCTGGGCAACAAGGCCATCGCGATCTACCGCGACGGGTCGAAGGGCACGCAGCCGCTGAACACCAGCATCGACACGAAGAAGGAACCTTCAACGCTCGATGTTGTGGGCAGCCGCGTGCTGAGCCATCTGTCTGCCTCGCAGCCGGCCGCGGAATCCGATCTGAAAGCGATGGAAGCGCATGCCGCCGAGAAACTTGAAGTGAGCGCAAAGCAGGTGCTCGCGGCCTCGCAGGCTTTCCAGAAGGCGCTCGATGAGATTGCCGCGGCAGCTGCGGTTCCGGTGCTCTCGGCAGCGCCCTTGCTTGACGCCATCGAGGCGGGCAAGCAGGGCCAGGATCTGAACGCGCCGCCACGCGCCGTGCGCCACCGGTTGCAGGAAGAGCGTGCGTCTGTCACGCACAAGTTCTCCATCGGCGGTCACGAGGGCTACATTACGGTGGGTCTCTATCCCAACGGGCAGCCGGGCGAGATCTTCATCCGCATGGCCAAGGAGGGTTCGACCGTATCGGGCCTGATGGACGCCTTTGCCACGTCGGTTTCGCTCGCACTGCAGCACGGCGTGCCGCTCAAGGTGCTGTGCGAGAAGTTCGCGCACACGCGCTTCGAGCCTTCGGGCTGGACCGGTAACGAGCAGATCGGCTACGCGAAGAGCCTGATGGACTACATCTTCCGCTGGCTCAACCTGCGCTTTCTTTCGGGCGAGCAGTTGACGCTCTTTGCAGGTCTCGCGCCCAAGGCGCCGGAACTGCCCGCCTCCCCGAGCTTGCTCGATAACGACATGGAGCAGGAGCAGGCAGCCACATCGCAGGAGCACCTGGCGCGCCTGGCCGAAGAGGTGGCCAAGCGGCTCAATCAAGTGAGCGGACACGGCAACATGGCGGGTGGCGGCATTGCCCCCGAGGTGCAGCCACGATCCACACAGCCGGCGAACTCCGCGCAGATGCCAGTCCTCCAAGACCGCGGTGTTTACCATGCAGCAGACGCCATGCGCAGCATGTACGACATGGGCGACGCGCCAAGCTGCAACGTCTGCGGCGCCATCATGGTTCGCAATGGCAGTTGCTACCGCTGCATGAGCTGCGGCTCGACGAGCGGATGTTCATAAGAGCGGCTGCCACCGCAGTCGCTTCTTATGTCGGTTTTCGGTACGCAGCGATTCCGGAGATGCCTTACGTGCGGGCGCAGCAGTGTTTGAACTTCTTCCCGCTTCCGCATGGGCAGGGATCGTTGCGGCCGGCGCTCTCAAACGCCTTCTGCGTATCCTGCGCCGCCGCCCATTGCATTACGTTTGCGGGAGCGCGGCGGGCAGCCAGCTCGGCCGCCATGAAGCGCATGTAGGGGTCTACATGATGGAAGAACATCTTGTAGCCGGCGCAAAGATAATTCAGGCCGGGCTCGCCGTCAGGAGTGGTGGCGAATCTGTGCTTAGGGCACTCGCCGTTGCAGGCAAAGCGCACATCGCACGAACGGCAGTAGTTTGGTAGAGCAGTTTCCTTGGCCTCGCCGAATTTTTGCTGCTGCTCGGAGTTGACCAGAGCTTCAAGCGGCGACTCCATGATGTTGCCCAGCCTGTTCTGCGGATAGACAAAGTGATCGCACGAATAGACGTCGCCGCAATGTTCGATGGCCATCGCCGCGCCGCATTGCCGCCGGAAAACACACAGGCTGGCCTCCATGCCGGTCCACATCTCCAGGCTCACGTCGAAGATCTGGACAAAATACTTGCCCACATCGTTGCGCACCCACTCGTCGAAGATGGTGCACAGGAAGCGCCCGAACTGCCGCGGTTCAATTGACCACGGAGTGACCTGCGCGGCTCCGTCAAAGGTAGGCGAAATCAGGTGCAGGCCATCCGCGGTTGTCTGCTGCGCAAGGCGCTCCACGATGGGAATGAACTGCATAAAGCCGCTGCCGTTTTCCTTCAGAAACCGGTAGACCTCCAGCGGAAAATCACCATTGCCGCGATGCACAGTGGTGAGCGTGTTGAACTCCACGCCGTTGCGCTTGAGCGTTTCCATGCCGCGCACCACGCGATCGAAGGTCGACTGTCCGCCCTTGTCGACGCGATAGGTGTCGTGGAGCTGGCGCGGGCCGTCGATCGAAAGCCCGATGAGGAAGTTGTTCTCTTTGAAAAGTGCGGCCCACTCATCGTTGAGCAGTACGCCGTTGGTCTGAAAGGCGTTTTCGATGTGCTTGCCGTTTGCGTACTTCTTCTGGATCTCGACCAGCCGCCGGAAATAATCCACGCCCAGCAGCGTCGGTTCGCCTCCCTGCCAGGCGAAACTCACCGACTGTGCATCCTGCGCCTCGATGTACTCGCGGATATAGCGATCGAGTACCTCGTCGCGCATGGCCCACTTTGAAACCTGGGGATAGAGCGATTCCTTTTCCAGGTAAAAGCAGTACTTGCAGTCCAGATTGCAGATCGGACCGATAGGCTTGGCGATCACGTGAAAACTAGTTAGAGGCATGTTCATTTCCGCCGGAGAAGAATGCGATGAACGAGCTGATGGCTTGCTTGGTCGGACTGCTTCAGTCTTACTCGATTGTACAGGCCTGCCGCAAGCGTGCCATCGGCGCGAACGGTTGGCAGGCGGCAATCACAGCGATTCGCAACGCCGAACGATTGAGTTACCCAAATGGACGGAGAGCAGAGTTCGGGAGGCGTCGTGATAGCATTTGCGGAGACTGCGGGGAGACGATGACGGAACCCGTTCCGCAACACGCCGGAATGTCGCGCAAGGAATGGGTCGTCGTCGGCCTCCTTGTTCTTTCTGTCCTCGTTAATTACGTCGATCGCAGCAACCTGTCGCTAGCGGTGCCGCTTCTGGAGCGGCAGTTTGCGTTTTCGTCGCTGCGTGCGGGCGAACTCCTCTCGGCATTCTTCTGGACCTATGCGCTGGTGCAGGTCTTTGGCATTGCGGGATGGCTGACCGATCGTTTTCCGGCTGGCTGGGTGCTGTTCGGCGGATACCTGCTGTGGTCGCTGGCCATGGCGGGCTTTGGTCTGGCGCCAAACTTCGCCGCGCTCTTTGCGCTGCAACTCGTGCTGGGCATGGGCGAATCCGTGGCCTATCCCTGCTACTCGCGCATCTTTGCCGCCATGCCGCAGGAGCATCGCGGGCGAGCCAATGCGTTCATCGATGCAGGAACCAAACTGGGACCGGCGGGCGGCGCTTTTCTGGGCGGGCTGGTGCTGGTGCACTACGGCTGGAGAGTGCTTTTCCTGGCGTTTGGTGCGGGCGCTCTCATCTGGCTTGTGCCGTGGTATTTCGCGATGCCGCGTGGCGAGCAGGCGAAGTTCCCTGCATTTGGCGAGCAAGCAAAGAGCCGCGATGCCGTTACGCGGGAGCAGGGATCGGCGAGTCCCGATGGGGAACCAACCGTTGCGAAGATGCTGCGTTTGCGCTGCGCCTGGGGCGTGTTCATCGGCCACTTTTGCGGCAACTACTTTTACTATCTGGTGTTAGCGTGGCTGCCCACGTATCTTGTGCAGGAACAGCACCTCTCGATACGCGACATGTCGCGGCTCACAGCGGCGGTGTTTCTCCTGATTGCCTCGACGACGGTGCTTGCCGGATGGATCTCCGATCGACTGATCGCGCGCGGCAGTTCGCCGACTACGGTGCGACTGACCATGGTTGCCGGCGGGCAGTCGATGGCCTCGATTCTGCTTGCATTGACGGTGGTGCACGGTCACCCGTTGATTGCGTTGAGCCTCCTGGCAGTCGCTTGCATTGGACACGGCGGCTACGCGTCAAACCATTGGGCGATTGCACAGACGCTCGCGGGGCCGAAGATGGCCGGCCGCTGGTCAAGCGTGCAGAATGGATTCGCGAACTTCTCAGGAATCGCAGCGCCGTGGCTCACGGGACTGATTGTCCAGACTCGGGGCAGTGCGCGCCTGGCTTTCGCGGTTTCCGGCGCTGTGGCGCTGATTGGCGCGCTGTCTTGGATCTTCGTTGTACGCCGCGTCGAGCCGGTCAGGTGGGAGACTTTGCCGCAGGGATGGCAGAGAGCGTAAAGGACGCCGCAGCCTCTATCGCGCCGCGGCGCGCGCCTCCAGCTTGCAGATTGACTGGATCATTTCCGCGAGCGCGGTCTTTCCGATCTCGTCTTCGAACTCCTTCTGCATGTAGTCGAGAGCGGCAATCGCGCGGAGGGCCGAGCGCCTGCCCTGCGGCTTGAGCGCCAGCAGGTAGGCGCGCGCGTCGTTCGGGTCGATTTTGCGCAAGAGGAACCCTTTTGCCTCCAGTGAAGAAATGCAGTGGCTCAGGTTGCCTCGCGTGGTGGAGAAGGTTTCTGCCAGTTGCGAGGGCTTGACCTGGCGCGGCGCCTCGAAGAACAACGCGGCCAGCACCAGGGCTTCAAGAAAGCCGAGATCGTCCGCGGCGAACGCCTGTGCCGCGAGCGATTCGAAGCGCCGCGCCGCGCGATTCACGGCGAACATGGGACTTTCGCGAAGAAAGGCGTCGATGCGCATGGCTGCAAGGTAGTTTAGCACCTCAACTATTTTAGTTTGTACAAAATCTTCATTGAAGAGGCTGAGCCTGGCCGCGATCATGATGAAGATGCAAGGACATGCCCCCCTTGGAAACGCAAGATTCCTGCTGCTGGCCGCTCTGCTGTCCCCGGCCTTTTCGCAGGACGCGGCAACTCCGCCGGAAGCTTCCGTCAAAGGGCGCGCAGAAACCATGGTCGTGCTCGGCACAGCAACTCCAGTGCCTCTGGCCGAGTCTCAACGTTCCGTCGAAGTGATTCCCGTGCGAGGGCAGGCGCTGGCTGCCGAGTCGCCGCAGGATTTTCTGCGCCAGGACTCCTCAATTTTT
This sequence comes from Acidobacteriota bacterium, assembly GCA_021790995.1. Lineage (GTDB taxonomy): Bacteria > Acidobacteriota > Terriglobia > Terriglobales > Acidobacteriaceae > Telmatobacter. Next base: position 33,523 of record JAJYFA010000012.1, read on the forward strand.
CTGGAAGAGCGCGGTGCGGGCGGCGGCCAGGCCGACATCGTGATGCGCGGCGGCAGCTTCGAGCAGACGTTAGTGCTGCTCAATGGCTTCCGCATCAATGACGCGCAGACCTCGCACCATAACCTCGATCTACCCATCCCGCTTGACGCCATCGACTCCATTCAGGCGCTTGCCGGCGCGGGATCTACGCTGCATGGTGTGGATGCGCTCAGCGGAGTCGTCGATTTCCTCACCGCCGCGCCCGACCACGACTCGTTGTTTCTGCGCGCGGGAGAGGGGAGTTTCCAGTCGAACGAAGAAACGTTGATGGCAGGCGCCATGCGCGGCCCGTGGAGCGGGCGTGTGACGGCGGAGCGCAACTTCTCTACGGGCTTCATGGCCGATCGCGACTACCGCAACGAAGACGCCTCCGGTGAAAACTGGATCGGCTCGCGGCTCGGCGTCACCGATCTGCTTGTTGCCGCAAGCGATCGCGCCTTCGGCGCCAACCAGTTCTACGGCAATTTTCCTTCGTGGGAGCGGACCAAGGGCTGGTTTGCTGCGGCGCGACAGGAACTCGGCCCGCGAACCGTGGCAGCCTTCGGCTATCGTCGCCACAGCGACGAATTTGTGCTCTTCCGCAGCGATCCCGCGATTTACGAGAACAACCATATCGACGGCTCGTGGCAGGCGTCGCTGCGCGAAACGCTCGCGGTGCGCAAGAGTTCGGCGCTGCTGATGGGGCTTGAGGCAGACGGCGACAGCATCCGTAGTTACAACTTTTCCGGCGGTGTGCGCACGTTTGCTCTTGGCATCCACGCACGCAATCGCGGTGCAGGCTACGTGGATCTCGATCTGCGTCCGGCCCGGCGGCGCTGGAGTGTGTCTGCTGGCGCGCGCGAAGAGATTTTTTCGGGCGGACCACTGGCTGTATTCTCGCCGGAACTGGCCGGAAGTCTGCGCGTGGCGAAGCGCGTAAAGCTGCGCGCGAGCGGTGGCTACGGATTTCGCATTCCCACCTACACCGATCTCTACTACTCAGATCCTTCGACGCGTGGCAACGCCAGTCTCAAGCCGGAGTCGGCCTGGTCGAGCGATGCAGGCGTGGATTGGGCGCCGTCGGCAAAGCTCATGCTCTCGGCCACCGGATTCTACTCACAGCAGCACGACACCATCGATTACGTGAAGAGTGCGATGCTGCCGAATCCGTATCTCCCCTTGGGCTGCCCAGCCAACATCTGGTGCGCAACCAATCTGAACGGCTTGCATTTTGTCGGTATCGAATCCAGGCTCACATGGATTCCGAAGCCGTCGCAAGTCGTGCGCGTTGAGTGGACCGGCCTGCACGGGGCGCAAAGCGCGCTGCATGGACTCGAGTCGGAGTACATTTTCAACTACCCCGTTCAGAATATTCACGCCTCGTGGAGTTGGGGGCTGGGTCACGATTTTGTTCTGTTGAATGCCGTGCAACTTGCCCAGCGTTACCAGCAGACGATGTATCCCGTGTGGAACGCAACCCTCACGCACAACGCCGGCAGGTTCCGTCCGTATCTGCGGCTCACGAACCTGAGCAATACAGGCTACCAGGAGATTGCCGGCGTCAACATGCCGCCGCGCATCATCATGGGCGGCTTCGCGTTCGAACTCGGGCGTTGAGCGAGGGGCGCGGTTTCTGTTTGCGCGCTTCAATTTACGTGCGGCGGCAGCTCGAATGGCGTGCGCGGCCCAATCTCTTCGCGCAGCAACGTCAATCCCAGAAGCCAGCGCTCAAAGCCGTCAGAAAGGCGCGCAAAGATGGGCGCCTCCTTCTCGTACTCGAAGAGGTTGAACTGGCTGACGATGAAGTAGCTCTCTTTGCCTGCGCGGATCAGCTCGGCAAGGCTGGGGGAGTGATGACGCAGGTGGCGCGGTGATCCGGCGGCCTCGGGGTACATGCCGGCCACAAACAGCGCGTAGTCTCCGATATGTTTGCGGAGCGCGCGCTCGGCATCGAACGACGGCGCCGTGCCGTTGACCGGATCGGCGGCCAGCTCCATCTCCTCAAGATTTTCGATCGGGCGGCCTGATTTATCGCGCATGCTGTAAAGCCTTCGCGAATCGGAGAACTCGCAGAGCAGGTTTGCTACGTAGCTCATTACGCCGGGATCGTGAAGGCCCAGCTTGCCCTCGTAGCTGTTGCGGACTGCCTGTTGAAAGAAGGGTTCGAGGGGATGAGTCTGCGACTTCATACACACCTCCGGTGCGCGGAATCGTCGAGATTGGTCCGTGCCTTCGTGCTGTGGCTGAGCGCGAACAGCCGCGTTCACTTGGAGGGTCAGGCTGTTCCAGGTCGTGCTGCGCGGGGAAGTTACCAGCCGTGGCCCGATTTCATCTGCTGTAACACTGAGCTTATCGGAAATGTTGCGCTTGGCAAGAGGGCGTATCAAATTTGTTGGCACTCGCGTGCTTCGATTGCAAAGGGAGTGGCACGTTGCACGCGGCACTCTTCCGCACAGAAAAAGGCAGCCGCGCGGGCTGCCTTTGTGCACTCCATGAAAGCCGAAATTCTGCTTAGACCGTCGCTGGTGCGCGCGATTCAAGCTCGGCCAGCCTCTTGGCCAGGAGCGTTTCCAGCTTGACCAGCGCAGACGCAAAGCCGTCGATGCCTTCCTTCAGCTTGTCGCTGGCCATGCGGTCGGCAGAGTGCGTGCGATCGAAGGCCGCCTTGTCCACATGGATCTTTTCGATCTGCATATTCTTTGCGGAGTCGGCTGAGAGCTTGCGCGGCAGGTCGGCCTGTGTGGCTTCGAGCTCGGCCAGCAGTTGCGGCGAGATGGTGAGCAGGTCGCAACCGGCAAGTTCGCAAATCTCGCCGATATTTCTGAAGCTCGCGCCCATGACCACGGTCTTGTAACCGAATTTCTTGAAGTAGTTGTAAATGTGCGTGACCGACTGCACTCCGGGATCTTCAGCGCCGTGGAAGTCTTTGCCGGTGTCTTTCTTGTACCAGTCGAGAATGCGACCGACAAAAGGCGAGATAAGCGTCGCGCCGGCATCCGCGGCGGCGATGGCCTGGTGCAACCCGAAGAGCAACGTCAGGTTGCAGTGAATACCTTCTTTTTCGAGCACCTCGGCGGCGCGAATGCCCTCCCATGTTGACGCGATCTTGATCAGGACGCGATCGCGCCCAATGCCCGCGGCGTCATACTGCTTAACGATGCTGCGCGCCTGCGCAATGGTGGCTTCGGTGTCGTAGGAGAGGCGCGCGTCCACTTCGGTGGAGACGCGGCCCGGCACGATGCCGAGAATTTTTTTACCGAAGGCGATGGCCAGCCGCTGAAAGGCAAGATTGGCGATCGCCTGGTCGGTAGCGCGTGCGCCGAGCTCTTTGCGCGCATCGATTTGCGCCTCAAGCAGCACGCCGTCCACGATGGGCTGATACTGCGGCATCTGCGCTGCGGCCGTGATCAGCGATGGGTTGGTGGTGGCGTCCTGTGGATGAAACTTCTCCATCGCCTCCATATCGCCGGTGTCGGCGACAACGACTGTGTATTGGCGTAGCTGTTCAAGCAAATTCTGCGGCATAATTCCTCCTTCGGGGGTTCTGGCGAATCGTTCACGGCACCAGTGTATCTCTTCTTTAAGATGCAGAAAGGGCAGCGCATGGTTACAATCCCGCGCCGCGAACTAGGCAATCTCAGATTTCACCGTATTCTGGAGTACCCCCAGCTCCGCCACAGATACTTCCACGCGATCGCCGGGCTTGAGTGCTCCCACGCCCGAGGGAGTTCCGGTCAGCACCACGTCTCCCGGCTCCAGCGTGAAGGCCGCGGAGATGTAGCGCAGCAGAACCGGAATCGGGAAGATAAGATCCCGTGTCGAAGCCTGCTGACGCAGTTCGCCGTTGACTCGCGTCTCGATGGTAACGCCCGCATCCGGGTCCAGTTCTCCGCTCACGATGGGGCCGATGGGGCAAAATGTGTCGAAGCCCTTGGCGCGTGTCCACTGTCCGTCTTTCTTTTGCAGGTCGCGTGCGGAGATGTCGTTGGCCAGCGTGAAGCCGCGTACAACGGACCGCCAATCGTCATCAGTTCGGAGGTTGCGCGTGCGGCGGCCAATGACGAGCGCCAGCTCGCCCTCAAAATCCACGCGCTCCGACACGGCGGGCAGCACCACTGCCCCACCTGGCGGCAGCAGCGACGATGGGGGCTTGAAAAACAGCAGCGGCTCGGTGGGGATCTCATTGCCCAGCTCGCGCGCGTGTTCGCGATAGTTGCGGCCCACACAAACGATCTTCGACGGCGTGACCGGGGGCAGAAGATCTGCTTCGCTGAGGGGAATCGGTTCAAAGGACGAGCTGACGGGAGTCGCGCTCCCGCGCTCAATGCGGAAGCGAAGGTCTTCCTCGGGCGCATCCATCAAGCCGACGATTTGCATTTCACTTCCACGGCTTTCTACGGCGCCGTACTGAACCTGGCCGCCGTAGAGGAATCGACAATATTTCATTTTCTCCTCGTTCCGGATCAAAGCTATGGCGCGGGCACTGTTTCCTCGGCCTCAGTCGACCGCGCGCTTTCATGTCCCTGTTCGTCGACGGCGCTTACCGCATACGCATAGGTGTGGCCCGGCAGCACGCTAGCATCGTGATAAGCGGGCCCGGCGACGGGCTGCGAAGGCGAGATGCGCTGCCAGGCGATTGCGGTCTCATTCGCATCGCGCCGGTAAACAATGTACCCTGCCAGGTCGGCCTCGGTATTCGGTTGCCAGTTCAGGTCAATCGCCGGTCCCGAGCCCTCCGTGCCGGCCGTTGCTACCGCTGCCAGTCCTCTGGGCGCGTGAGGGGGATACACGTTCACGGCCACAATGCGCACCGGCGCAGAGAGCGGCCCGACGAGTTCCAGTGTCTTGCCGCCGATGGTCGCGTGCGCCACGCGCTGCGCGCGATACTCGTAGGTCGCGCCAAACTCGATGCTGTTGTCGAGAGCATGATCCAGATGCGGTGCAGGCGCAACGAGCAGGGTGCGTTCCGGCGGCTCAGGGCGCGGAGCAAACGGTCCCTCAGCGGTCTTTGAGGCTGCTGGCTGGCTGGCAGGTTCTGCAATCCGCTTGCGCACAAACCGCACAGCAACAGGCGCTGCCTGGACCGGCGCAGGCGTCCAGCGCAGCAGAACGCCGTTGCGGCGCATCTCCGCGTGCAAACCGCCGATTGCAGAAGGCGCCTCGCCGGCCAGAACCTGCGCGCCGTTCGAGAGTCCGGCGGAACGGCCTTTGTTGTTGTCCAGCTCCACGAAATAGCTGACGACGCGGGGCGCGCCTTCGGTGAGGGGTGGCGGCAAGGTATCAGTGAACGCGCTGTTTGCGCCGGGAGCTAGCTGCACCGCCGCCACCTTGGAGCAGTTGGCGGCAGTGGTCTCCGTCCGGCAGATGTGCACCGTCACGCTGCCCTTCAACGGTACTTTTTCGGTGTCTTTCATGGGCATCGTCCATGCAAGCGCCACCTGGTTGCCGGTGCGCACGGCGGAGAGATCGCTGACAGGTACGGGCAAATGCAGCGAGGGAGGCTGTGGCGCTGCCAGCATTCCGCAGCCGGCGAGAGCGAAAGGCGCCGCCAACGCGGCAGCAAGCGCGGCGAAGCGCAGTTGTGCACCGGAATTTCTTGCACATTGCATGGCGCTTTCAGTCTATCGGAGCCGCGCGAGCGCGTGCCCGCGCTAGCGGTTAAATCTTTTTCAGATTCGCGAACTTTTCCATCAGCTTTTTGATGCCGTGGCGGGCGAAGAGAACAGTGAGCTTGGCGTCTTCGCCTTCGCCTTCGCGCGTGAGCACCGTGCCTTCGCCGTACTTCGTGTGCATCACGCGCTGGCCCTTCTTCAGGCTCGTAGCGCCGCTCGGCGCGGAAATCTCCATCGTCGACCGCGCCAACGCACCGGGGCGGCCGCCCGATTTCCACCCCACGGACGAAGACCTGCCCGTGGGGACCACGGATTTGCCGCCGAAGAAACGTGCGATATTGTCCAGCGAATTCGGCTGTGCTTGCGGCGCCGCTGCGCTTTGACCTTTTGGAGTAGCGCCTGAGCGGGACGAACCTTTGGCCGCAAAGCTGCGCGGAGTCTCCTGGCTCTCGTCCTCGTAATTGAAGTGTCCGCCGTCAAATTCGCCATGCCGGTGCCGGCGGCCTGCTCCGTAGCCGGGCGAGTAGGCCGGAGTGGACCACGCCGGACTTCGGCCACCGAGATTTTCGACAAGCTGGGAAGGAACCTCTTCGAGAAAGCGCGAAGGAATACTCATCTCCGGCATATCGTTGCCGTAGCGGCGGCGATAGTGCGCGCGCGTCAGGATGAGCGTGTTCATGGCGCGTGTCATGCCGACGTAGCAGAGACGCCGCTCCTCTTCGAGTTCCTCGGGATTGTTCAGCGTGCGCGAGTGCGGGAACAGGCCCTCCTCAAGTCCGGAGAGAAAGACCAGTGGGAACTCCAGTCCCTTGGCGGCGTGGAGCGTCATGAGCGTGACGCGCGCGTTGGGATCGAACTGATCGGTGGCGGAGGCGAGCGCCGCGTGGTCCAGAAATTCGGCCAGTGTCTCGCCGCGCGCCTCGGCGTCGTGCGCGGCGTTGGCCAGTTCCTTCAGGTTCTCGATGCGGCTGATGGCCTCCGGTGTGCCCTCGGTTTCGAGCGCCTTGATGTAGCCGCTGCGATCGATGAGGAAACGGATCAGCTCTGGCAGCGTGGCGGAGTCGCCGGCAGCTCGGAAGGCGGGTCTTTCATCCGGGTTTTCTGCTTCGTCTTTCGCTACCGTGTTTCCCTCAGGGGCTGAAGCCCCGGTAATTTGCAGGCTTCTTTCGGCACGACTGAAGTCGTGCCCTTTCGAAGCGTCAAATGCGAATCCTGTCTGCGCATTTTCTTGCGCCCTTGTTCCCTTGGGATCTTGTTCACTGTCTTCCGCGCCGAAGCCGAAACTCGTATCCGCATCGTCTGCCGCGGCTTCCGCTACGTCCGCTGCGAGTTTGCCGGCAAAATCCGGATCCATCATGGCCTGCGCATCGAGGATCAGCCGGCGAAAGCTGTCGAGCGCCATTGAAGCGCGCGTGGGAATCAGCCGGTTCTCAATCGCCGCTGCTGCCGCATCCCACGTTGAAACGCCGGTTTCGAGGGCCAGCCGCTCCACGGTTTCGAGCGTCGTCTTGCCGATGCCGCGCGCCGGTGTGTTGACGACGCGCCCGAACGCCATCGAATCATGCGGATTCCGTACGAGGCGCAGGTAGGCGAGCAGATCCTTGATCTCGGCGCGCTCGTAGAAGCTGAAACCGCCTACCATCGTGTAGCTGATGTTGTAGCGGCGCAATGCCTCTTCCACCAGGCGGGACTGCGCGTTGGTGCGATACAGCACAGCACAGTGCTGTCCGCCTGTGGCGTCAGAGCCGGGCGAGTTGCGCAGAAATGTCTGAATCTTGTCGGCGATGAACAGCGCCTCGTTTTCGCCATCGGGCGCTTCATAGTAGCCGATTGGCGAACCGCCCTGGCGCTGGGTCCAGAGTTTCTTGCCCTTCCGTCGCAGGTTGTTCGCCACCACCGCGCCGGCAGCCTCCAGAATCACCTGCGTCGAGCGGTAGTTCTGCTCCAGACGAATGATCTTCGCGTCGAGAAAATCCTTCTCGAACTCGAGGATGTTGCGAATATCGGCGCCGCGCCACGAATAGATGCTCTGGTCCTCATCTCCCACCGCGCAGACGTTCTTGCCTTCGCTGGCCAGCAGTTTCATCATCTCGTACTGTGGGCGGTTCGTGTCCTGGTACTCGTCGACGAGCAGGTAGCGCCAGCGGCGCTGGTAGCGGTTGCGCACCTCGCCGGAAGCCTTGAGCACGCGCACGGCTTCGAGCAGCAGATCGTCAAAGTCCATGGCGTTGCTCTTGCGCAACTCGTTCTGGTAGGCCTTGAAGATGTGCGCCACGCGCTCGCTCGTGGGGTCCTTCGAGCTGAGGAAATACTCCTGCGGGTCGACCATATGGTTCTTTGCCCACGAGATGCGGCTCAGCACGTTACGCGGTGTGAGCTGCTTCGAGTCGAGCCCCATGCGCTTCATGATCTGCTTCACGATGCTCTGCTGGTCGTTTTCGTCGAAGATCGTGAAGTCGCGCGTCAGCCCCTGGCCCGCGATTTTCAGCACCTCGACGTCGCGGCGCAGGATGCGCACACAGAGCGAATGGAAGGTCGAGATCAGCGGCTTCGCCAGAGACGCGTGGCCCAGCAACTGATCCACGCGCTCGGCCATTTCGCCGGCGGCCTTGTTGGTGAAGGTGACGGCCAGAATCGCGTCAGGTGCTACGTTTTTCTCCCGGATCAGCCAGGCGATCCGGTGAGTGATCACGCGCGTTTTGCCCGATCCTGCACCAGCCAGGATCAGCAGCGGGCCATCCGTGGCCTCGACAGCGGCGCGTTGTTCGGGATTGAGATGGGCGAGAAGCGAGTGCAAGGTGTCGAGTCCGGCGGGAAGGTTCCTGTGTCTAGTTTATCGTTTGGGCGCGCGGTGAATCTGTGGAGTTTTCCGCCACGAAGTTGCGCGCTGCGCGAAACAGCATGACGAGAAAATCTTTGAGGATTGGCTCCATGAGGAATGCAGGCCGGCGCCGCAGGTTCTCGCTAGAGGTTTGCGCTCGACTTCAGGACTCCCAGTTTGTCCAGCTCTTCGCGCAATGCGCTCTCGCCCGCAAACCGAATCGCCGTCATTCCGGCCTTCAATCCTCCGGCCACGTTTTCCTCGCGATCGTCTATAAACAGGACGCGTTCCGGCGCGCAGTTGAGAATGTCGAGGGTCCGGTGGTACATCGCCGGCTCGGGTTTTCGCAGCCCCATGTAGCAAGAACTGAAAGCAACCCTGAAATACCGGCGCAGGCCAAAACGGCTGAAGCGATATTCGTTGGTCTCGCGCGGTTCGTTGTTCAGGGAGCCTATCAGGCACGGGTTTGATGCGGCCAGCTCCGCAAGAATAGGTAAAGCCCCGTTAGGGATTGGCTGCGATTGCGCGAGCATGAACACAGAGAACTCTTCGTGCGAAAAGCTGCGCGGTTCACAGAAGACTGTCGCGTCCAAATATTGGTTGAGATCGATCTGACCGCGATCCCAGGCATCCATCGCCTTCGCGTTCCGGGCTTCAAGCGCCTCTCGATCCAGACCGAAGTGCGCTGCCGCGGCCGCACGTTCCCCATGGTCCCATCCGTTGGTCAGCAGGACTCCGCCAATGTCGAAGAGAATCGCGTCGAAGGGGAACATGGAGGACTTAGGAGCCGCTCCCGCTTTGATACTTGGCTTCGATGGCCAGCACCTTTTTGAAACGCCGCTCGAACCTGCCCTCTTGCCCCTGGAACTTCGCGCCAATATAGGTGCGCGCAAGATCGATGGCCAGCGCGCCGCCAATGATCCTTGCGCCCAGCACCAGCACGTTCATGTCGTCGTGCTCCACGCCCTGGTGCGCTGAGTAGACATCGTGGCAGATGCCGGCGCGGACGCCGGGAATCTTGTTGGCCGCGATGCACACGCCCACGCCCGAGCCGCAGATGAGGATTCCGCGCGGGGCGACGCCTGCCTTGATGGCCTCACCCACGCGCTGAGCAAAGTCGGGGTAATCGTCTTCGGGCTCGACCTTGAAGGCGCCGAGGTCGACGATCTCATGGCCGTCCTTGCCGAGGGTCGCGCGCAACTCTTCTTTCAGGGCGAATCCGGCGTGGTCGGATGCGATAACGAGTTTCACGGTGTGTTCCTTTCGGAACAGTGGTTAGTGATCAGTGTCCGAACCGAACAAAACAATCCATCCGCAGGCAAAACTGATCACTGACCACTGATCACTGCTTTACCAGCTTCTTCGCCCGCGCCGCAACGTTCTCCGGGCTGAAACCGAGTTCCTTCATCGCGACTGGTCCGGGCGCAGAGACGCCGAAACGGTCGAGCCCCAGCACGTCGCCGTTCGAGCCCACATACTTCCACCAGCCCAGCGACGAGCCAGCCTCGATCGCCAGCTTGGGCACGCCTGCCGGAAGCACGCTAGCCTTGTACTCTGCCGATTGCTCGTCGAAGAGCTTCCAGCTTGGGAAGCTGACCACACGCGCGCGAATCCCTTCGGCGGCGAGCAGTTTGGCCGCTTCCACCGCCGGCCAAACCTCGGAGCCGCTGCCGACGAGAATCACCTGCGGACTGGTCACGTCTTCCAGCACGTAGGCGCCCTTGCTCACGCTTGCGTAAATGTCGCGGTTCGTTACGTCGATCACCGGCACATTCTGCCGCGTCAACGCGAAGATGCACGGACCCTTCCGCTCGAGCGCCAGCCGCCACGAGGCCGCTGTCTCGTTGGCGTCGGCGGGGTGGAAATCCGCGATGTGCGGTACCGCGCGCAGCGCCATCAACTGCTCGATGGGCTCGTGCGTGGGGCCGTCTTCGCCCACGCCGATCGAGTCGTGCGTGAAGACGAAGAGCGAATGCACCTCCATGATCGCCGCCATGCGCAGCGCCGGTTTGGCGTAGTCGGAAAACACAAAGAACGTCGATCCGAAGGGCCTCAAACCACCGTGCGCCGCCATGCCGTTCACTGCCGCGCACATGGCCAGTTCGCGCACGCCGAAGAAAACATTGCGCCCGGCCGGATCGTCGGCAAAATGCGGGCTTGACTTGAAGATGGTCTTGGTCGAAGCTGTCAGATCCGCCGCGCCGCCGAACAACTCCGGCACCGTGTCGAAGATCGCGTTCATGACCTGTTGGCCTGCATTGCGCGTCGCAATCGGCTTTTCGGCGCCGAAGCTGGGAATCGACTTCTCCCATCCGGCCTTCAATGTGCCCGCTTGCGTACGTTCGAACTCCGCCGCCAACTCGGGGAATGCGGCCTTGTAGCCGGCAAAGAGCTTGTTCCACTCGGTCTCGGCCGAGGCTCCGCGCTTCTGCGCCTGACGCCAGTTGGCCAGCGCATCGTCGGGCACCACAAAGCTCTGGTCCTCGGGGAAGCCGAAGAATTTCTTGGTCGCTGCCGCGTCGGCCGCGCCCATGGCTTCGCCATGCACCTTGTTGGTCCCGGCTTTGGGGCTGCCGTAGCCGATCACGGTGCGCACCCCGATCAACGAGGGCTTGTCGTCAACGGCCTTCGCGGCCGCGATCGCGGCTTCAATGCCGCCCAGGTCGTTGCCGTCGGCTACGCGCTCGACGTGCCAGTTGTAGGCCTCGAATCGCTTGTAAACGTCCTCGGTGAAGCTCCAACTAGTGGGGCCGTCGAGCGAGATCAGATTGTCATCGTAAAGCACGATCAGCTTGCCCAGCTTGAGCGTTCCGGCCAGCGAAGCCGCCTCGTGCGACAGGCCCTCCATCAGGTCGCCGTCGCCGCAAAGCACGTAGGTATGATGATCTACCACATTGAAACCAGGCCGGTTGTAAACGGCGGCCAGATGCTTCTCCGCCATGGCCATGCCGACGCCCATGGCGAATCCCTGGGCCAGCGGCCCGGTCGTCGCCTCCACGCCATCGGTGACGCCAAACTCCGGATGGCCCGGCGTCAGCGTCCCAAACTGGCGGAAGCCCTTCAGGTCGTCGAGCGTCAGCTTGTACCCGGACAAGAACAGCGACCCGTACAGCAACATGGACGCATGTCCGCCGGAGAGCACGAAGCGGTCGCGGTCAGCCCACTTGGAGTGCGCCGGGTTGTGCTTCATGATCTTGCCAAAGAGCGCATAGGCAATGGGCGCGCAGCCCAACGGCGCGCCTGGATGGCCGCACTTGGCGTTTTCAATAGCGTCCACTGCGAGCAGACGCAGCGTGTTGATCGAAAGCTGGTCGAGAGAGACTGAAGCGGTGCTGGAAGCCATGATTGTCTTTGGAAATCCTTTTTGTTGAAATAGGAGTGCGTGGGCCCGGACGGCGATCCATTGCGTCTACCTTGACCCCTCTATTGTATCGAAGCCGAGTGGCCTGACCACCTGCCTCTCGCGCCGCGCCGCTGACTTGCTCCTCAGTCCCTCAGTCCCTTAGTCCCTGTTGTTCTCGCCCGCTCCAGCATGTACTTCACCGCCGCGTCGAGTTCTGTGGCCGTCACGTCTTCCACCACGCCTGCGTCGCCGATGCCGATGGGCAGCACGAACCGCCGCACCCCGCCGACGTTCTTTTTATCGCTTCCCGTGGCGGCGAGCACACGCGCCGCGCTCACCTTCAACGCCGGCAGCGGACCGTAGCGATAGATGAGCTTCTCCATCCGCTCCATCTGCGCGCCGGTAATGGTGTTGCGCCGCCGCGCCACAGCCAGAGCCGCCACCATGCCCCAGGCGACCGCCTCGCCGTGCAGCATGGCCTTGTAGCGCGTGGCCTGCTCGAGCGCATGGCCCACCGTGTGGCCAAAGTTCAGGATCATGCGCAGCCCGCCTTCGCGCTCGTCGCGCCGCACCACGTCGGCCTTCATCCGGATCGAGGCCACAATCACGCGTTCCAGCGCCTTCGGTTCGCGGTTGAGGATCGCGTCCGCGTGCTCTTCCATGAAGCGCACCAGGCCGCGGTCGCGAATGATGCCCGCCTTCACGCTCTCCATCAGCCCCGCTCGCAGTTCGCGGTCCGGCAGCGTGCCCAGCACGCCGATGTCGGCGAAGACGGCCCGCGGCTGCAGGAAGTTGCCGACAAGATTCTTGCCCTCGGGCAGGTTCACACCCACCTTGCCGCCCACGCTCGAATCCACCTGCGAGAGGAAGGTCGTTGGCGCCTGCACGTAGGGAATGCCGCGCATGAAGATCGCCGCCACGAACCCGCCAACGTCGCCCACGATGCCGCCGCCAAAGGCGATCAGGAACGATCCGCGGTCGCCCCCGGCGCGAATCATCTCGCGCGTCAGCCGCTCCACGTTTTTCATGGTTTTGTGCTGCTCGCCCTGGGGAAGGAACAGCGCGATCGGCGGCTCAATCCGCGATCGCACGAAAGACGAGCAAAATGTCTCGCCCCACAAGGCCCAGATCTCCGGCGAGGTCAGCACGAAGACCCGCCGCGGAAGACGCCCCGCCGCCCGCTCGATGCGCGCGGCCAGAGTCTCCAGCAAGCCACTGCCAGTGATTACGTCGTACTTCGCCGATGGTGTTTCCACTCGAATGGTCTGCACAATGACTTCATTTTAGTGGGCCGCCGCGAAGATCGGGCAGTTGCCGCCGTCCCGCTTTCCGGAGAGGCAGTGTTCAATCGAGTGCTCCCCGCTGCCTGTCTCTGTTTGACACTGATTGTCTCTGCGCTTGACACAACCGCCCGCTCCCTTGATTCTTAACAGTTCCGCTATTTTCTTGAGATTGTTTCCCGGGAG
>JAJYFA010000013.1:0-39706 GCA_021790995.1 Acidobacteriota bacterium
AAAACACGGGAAGGGTCGCCGCCGAACTCGGCGATGTTTTCGCGAACCCACTGGAGCGCGAGCACCAGGTCGAGCATTCCCACGTTGCCCGAGTCGGGATACTGTTTGGGGTCGATCGCGGCGAGATAGAGAAAGCCGAAGGCGTTGAGCCGGTGATTCACAGTGACGACAACCACGTCGCCGCGTTTGCACAGGCGCTTGCCGTCGTAGAGCGGACTATTGACAGAGCCGTTGTTGTACGCGCCGCCGTGAAAGTAGACCATCACGGGGCGCTTGCGATGATCGCGCATCCCGGGCGCGAAGACGTTGAGGTGCAGGCAATCTTCGCTCTCGATGCCGGCTTCGGGCGCGATGCGCAACCGGGCTCCGGGCGGCGTCATGCCTGCGTGTCCCAGGCTGGGTGCGGTATTCGCGCGGGGGATCGTCAACTGTGGAGCGCGCGTGGTGAACTCGCTGCAGGATTTGATGCCGGTCCAGGGCCTGGGCGGTTGCGGCGCCTGAAAGCGGAAGGAAGCGGTATCGCCGCCGTAGGGTACGCTGCGGAAGATGTTGATGCCGTCTTCAACCCAGCCGTTGATTTTGCCGTAGGAAGTGGTGGCGATCGTAACGATTCTGGATTCGCTTGCGCCGCCCGACGGGCTAAACTGCGCGCTGAGGCTCGCAGGAAACGAGAAGGCAGTGTGGCGGAGGGCGAGAGCGGCTGCGGCGGCTCCGGTGGAACGCAAAACGGTGCGGCGAGAAAGTGGCTTCATGGAAGTGGCTCCTGAATCGCAAGAAGGCGGCGAAATCCCATCTTACTCCCGGGCTTCTGCGCCGCGAAGGAGTCATCCCGTTCCAAATGCAAGGTGCGCGAAGGAACAACTGCGGTCATTCATGCCGCGGTGCGGCTCCCGCTGCGTCTTCCGCTATTTTGGCGTGGCTACGGTTTCGCCGATCGGCCGCGGCGACGGGAAGTAGCCGGTGCGGGTGCGCACCGTGAGCTTACCCATACCCCTGGCCTGAGCCGTTACCTCAATCTTGCGGAAGCCCGGAATCGACATGGGCTTGGAGGAGTGATAACCGATGGTGTACTGGCTGCGGATGTCGCGCGCCACCTCGGCGGCGATCTGGTCGACTTCTTCGACGGATTTGGGAAAGAAGGCCATGCCTCCGGTCTCCTGCGAGAGCATTTCGAGCGCGCGGCGCGCGTGGCGCGTCTCGGCTCGGGACATTTCGTTGCCGAACAGCAGGCCGATCGAGTAAATCACCGGGCCGGAGAGTTCCTGCACGCGGTGGATGGTCTGTTCCAGATCGAGGCTCGAGGCGTTGTCGTCGCCGTCGGTGATAATCACCAGCACCTGCTTGGGCCGTTTGGCGTCGGAAGCCAATTTGTCGGCCGAAGCGGCGACGGCGTCATAGAGCGCAGTGCCGCCGCGCGAGTCGATGTGCGAAAGTCCGTCGCGGAGCTTCGCGATGTTTGACGTGAAATCACAGTCGATGAAGGCCTCGTCGGAAAAGTTGACCACGAAGGCCTCGTCCTGCGGGTTCGAGGCGAGCACCAGATCGAGCGCGGCCTTGTTGACGGCAGGCCGCTTGCGGTACATGGAGCCGGAGTTGTCGATGACGAGGCCCATCGACACCGGCAGATCGGTGTGCTGGAAGCTGATGATGGTCTGCTTGACGCTGTCCTCGTAGACCGTGAAATTGTCTTTGGTCAGGTTTTCGACCAATTGCTGGTCGCTGTTGAGCACAGTGGCGTTTAATACGACTTCTTCGACGTTCGTGCGCAATAAGTAGCCTTTACCCTGCTTGCGCACGACTCCTGCCGGCGCCACTGGAGGCACGATGTCGGGCGAGCGCACCGGATCGGTGTCCTCGGTCAGCGGCTGAGAATGAGCTGACGGAGCCGCTGCCCGAGGCGCCTGCTGGGCGCGAAGCGCAGGGAACAAGAGTCCCGAAGTGACGAAAAACGCGGCCAAGGCCGCTCTAATGCAATGGCGCATAATACCCGGTACGAGCATAAACGGTCAGCGGAGGCAATCCCGGTGGAGGATCTACCTTTACCTTCACTTTACGCCACTTGCCGTCGCGGGTCAGGTTACCGGGCTTGTAGCCGATGACGTACTGGTTCCGCAGTTCGGTGGAGATCTTTTCCGCAATATCGCTCATTTCATCCACATCGTCGACACGGAAAAGGCGCCCGCCGGTAGCAGTACTGATGTCGTCGAGCAGTTGCGGGCCGGTACGCTCTTCGGGGGTGGGCGCGTAGGGATCGAAGATGCCGATGGAGTAGATCTCCACGTCGGCCTCGCGCACCTCGGCGCGCACTTCGTTTTCGGTGTAGCGCGAGCGGTTGTCGCCGCCGTCGGAGACCACGAGCAGCGCCTTGCGCTGGTGGTGCGCGTCGTCCATTTTGATGAGGCCGTAGTAGATGGCGTCGAGGAGCGCGGTGCGATGGCCGGCATGCACATTCGCCAGCCGGGCCCTGATATCGTCAACAGAACTGGTGAAGTCATCCAGCAGCTCTGGCCGGTCGTTGAAGCCGATAACAAAGAACTCATCCTGCGGGTTGGCGGTCTTGATGAACTGCAGAATCGCTTCGCGGGCGCGAAGCAGCTTGGAGGTCATGGATCCCGAAAGGTCGAAGATGATGCCGATCGAGACCGGGGCGTCTTCACATGCAAAACTCGATATCTTCTGTTTGCTGTTGTTCTCGAAGACCTGGAAATCCTCCGCTTCGAGGCCGGTAACCAGGCGATTCAGCGGATCGGTGACGGTGACGGGAACCAGCACCAGATCGACGTCGGCGCGGATAAACGAACCGGGGTGGATGCGCATGGCGGCAGACCCGGATTCAGGACCTGCCTCAGCGCCTTTGGGTTCGCCGGCAGGCGCGGCGGGAGTTGCCGGAGGCCCTACGTGCACTTTATTGAGTTGGTCTTCCTGGGCCGAGGCTCGCGCCAGAACCAGAACCGCTGCCAACACGCAAAAAGACATCCGGCGGCAGATCGCGAGGAGGTCGCCGCCCCCGCCGTGGCTCACGCGCTCCTGGGGAAGCAAAATCATGCGGCACCAAGGGGGTTGAACGAGATAGTAGCACGCTTTGTGTGTCTCCGGCGTAACAGCCGCGCACAGGTTTAAACCGGCAGAACGCGGGCGATCCGGAACCTGCCGGTAGGCTGGGATACAATCAAGCCTGAGCGCCCCGATAACTAGCTGCCGGCAACGGCGTCCGGGGCAAAAATCCACCTCTTTAACGGCGGAGAACAACCTTCCTCATGGCTCGTCTTTATCCTTTTCGCGCCTGGCGCTACAACCCCGCTGCAGTTCGGCTGGACGACGTGGTCACACAGCCCTACGACAAGATTTCGCCTGCTATGCAACAGGCCTACTACCAGCGCAGTCCCTATAACCTGGTCCGGATCATTCTGGGCCTGCCTGAACTATTTGACGCGGAAAAGGGCGAAAATGTCTATACCCGCGCGGCGAGGGATTTTCGCGCCTGGCGGGAGTGCGGCGTACTGGCGCAGGAGCAGGATCCCTGCGTGTTCGCTTATGCTCAGCGATTCCAGGTGCCTGGAGCCGGAATTGTGAAGGAAAGGCGCGGGTTTATCGCGCTGGGCAAGCTCCACGACTATTCCGAGAAGGTGGTCTTCCGGCACGAGCAGACGCTTTCAAAACCCAAAAGCGACCGGCTGAACCTGCTGAAGGCCACGCGGGCGCACTTCGGGCAGATCTTCATGCTTTACTCCGACCCCTCGGGCAGCGTGGAGAAGATTCTTTATGACGGCAAGGGGCCCGCCGATGTCGAAGTGACCGATGAATACGGCGTGGTGCACAGGCTGTGGCGCGTGAATAATCCCGCCGTCATTCGTCTGCTGACAACAGCCATGGCCGACAAAAAGCTGATCATTGCCGACGGGCACCACCGCTACGAGACTGCGCTGAATTATGCGAGGGAGCACGCATCCACCGCGGCTGTTCAGCCGGAGATGAGCGCCACTGGCCTTCCGCAGCCTGCATATCCAGAGGCCGCGGCGATGATGACATTCGTGAACATGGATTCCGACGGCCTGGTGATTCTGCCGACGCATCGCGTGGTGCACAGCCTGAAGGACTTCGACCCTGCCGCGTTTCGCGCCAGGGCCGAGGAGTTTTTTACCGTGGAGAAGCTCGCGCCCGGAGATGCGCAAAGTTACATCGCGGCGTTGAAAGCACAGAAGGTCACGGCATTTGTGGCCGTGACGCGCGGCGGCGACTTCTTGCTGTGCGCCAAACCCGAGACAATGACGAAGGTGCTCGCGGACGTGCCCGAACGGCAGCGGCAGCTCGACCTGACCCAACTGCACTCGGTCGTTCTCGACCGCCTTCTCGGCCTCGACGCCGAAAAGGTGCGTGAGCAGACCAATCTGCGCTACCTGCGCGACGCGAGCGAGGCCGTCGATCAGGTGCGCAAGGGCGAGGCAGACGTAACATTCCTGACCAATCCCGTCACCATGGAACAGTTGCGCGAAGTGGCCTTCGCGGGTGAGGTGATGCCGCAGAAATCGACGGACTTCTTCCCCAAACTGCTGAGCGGCCTGACGATTTATGCGTTGGAGTAAGGCGTGAGCAGCGACCGGTAGTGAGTGGTTAGTGAATCGTGGACGGTGGACCGATCAACGCGCGCTTCGTGCTTTTCGCACGGTCTGCGAGGAGTGGCGAGTTCCGTAAACCTGGAACTGCGGCAGCCTTCAGCCGGACAGTCGTCTTCGCCTGCATGCTTCTTGTCTGCGCGCGGTGCCTGCTTGCCGCGCAAAGCCCGGCTGCGGCGGCTCCGCAGCGATTTGCTGTGGTGCTGGACGCGGCTCACGGCGGCGACGATCTGGGCGCAAAGCTCGGCAGCCAATCGGAAAAGGATCTGACGCTGGCGCTGAGCGTCAGGCTGCGCTCGCTGCTCGCGGCGCGCGGAATCTCCGTGGTGACGACGCGCGAGTCGGATATGGATGTCGACGCGGACCACCGCGCCGAGATTGCCAACCACGCCAAAGCCTCGGCCTGCCTGAATCTGCACGCCGCTCCGGCAAGCGGGAAGAACCCGCCCGCCGTGCACCTGTTTCTCTCCTCTCTTCCCGCTGCTAAGGATGCTCCGCTGATGCCGTGGCGGACGGCGCAATCGGCGTGGGTGGCGCGCAGCACGGAGCTTGCGGGTGTGTTGAATTCGGCGCTTACCCAGGCGGGTATCCCGGTGACATTGGGCCGCACGGCGCTGCCTGCGATCGACAGCATGGCCTGTCCGGCGGTGGCGGTTGAAGTAGCCCCGCAACTCCCGGCAGACGCGCAGGATACGGCCGGCGCAGATGGGGCCGTATTCGTGGCCAAGGTGGCGGATGCCCTGGCAGCGGCGCTGGTGGAGTGGCGATCCAACGGCGCCCCATTGGGAGAAAAACAGCCGTGATTCCCCGCCACCAGACCGTGCTGATCGTGATTTTGCTTGTCGCCTCGGCGACGATGGGAACCGTGTTGTGGAACCAGTTGCGGCGCGCGCACGAACGGCTGCTGCGCGGTGAGGTTGTGGCGCCAACACATGCGCCGCAGGTGGCCCCGGCCGAGCAGGCGACTCTGATGGTGGCTAACGACGCGGACAACTCCGTCTCGCCGCGGATTCTGACTCTGCCCTTGCCGCAGAACCCTGAAGACCGGGCGCGCGCGCTGCTGGGCAAACTGCTTGACCTCTATGCCGCACATGACTCGACGCATCCGGTTCCCGGCGGCGCCAGTTCGATCGCGCAGGTGTTTCTGGTGCCCATCGCGGAGAGCGGCGGAAAGACCTCGGCAAATTCGCCGCAGCTTGCCGTGGTGAATCTGACGGGAGCTTTTGCGAACGGCCATCCCTCGGGGCTTGAGACCGAGACGCTGACCATCCTCTCCATCTGCGACACGCTCAACGCCAATCTGCCGCGTGTCACGCAGGTACGATTCCTGGTGAACGGCCAACCGCGAGCCACGCTGGCGGGCCATGCCGATTTGACGCGCACCTATCTTGCCGGGCCGTCCACAAACACGCCGGAAGGCGACCAGCCATGACGCGAACGCGAAAGATCCTGGCCTGGACTGCTCTGCTGGCATTCGCTCTCGCACTCCGCATCGGCCTGGCCGTAGCCTCGCCCAACATCTTCTTCCCCGACGAGATCTTTCAAACCCTGGAGCCTGCTCACAGGCTGGTCTATGGATTCGGAGTCATTTCCTGGGAGTGGCGTCTGGGAATCCGTTCATGGGTCTTCCCAGCGTTTCTTGCCGGAATCATGCGCGCGACGGCGTGGATGGGCGCGGGATCGACCGGCTACCTGTTCGGAACGTACCTTGTGCTCTCGCTGCTCTCGCTTGTCACGATCTGGTTCGGCTATGCATGGGCCAGGCGCGCCAGTGGAACTCCCGCGGCAATTATCGCTGCGCTGGCCTGCTCCTTCTACTTTGCCATGGTCTACTTTGCCCCCAAGACGTTCACTGAGGTTGTGGCGGGGCACATCATGCTGCCCGGTCTCTATCTGGGTGTCTACGGCCAAAGAATAGGCGAGCGCAAGCGGTTCTTCCTTGCAGGAATGTTCCTGGGCCTCGCTGCTTGTCTGCGCATGCAGTTGCTGCCCGCCATGCTCTTCGCGGCCATTTACTTCTGTTTCCGAAGCTGGCGCGAGCGAATGCCCGCCGTTGCCGCCGGCTTCGCCGCGCCGGTCCTCTTTTTCGGCGCCGTAGATTGGATGACATGGTCCTATCCCTGGCAGTCGTTTCTGCGCTCCTACCAGACAAATGTCGTCAGCGGGATTGGCAAGGAATTTTCGTTTCACGAGCCGTGGTACTGGTATCTGCTCGCGATCATCGTTTTGCTCGGCCCGGGCGTCCTGCTGCTCTTTCATGGCGCGCGCCGCAGCCCGTTCCTTGCCGTTCTGTGCGCGATCGTCGTGATTTCGCACAGCTTCGTCGCGCACAAGGAGATTCGCTACATCTATCCGATCGTGGCGCCGGCGCTCACACTGGCTGCCATGGGACTGGTCGACCTGCTGGAGGAACTGCGTCCGGGAGCGAGATGTCTGGGCAAACCCCAATGGGTGCTGGCTATTGGCGTGGTCTTCTTTTCCGTTTCGTCCGCCCTGCTGGCCGTGCAATGCGCGAACTGGTACAAGACGTGCTGGGGCATCGGCGCCTTCGACCGTCTCAGCCGCCGGGCGGATCTGTGCGGTGTGGGATTGTATGAAGTTTCGTGGACGCAATCGGGAGGCTATGTTCATCTCCATCGCAATGTGCCGCTGATGCAACTGCCAGGCGCCTCCGCGCTTGCCGGGGAAGCTCCATCGTTCAACGCTTTAATCGCCCCGCAAAACGCGCCCGGTCTTCCTTTCGGGTTCAGGCAGTCGCAGTGCTGGCAGGGAGTTTGCCTGTATGAGCGGACGGGAGGCTGCGTCGCTCCTCGCGCGGACGAGGAGTTGAATGCGTATCTCAAAGCCATCGGGCGCTGACGGAGAATGCTACGCTCAAGAAGATGACTCCCACCATCGGTGTTTTCGATTCCGGATTTGGCGGATTGACCGTGCTGCGCGCGCTCATTGAGCGGCTGCCGGGCGCGCGGTTCGCGTTCCTTGGCGACACGGCGCGGCTGCCCTATGGCTCCAAGTCGCGGCGCACCATTGCGCGCTACGCGGCCGAGAGCGCGCAGTTCCTGGTGCGCGAACAAGGCGCGGAGTTTCTTGTCATCGCCTGCAACACGGCCAGCGCGCTGGCGCTCGACGCCATTCAGGATGCGGTACCGGTTCCGGTGCTGGGCGTGATCGAGCCGGGAGCCATCGCCGCGCGTGAGGCTTCCACGACCGGCGACGTGCTGGTGATCGCCACGGAAGCCACCGTGCACAGCCACGCCTATGCGGCCGCCTGCCGGGCGCGCGGTTTGCGCGCCATCGAAAAGGCGTGCCCGCTGCTGGTGCCGCTGGTCGAGGAGGGATGGACCGACCATCCCGTCACCGCCGAGGTGATTGAGATCTATTTGAACGAACTGCGCGCCGAGGCCGCGGCGCAGGGGATGAATCAGGACGCACTGGTGCTCGGCTGCACGCACTATCCGCTGCTGCGGCCGCTGATCGAGCGCGCGGTGCGGCCGGGCGTGAAGGTGATCGACTCGGCCGAAGCCGCGGCCGAGCAGGCCGTGGAGATCTTCAATGGAAGGGTTGCGCGTGCGGCTGGAGGCGCGGCGGCCGAGACCGAGATTCGCTGTTTCGCGACGGATTCGGTGGAAAAGTTCGAGCGGCTTGGATCGCGATTCCTGGGCCGGCCTGTGGGCCACGTGGAGCTGATCGATTTGGGCGGGTGAGGGCGCGAAAATCGTTCTGATATTCTGAGAGTTGGCGCGACGCGGCTCCGCCGTTTCCCTTTTGCACTCGATTCTTGGAGGAACTCTCATCGCATGATTAATCTGGCAGGCAAAACGGCCGTGGTCTTCGGGCTGGCGAACAAGCGTTCAATCGCATGGGGCATCGCCCAGAAACTCCACGAGGCCGGCGCCACCCTGGCCATCTGTTACCAAAACGAACGCATGAGGTCCGAGGCCGAAGACCTGATCAACGAGCTCGGCAATGCCAGCGGCTTCCGGTGCGACGTCTCAAACGACGAAGAGATCGCGGCACTGTTCGCGGAGCTCAAGGAAAAGTACGCGAAGATCGACATCCTGGTGCACGCCATCGCCTACGCGCCGGCCGAGGATCTGAAGGGCTCGTTCATCAACACCAGTCGCGAAGGCTTCCGCATCGCGCACGACGTGAGCGTCTACTCGCTCATCGCGGTGAGCCGCGGCGCGCTGCCTCTGATGGCCGAGGGGGGCAGCATCATGACCCTGAGCTACTACGCCGCCGAAAAGGTAGTGCCGCACTATAACGTGATGGCGCTGGCCAAGTCGTCGCTTGAATCGGCCGTGCGCTACCTGGCCTACGAGCTGGGTCCGAAGAACATTCGCGTCAACGCGATCTCCGCCGGGCCCATCAAGACCCTGGCGGCGCGCGGCGTGGGCGCGCTGGGCGACATGCTCAAGTCGCACGCCGAGCGCGCGCCTCTGCGCCGCAACGTGGACCAGAGCGAAGTGGGCGGTACGGCGCTCTTTCTCGCCAGCGATCTCGCCAGCGCGGTGACGGGCGAGACGCTCTACGTGGATTGCGGCTACAACATCATGGGGTTCTGAGCGGAGTTGGCGGGGACGGCGGAGTTAACGTCCGCAGCACTTCTTGTACTTTTTGCCGCTGCCGCAGGGGCACGGCTCGTTCCGTCCGATCTTTGGCGTGTCCCGTTTGTACGGGACACTATTCCCATCCCACTCCGGATCGTAAGGCTTCGACAGCTCGTCCATTCGACGCGCCCGATGCTCTTCATCTCTGTGAAAGCAGGCCCACCGGCCGAATTCCTCGATGGTATCGTTGATGAGCTTACGATGTGGGTTGTCAGCAAGCCGCTTCAATGCCCAGGCGGTTCCTTTCGCGAGATCCTGATTCACTTCGCTTAGCTCGATGATCCCGGGATCCACCAGCCCTTTGGCGTATGCCTGTTCGATGTCGCCGAGGAGTTCGGTGGCGCAGAGGTCAGTCGCGTATACGACGAGGTCACTCCAAGCAATATCGTTTGTATCGGTTAGTTTTCCGCGAAATAGCTCCCCCAAATAGCCGGCAATTTCTTCGCGGCTCTTTATCCCGGCGGCAACCAGGGTCGCGAGAGACCCGAGGGCAGCGCCCCTGGCCCATTGATCGGCAGCAGGATTTTCGATCAGGGATTGAATTCCGGAGATGTCCCCACCGCAGGTCGAAGCAAGGGCATTGCCGAAGCCTTCGGTAACGAAGTCTCCCAGGAGGCCATCGAGAAGATCGCTCGGAAGCTGACCGATCTTCAAGATGAGCGGGTGGGCGCGAGTCTCGCGAAACTGTGCCAGCAGATAGAGGGCGTAAAGATGCCCCATATAATCGCCTTCTGCAACACGGCGGCTAGCCCCTTCAGGGTCCGCGATCTCCTCCAAGATGCGAAGAAGTTCCGGAGTCACTTCTTCCCTGCGAGCAATTGCCGCTTCTACGGCCTCGCGCTCGAAGTTTTCTTTCAGCCGCTCCAATTGAGCGACGATTTCGGCAACTTCCATACTGTCTTTTCACTCCTCATCTTCAGTGACCGGCGATTTGCCGCGGATTGAAGAAATGTTGTGCCCTGTCCCGATCCGGACAGGTTACATCCCCATAATTTCATCCCAGACGGCCGGCTCGACGGGGAGTCCCAGGCGCAGGTTTTCCTCGCGAATGCGCAGAGTCTGCTCACCGGGATAGCGCACCTTGCGATTCGGCTCGGCGGGCCGGCAGTTGTCGAGCGATGCGACCACTCCATCGGCGATCTGCTCAGCCTGCGCCTCAGGCCCCAGACCGGCGGGATTGAGAGCGAAAAAGATCTGCGAGACGCCGGCTTCGCGCAGCGGGTCGGGAGCGATCTGGTGCGTGGCGCGGCCCATCGCCATCGTCGCGGCCACCATGTCCAGCACAACGGAGAGTCCCGATCCCTTCCAGTAGCCCACGGGCAGCGGCCGCCACGACCTCTCGATCGCCGCGGGATCGCGCGTCAGATTCCCTTCGGTATCGAAGCCGCCATCGACGGGCAGCATCTCGCCGCGCTTCCTGTAGCTTTCGAGTGCACCGTAGGAATACTGCGACATGGCCATGTCGAGAACCACGTGCCCCCGCGAGCGAGGCACGGCAATCACCAGGGGATTGTTTCCGAGGACCGGCTCGACACCGCCCCAGGGCGGCAGATTCGGCATGGTGTTGGTCCAGCAGATGCCGATCATGCCCGCCTCGGCGGCCTGCCAGCCGTAGGTGCCGCCGCGCATCCAGTGATTCGTGTTGCCCATGGTTACGCAGCCTAGCCCAAGCTCGCGGGCAAGCGCAATGGCGCGGTCCATGGCGGCAAGCGCGTTCAAATTGCCGGGCCCCTTGCGGCCGTCCCATCGCTCCAGCGCGCCACAACGCGCAGTGGTTACCGGCTCGCCTGCCGGGTCGACGCAGCCATTGCGAATCGTAGCCACCAAGCGCGGAAAGCGATTGATGCCGTGCGTGTAGACGCCGTCGCGGGTGACTTCAGCAAAGAGACGCGCGCACGTCTGAGCGCGGTCCTGGGAGAATCCAAACTTCACGAGAACAGCGGCAAGGGTCTCGCGGACTTCGTTGAATGGGATGCGGTTCATGGTGGTCCTGATGCACTTGTATCAGTTGGTGCAAGGAGATGAGGAGGCAGAAGAATTGCGGGTTCACTGATTCGCTATTCCTTCACTGTCACCGTAATCTTGCGTGTGTCGCCGCCTTCCGAGGTGATCGCGATCTCGCCCGTCGAGCGCTTGCGGATGCTTTTGAATTTTTCGCCCCACTCGACCAGGATCAGCGCGTCGTCCGAAAACAGATCGTCGAGGCCGAGGGTTTCGAGTTGGCGCTCGCTTTCGAGGCGATAGACATCGAGGTGGAAGAGCTTGACTGGCTTGCCCTGGCGCGAGCCGTCGTATTCGTGGATCAGCGTAAAGGTGGGGCTGGTCACCTCGTCGGGCTCTGCGGCGTCGAGCGCCTGGGCAATGCCTTTGACCAACGTGGTCTTGCCGGCGCCGAGGTCCCCGCGCAGCAGCAGCAGATGAGGGGGCGCAAGCAACTCGGCCAGTTTGCGGCCCACAGCGATGGTGTCCGCGCCGCTTTGCGTGGTGAACTCGTACATTCTGCCTTCCGCGGTCGCTGCTGCGTTGTTCATTCCTGAGCCCCTTTGGGGATCTTCGCGCGGCAATTCGCTCAGCGCCTGCAATGCCCCTGCAACCAAACATACCCGTTCGGGCCGCCAGCGGCAATGCGGTGGTGTTCGGAGCGGAATGTCTGGGCAAGACGGGCAAGCGAATCTGTGGCGAGGAGCGTGTGCTCATCGGTCTCGCGCACGGCGATGTCCGCAGCCAGACCGTGCAGATAAACCGCAGCTTCGACGGCGCGCGCGGCATCTTCCGGAAATTGCGCCAGCAGGCCGGCAATCAGGCCGGTGAGCACGTCGCCGCTGCCGCCCTTGGCCATGCCGGGATTGCCGCTGGTGTTTACGGCAACGCGGCCGTCGGGGTGCGCGACGAGCGTGCGCGCGCCTTTCAGCACCAGCGTGACGCCGAAGCGCCGGGCAAATTCGCGCGCCGCTTTCAACCGATCGGTCTGAACTCCCGCGGCAGTGCTGCCGATGAGGCGAGCCATCTCGCCGGGGTGTGGCGTGAGTACCAGAGTGCGGCCTTTGGCGAGCTTTGCCAATAGCACCGGCTTAGTGGCGAGGATGTTGATGCCATCGGCGTCGACCACCGCGGGCATCTTTGTGGCGGCCAGCAGGCCCGTGGTGAATTTCACGGTCTCCGTGCCCTGTCCGAGTCCCGGACCGATGGCGAGCACGGTTTTTCCGGCGGCGAGTTGGGTAAGTTCCTTCGCGTCGAGGTTGTTCGCAGCGATCTGTCCCTCCGCCGTGGCCGCGAGCGGCCAGGTCATCAACTCCGGAGCGAAAGACGCGACCACCGGCAACGCAGGCGCGGGAACGGCCACGGTGACGAGGCCCGCGCCTGCGCGCAAAGCAGCCAGGGCCGCCATGGCGGGGGCTCCGGCCTTGCCTCCCGCCGAACCGAACGTGCCGCCCACAACAAGTACGTGGCCGAAGTTGCCCTTGTTGGCCGTAGCGAGGCGCGGCGTTCGCACCAGTTCAATCGACGAGCCGGCCCAGTCGATGCCGAGATCCGAGGCAATGGCCGCATCGGGCGAGCCGATGGGCACGACGACGACGGGCTGATCCCAGCGGCGCGTGAGGCTCCCGAAGACATGCGCCGGTTTGGGCGCAGTAAAGGTGACGACGGCATCGGCTGGAAAAACCGGGCCGGTGAAGGTGGCTGCGGTCTCATCGGAGGGCCAGCCGGAGGGAAGATCGACCGCAAGAACCGGCGCCGTACTCTTCCGCATCCATTCGAGCGCTGCCAGCGCCAGGCCTTTCATCGGCGGCTTGAATCCCGTGCCGAGCAAGGCGTCGACGATCAGGTCGGCTGCCAGCGCATCTTCATGCGCGGCCAGTTCGGCGGCGCTCGCGACAACATGGACCCGGCCACGCATGGGCTGGGTGAGTTCGCTCCACGCCACGGCCGCGTCGCCCTTGAGCTTTTCGGGCGCGCCCAGCAGCAGCGTGGTCACGTCGAGTCCGGCTTCTGCGAGCAACCACGCCGCCATCATGCCGTCGCCGCCGTTGTTGCCGGTTCCGCAGAGCACGGTGATGCGGCGCGCATGAGGAAACTCGCGGCGTGCGAAAGCAGCGACGGCCGAGGAAGCCGCGCGCATCAGGTCAATCGAGGGAATGCCGAATCGCTCGGTGGTGGCGCGGTCGCATGCCTGCATCTCGGCTGCGGAAAGAACGTGCATGGCAATCATGGTAACGCAGTAGCCGGTGGTCTCCATCCTGCAATACTTATGGCGCAACGCAAGTCATGGACTTTCGCGTAACGGCGCCGCAGCCAAACAGAAGATCAATTCGATACACTACTTAAAGAACCGCGCCGCGACATGGAAGCATCCATAATGGAGTACCAACATCGATGGGTGAAAGCGACCGCTGTTCCCGATTAAGGTTCAAATTGCCAGATAATTTTATCCAAAACAGGATTCGGCCATGGGCCGCAGGCCTTTTATTGAGCGCCGCGGCGATGGTGCACTCTCTTGCGGCCGCGCAAACCGCACCAGTTCCGCCTGCGCCCGCGCCGGGTCCGCCCCCGGCCGCGAGTTTTCAGGGCAGCGTCCCGGTGGGTAAGGCTTCGGCGGAAACCCTGAACCTCTCGCTCGACGACGCCATCCAGCGCGGTTTGCAGACGAATCTGGGCATCATTCTCAGCAACACCCAAACCGCCGGAGCGCGCGCTCAGCGGCTGAGCCAGTTGCAAACGCTGCTGCCCTCCGTGGACTTCAACGCCAGAGAAGCGGCGGTACAGAGCGATCTTCCCGCCGAAGGCTTTCGCATACCTGGCTTTCCGACGGTCATAGGGCCTTTCGGCTACACAGACGTGCGTGCCTCCATGACGTGGTCGCTTGTCAATGTCGCGTCACTGCGCAACTATCTGGCCGCGCGCCACAACTTTACCGCTGCGCAACTGTCTGCTCAGGATGCGCGCGACCTGGTCGTGCTCACCGTGGGCAACGCCTATCTGCTGGTGCTTGCCGACCAAACCGAGGTGTCGAGCGCCGAGGCCCAGGCTGCCACCGCGAAAATCTCGCTCGATCAGGCAACGGCCAATCACAGCGCGGGCACGGCGCCGCTTCTCGATGAGTTGCGCGCCAAGGTTGACTACCAGTCGATCGAGCAGCAGTTGATCGCTGCTCAGGACGCTCTCGAAAAGGACAAGCTGGCGCTGAAGCGCATCATTGGATTGCCGCTCGACCAGCGCATCCATCTGACGGACAAAGCGCCTTACGCGCCCTACGACACGCTCAACGCGGATGCGCTCATCAAGCAGGCCGAACAGAACCGCAAAGACCTGGCGGCGCTGGTGGAGGTGACCGCAGCGGCGGCGGCGCAACGCAAAGCGGCCACAGCGGCGCGGCTGCCCACCATCCAGACCGACGCCGACTATGGCGACATCGGCCCTACGCTGGCCCACTCGCACGGCACCGTAGACGCATCGGCCACTTTGAGCGTGCCCGTATTTGCCGAGTTTGCCTTGCGCGGCCAGGCCCAGCAGGCGCAGGCCCAGCTCGATACCGCGCAGGCGCAACTGAGCGACAAGCAGGCGCAGATTGAGGCCGATGTACGCGATGCGCTGCTCGATATCGCCTCGGCGCAGAAGCAGGTTCAGGTAGCACAGTCCAGCATGGCCCTCGCCAACGAGGCGCTCAAGGAAGCGCAGGAACGCTACGCCAACGGCGTCAGCGACAACCTGGCCGTAAGTCAGGCGCAACAGTCCGTGGCCCAGGCCGACAGCCAGTATGTAGCCAGTCTTTACCGGCACAACGTGGCGAAACTCAGTCTGGCGCGCGCTCTTGGCGCAGGGCTCGACTACAAAAAATATGTGGGAGGGAAGTAAAGTGGCGGACCCAACACCAAATCCAGAACAAAACGAATTGGCCGCGGAGACAGAGATTGAAGCGCCGCAGTCCCGCCGCAGAGGCATTTTAATCGTTGCCGTGGTGGTGGCGGCGCTTGTTGCGCTCGGCGTCTGGTGGCGCTCCACCTACAGCGAAGACACCGACGACGCACAGGTGGACGGCCATCTGATTCAGGTCAGCTCGCGCATCACCGGCCACGTGCTCACGATCTATGTTGAAGAGAATCAGCAAGTGAAGGCGGGCCAGATCATCGCGGAGCTCGATCCGCGCGATTATGAAGTCGCCGTGGAGAATGCCGAAGCCGCTCTCGCCAGCGCCCGCGCCAACGCCGCGGCGGCGAATGTGAACGTGCCGATCGTCGCCGTCAATACTGCCAGCAATCTGCGTTCGGCCGGCGCCGATGTGAGCGGCACACAGGCCGGCGTTTCACAAGCCGTGCAGCAACTGGCTGCCGCGCGCGCGCGTGTGGAGCAGGCCCAGGCCAATAACTTCAAAGCTCAGTCGGATCTTGCTCGCTATATCCCGCTGGTCAAGAAAGACGTAATCAGCAAACAGCAGTTCGATGCGGCGCTGGCCGCTGCCGACGCCTCCAAAGCCGCGCTGGCCGATGCTCTGGCCAGCCAAAAGGCCGCTGAAGACGCCGTACGCGTGGCCCACGAGCGCGAAACACAGGCCCAGGCTGGCCTTAAGTACGCGCAAACCGCTCCGCAGCAGGTAGCTGCACAAAATGCCCGCGCCAAGCAGGCTGAAGCGCAGGTGGAGCAGGCGCAGGCGCAGCTCGATCAGGCCAGGCTCAACCTGAGCTATACCAAAATCGTGGCCCCGGCCAACGGTATCGTTACCCGCAAGAGTGTCGAGATCGACGAGAACGTCTCCGCCGGCCAGAATCTGCTCACACTGGTTTCGCTCGACGACATCTGGATAACGGCGAACTTCAAGGAAACGCAGCTCAAGCACATGCAAGCCGGGCAGAAGGTCGAAATTCATGTCGACGCTACCGGCAAGAACTACAAGGGCCGCGTGACGCAGATAGGCGGCGCCACCGGCTCGGTGCTGTCGCTCTTTCCGCCGGAGAACGCCACCGGCAACTACGTCAAAGTGGTGCAGCGTCTTCCTGTGCGCATTGACTTCACCGATCTCCAGAGCGAGGATCCCACGCACCGGCTCCGTCCCGGCTTGTCGGTCGAGCCCAAGGTCTGGGTGAAGTAACGCGTTCCCTTCGCGCAGGACCGCAAACGTGCTCAGTCCTGTGATCCGTCAACAGGTCTCCGTCCGCGTCGCAGGTGTACTGGCGGTTTCCATAGCCTCCGGCGGCCGCCGTCAGCCGGTTCAGGGCATCGTCGACAAAAATAGTTTTCTTGCTCCTTGCAACACTTCGAATTCATGCCCTTCTACATCGATCTTGATCATGTCTGGCGGGACAAAACTCTTCGCGATGAGCTGATCGATGGAGGTGGTCTCAATCTGAACCACATTGCCTGCGGGGGGAAGCTTCCAATCCGGCGGTGGCGATGAAATGAAACCCGCTCTGAAATGTCACCACCTCGCCGGGCAAACCAACGGCGAAGTCAAAGACCTCAACGTGCGCACTAGGGTTGAGGTTGAGGCCTTCTCTTAGTTTTCTGCTCGAATCCGGGTTGGGCTCGAAGGCCAACGCCCGCCGGCCAAACCCCGTGAGCGTGAACGCCAAGGAAAAGAAACCAAAGAGTGCGCCAACGTCCCACAGGGTCTTTCTGCCGGCAGCTGCGCGCATGAAGCCGGCTACTCTTCCACCGCATCTGGATACTTCCATCTGAAGGATCAAAGGATTCGCAGACGTCGTCGGCATCGGAAGGAGCGCGGATTAAGCACTGGGCGGGGAATACAATGGTTGCCTCCGGCGCCGTGGCGTTGGCCTTCGCGTAACGGTTGCGATAGATTCTTGATTTGAGACGATATTGAACGTGCGCCAGGTAACCCCGGTATCTGCAACCGCGAATGAAACGCACCACGCTTTCGGGCAAAGTCGCGATGGCGAAGGCTCTTGCCTTGGATCGCAGTTCAAACATACGCCAATTCTGCTCCTTCGCCTCATCAAAGGGAGCATAGGCTACAGATAAGTGAGGCGATTCGCTTGATGCTTTTCTGGGAATCTCTGGCCGACCGGACGAGCCAGCGAACTACTTCGTCGCCAGCGCCGCCACCGGCACCAGCATGTCTTCCTTGCGCATTACCAGATTCGTCGCGTTCAGCGTGGCCAGCTCGAAGCCATGACCGTGGGTGATGGCGTCTGTCGGACAAGCCTCAACACAGTAGCCGCAGAAGATGCAGCGGTTGTAGTCGATGTTGTAGACCTTGGCGTATCGCTCCGACGACGAGATTCGGTTTTCGGCGGTATTCTCGGCAGCCTCGATATAGATGCAGTTGGAAGGGCAGGCCACGGCGCACAGAAAGCACGCCACGCACTTCTCCAGGCCGTTCTCGTCCCGCTGCAAGACATGCGCACCGCGGAAGCGCGACTCGAAGATCGCGCCGCGATTGGGGCCGGGGCCGTCAGGGTAGTTTTCCACCTCAGTCGGCGCGAAAGCCTCGCGCGCCGTAATGCTCATTCCCTTGGCGATACCGGCAATGCTGCGCACAATCGACATGCGATCAGTATACGATGGTTGCCGGGCGAAGATCACGGGGCCTGACCTCGCGAAGCCGTGCTAATAACGTCTGTGTCCCGCGCTGGATTGCCCGCGATTGTTGGCCGGAGGCGTGGTTACCGGTCGTCGCGCAGGATGCAACTTGAGAATCTGCTGGCACAGATCCGAGTTCTGGCCTCGTTCCAGGCCCTGGATTGCATCCTGTCCGCGGCAGAGGGTGACCTTCATGGCTTCGGCCTCTGCGCCGGTCAGTTCCACCGTGCGATCGAGGCCTGTCATCGGGTCCACGTCATAGCGAAAGATCATGTCGTTCGACTGCCGTCCTTTGCCGTAGTCGAAGTGGTTCCATGTGCACAGGTAGTCGCGGTCCTGAGCGCCCGGCATCAGGGCGTAAACCTGCGTCCACGTCACTCCCGCGGCGCTGTCCGGATTCATATTCCAAACAGGAATCCCCTGGCTGCCGCGTATCCAGCGCGCTGCCCACGTGTGGCCCACATAGTCGTAGTGAAAGCTCGTGAAATAGGTGCTGGCAGCGCAGTCGTGGCAGTTGTCGTAGAGAATCGTCGGCTCAGCGGGCGCGCCTGTGGCAAAGTTCTGCACATCGAACCAGCGCAGGTTCACGCCCTTGATGAGCGGTGTGATCAAGTGGTTGGTGAGCGATACATTCCAGATTGTGAAGCTGTCGCTGCTGGGCGACGCTTGAGATCCCTTGCGATCGGCCGTCTCCACCAGAGCGGCATCGTACTCCAGGCCGATCTCGCGAATGGCCGTCCACTTCTCCACTGCAAGCGACCGCGTAACCCAGACCACGATGTTCTGGTCCTGGGGAGCATGAAAATCGACCCAGCGAAAGGTTCCGGAGGTTTGCTGGGCGGGGGCAGGAATGGCTAGCGCCAGCGCTGTCGCAATAACAGCGAGGCGGCTGAAAAGGTCAAACCGCATGGGTCTAGATATAACAGAGCAGGGCACGGTATTGCCCGGAGCTCGCACCATGTGAACACATGACGAACACAGGCGGAAACCGGTCAGAGCCCCAGCTTCTCCCACATCGCATCGACCTTCGCCTTTGTGGCGCGGTCCATCTCGATCATCGCCGGCCACGGGCGGTTGAAACCCTCCGCCTTCCACTTGCGCGTAGCGTCGATGCCCATCTTTGAACCGTAGTTGGGCAGGCGGCTCGCGTGATCGAGCGAATCGACTGGCCCGAGGGTGAACTGGATGTCGCGCTCGGGGTCGATGTTGTTGGCCACGCGCAGCACCACCTCGCTCATGTTCTGAACGTCGCAGTCCTCATCCACTACCACGATGCACTTGGTAAACATGGCCTGCCCCAGAGACCAGATGGCGTTCATCACCTTGCGCGCCTGGCCCGGATAGCTCTTTTTGATCGACACGATCATCAGGTTGTGGAAGACTGCTTCGACGGGCAGGTGAACATCCACCAGCTCCGGAATCGTCATCTTCATCGCGGGCAGAAAGATCCGCTCCACGGCCTTGCCCATCCATGCGTCTTCCATCGGCGGCTTGCCCACGATCGTCGCCGCATAAATCGGATCCCTACGATGCGTAATACACGTGAGATGGAAGACCGGGTAATCGTCCGGCAGTGTATAGAAACCCGTGTGGTCGCCAAACGGCCCCTCGGAGCGAAGCTCGCCCAGTTCCACATAGCCTTCAAGCACAATCTCCGCATGAGCCGGCACTTCGAGATCAACCGTCTCGCACTTGACGATCTCGACCGGCTTGCCCCGCAGGAATCCAGCAATCAGAAACTCCTCAACATCGGGCGGCGCGGGAACGATCGCCGAAAACGTCGTCGCCGGGTCTGTGCCAATTGCGACGGCTACCTCGAGCCGCGAACCTTTCAGGCTGCCCAAAGCAAGCTGCGCGGCGCCCGCAGGCTGCGCGGGAATCGCCACTGCGCCGCCCGCCGACTCGGCCATTACCGCGACGCGCGAAGCGCCCTTCGGGCCGTTCTGGTCCTGGTTGATCTCATCGGCTGAGACGGCCGCACGCAGCGCCTCGCGGTAGTGCTCCGCGGCCACCTTTTGCCGCTGCCAGTGCATGCCGGTGGTCTGCCCGTCGTAGACCTGCATGCGATACATGCCGATGTTGCGCCGGCCCGTCCGTGGGTCCCGCGTATGCACGCAGGGCAGCGTAATAAACCGTCCGCCATCGTGCGGCCAGCATTTGAGAATCGGAAAAACGTTCAGGTCGATGCCTTCGCGCTGCACAACTTCCTTGCACGGCGCGTCCTTCGCGCTCACGGTCTTTGGAAAGATGTTGGCTAGTTCGGCCAGTTGTGGCAGCATCTTCAACTTGTCGAGGAATCCGCCCGTCGGCGGCTTCAGGTTCATCAGCCCGTGAATGCGCTCGGCAATTTCGTCGAGCCGCTCCACGCCCAGCGCCATCGCCATGCGCCGCTCCGAGCCGAACTGGTTAATGAAAACCTTCTGGCCGGGATGCCCTTTGATATTCTCAAACAGCAGCGCCGGTCCTCCGGGCGCGTAACTCTCACCGAGCGTCCGTGCTCCATCCTTCGAGCGTTCCTTGCTCGATGGGTGGGAATGCGCGCCGATCTTGCTTACGCGGTCGGTGATCTCGGTAATCTCAAGTTCAGGCGAAACCTCTTCGCGGATGCGGCGAAGCTCGCCGTGCTTTTCGAGCGCTTTGATCCAGTCGCGCAGATCGTCGTATGCCAAGGCCGTGCTCCCGGGAGCCGTGAAGCTCCATCCCTCATCGTAATTCCTGGCAGTGGCAGAGGCAGCCGCGAGTTCGAAGCAATCAAACGCAGCCTTCCGCGCAGCCGCGGCCGCATGTACGAAGCAAGCGCGCGCGTGTGCCGTGCGAAGAATCGGAATTCGCACTTTGAGCCGTCAATTCGCCGTTTTTGCCGCCGTCTTCACAGGATTGACCGGCGGAACCGCATCCATCGGAAAACCCAGCCGCTTCCACTCATCGTAGCCGCCGCGCAGAGGCCGTACGCGCTCTATGCCAAGGCGGTGCAGCATCATCGCGGTCTTGGCCGCTGTAGCCTCGCTGGGGCAGGTGCAATAGAGCACCACGTCGCGATCGCGCGGAATTTCATGGTGGCGCGCGGCCAGCGCATCGGGCGAGAAGTGACGCGCGCCCGGCAGCGTAAAGGGTTCCGGCAGCAGTTCAAGCGGATGGCGCAAGTCGACGATAAACACCGGCTCTCCCGCATCGATCAGGCGCTTCAGATCCTCGGGTTCCATGCGCGCGCCCGCCAGTTTGCTGAACACTGTGCGCTGGCGATAAAGACGAACAGCGAAGAAGCCCACGATGCCGAGAAAAAGCAACGCGCCGGAGAAGCGCCCAACCCAGTCAAGCAGTCCGGAATTGCGCTTGAGCAGATCGCCAAAAAAGCGGCCGCCGGCCAGCAGCGCCCCTACCCAAAGCACGGAGCCGATGCCGTCATAGAACAGAAACGCGCCGAGTCCCATGCCGTTATCGCCGGCCACCGGCGGCGCCAGTGTCGCCAGACCGGGCACAAACTTCGCAAACAGGAGCATCGCTCCGCGCCGGCGCCCAAACGAGTCCTGCGTGCGGCGCACACATGTCGCGGGCTCCAGCGAAAGCTTGCAGAGCAGGCGCAATACGTGGCGCCCATGGTTGCGGCCGACAAAAAACCACGCGCTGTCTGCGACGATTGCGGCCACCACACCAACAACGAGCGCCACAAAAAACTTCAACGGGCCGTCCACCGAGAGCGCGCCCGCCGCCAGAAGCACCGGCGCGGCAGGCAAGGGAATCCCCAATTGCTCCACCATTACCCAGGCGAAGAGCAGCAAGTAGCCATAGTTCAGCAGAATTTGTGTGGGCAGTTCCATGGCGAACCTTGCACCTTTGCGGAATTAGTTGGACCGGCGGCGAACGCCGTGACGCCTGCTACGATGAACGGCCCTACCTATGGGATGAATCTGATGAGAATTCGTCGCAAATCCGTCCGGCGAAGTGGTTCTTCAGTGAGCTTTTACCTGCGAACGCGCTACCTGCTCAATCACCCAATCCACCCATGCAGCCTGTTCGGCCGGACAGGCCAGGCGGCCGGGGTCGTTTGCCAGAACCGCGTCCACGAAGTTCCCGACCAGCGGCTCGTGGAAGTTGCCAGAGGGCGGCAAACTCTCGACGCGGCTTCCCTCGCGCGTGTTCAGGCGCAGCTCCGGACTGTTGAGTGGATCGAGATTGATCTCACCCTCCTCGCCGATAATGCGAAACTGGTCCCGCGTTATGCGCGAGTTCCATCGCACGTCCACCACGCAGTGCACGCCGCCGCGCATTCCCATCAGCACAGTCGCCGAGTCCTCCACTGCCATCTGATGCGCGGCGTTAGAGCGCAACCCGCAGGCGCGCTCCGGCTTGCCGAAAAGAAAGTTCATGGCGTCGATGCGGTGCGACGCGATGTCGTAGAGCGGTCCGCCGCCAGCCATTGTCGGATCGCGCAGCCATTCCCGGCCCTCGATGTGGAGCCAAACGTGGCAGTTGCCTTCGGCCAGAACTGGCCGGCCGATGGCGCCCTCGGCGATGAGCTGCCGGGCGCGAACGAGCTTGGGATAGAGACGGCGATAGTAGGAGACGCCAAACAACCGCCCCGACTCGCGCCCCTCGGTTACTATCTGCTCGGCCTGGGCAAAGCCGATTGCCATTGGCTTTTCGCACAGCACATGCTTGCCCGCGCGCAGCGCCGCAAGAGCAGCAGGCGCGTGCAACGCGACCGGCAGCGCGATGTAAACCGCATCCACCTCCGGAGCGGCAGCCGCCTCTTCAACCGTGGCCCAGGATTTTACGCCGGGAAACTCGCTCGCCTTGTTCGCATCGCGCGTCACGAACCCCGAAAGCACACTGCGCGGCTCGGCCTGAATCGCCGCGATCACACGCCGCCGTGCGATGTCGCCAATCCCGGCAATTACCCAACGTAATTTGTCGCTCATCTGGTCAGAATACCCTGTCGACAAGGATGCACCGCGCAAAAAAGCCGCCCGCGGGCGGCTTTTGGAAAGGTTTTAAAAGGCATCTACTGCGCGGCCTGTGTGGTTGCCGCTGGAGCGTTCCGCGCATCCTGGTTTTTCTCGGCAAAGTAGTCGTGATCCCACAGGTTTTTGTAAAACTCGCCCGTCAGCTCTGCGGCGCGCGGCCCGAAGGTCGGCCGTCCGCCTTCGAGAAAGAAGACCGTCACCATCGCGCCCTGCGGCGATTCGGAGTAGGAAGCAAACCAGCCGAAGCGGGTGCCCTCGTTGGAGCAGGTTCCAGTCTTGCCAAAGACCGGCAGCTCACGGAAGTTCAGGCGAAGCCGTCGGGCGGTTCCGTACTCAACCGCGCCCGCCATGCCGTCTTCGATCTCAGGCACATAGCGCGCAATATCGAGCTTGCGCTTCACGCGCGGTTGGAAATGCGCCAACTCTTCCGGAGTAGTGGGATGCTGCAGATAGTAGAGTGTTCCGCCGTTGGAGATGGCGACCACCAGCGCGCCCAGTTGCAGCGGCGTCATGGAAACACCCTGCCCGAAGCTGCACATGCGCCCCACGCCGCCTTGCGCCGCGGGAATCGGCGCGTCGGGATACTCGCCCAGTTGCTCGCCTGCGATGTTGTACCCGGCCAGCTCACCCAGCCCGAACTCCTTCGCATATTGGTGCACGCGCTCAAAGCCAAGCTCCTGGCCCAGCTTTTCGAAGTAGAGATTATTGCTATGGGCCAGCGCCTCGGTCATGTTCATGCGGAAGCCGGGCAACTGCACCATGGTGTCGCGCGTAACCAGACCCTCGGAGAGCGCAGCCAAGGCCACGCTCAACTTGATCGTCGAGCAAGGCTCCGCGCCTGGTGAGAGCGCCAGCTTCTGATTGACCATTGCCAGAATGCGGCCGCTCGATGGATCGATGACCACCGCCGTGCCGTTCATGTCGCCGAGAGCATCGATCGCTGCCTGGCGCACTACCGGGTCTTCACCCCCCGTCACGTCACCTGCGCCAACCACGCCCTTGACATATGAGCTGGCCGTGAATCTCTCGTAATAGCGATGGCGGCGCCTGACAGAAACCCGGCGCACATGATTCTGGGCAGATCGCGTTCCCGCGCGCTTCGCAGCCGTGGACTTCGCGGTCGTGTGGTGGGTGGTTGTGTGTGCAGACGCGCTGTGTGCCGCCGAATGCGCAGTGTTGGTGTGTCTCGCCGGCCGCCGCGCCACGTGATGTGCCGCTGTGTGGTGCGTCGTCGTGTGGCGCGCCGCCTTGAGCTGCGACGCGTGCTTGGCATGATGTTCGGTGCTGGATGAAGTATCGAGCGCCGCCGCGCACAGAATGCCGAGACTAAAAACAATCAGGATGATTCCCAATGACCGAAAGCAGCTTGCGCAAGACCGTTTCATCCAACCAACACCCC
Organism: Acidobacteriota bacterium; assembly: GCA_021790995.1. GTDB lineage: Bacteria > Acidobacteriota > Terriglobia > Terriglobales > Acidobacteriaceae > Telmatobacter. The sequence goes on from JAJYFA010000013.1 coordinate 24,122, forward strand.
TCAACTTTTGGACTTCGTGCCGCGCGTTCGCCCGTGGTCGACGCACTTTATTTTTTTGTTCTCATGCAGCGGGCCAATCCTCCTCTGCACTGCTGGCATGGTCATTCTCTTAGCTGGCCCCTCTTCGCTGAACCGCGCGGCCTGCGAGTCTGAACGGGAAACCACACGGTCCAATTCTTACCTTAACCCAAATCGCAGAAACTCTGCTCACATCGCGGTCCCGGAGCCTGCAACGTGCAAGGGCGTTTCGCTCACTATACAGTGTCTTTGCTCATTTTGAAACCCGCACTTTTTTCCAATGCAAGACGAGCCTGAAGTGGAGACTCCCGCCGCTCGACCACGATGCAGCACCGGCCCGGAGTTCTGCTTTCGCAGGCGCGCCGCTTTTTGGAGTGCCCCCCAGTCTCGATCCTGAGCTACGGGAACGACGAACCCGATCGCACACATCCCTGCTGTCAGAAATCAGAATTTCAACCGGCGTAAAAACGCAGGCACGTCCAGATCGCGCTCAGGTTCCTCTGCGGACTCAGAAAACAGCGACGGCTCCGGCCCCTGTGCCTGTACCGCCATCTCTTCTTCCACAGTGCGGCGCGGAGCCTCCTTGAAATCCGCAGCGTAATCTCTGGGCGGCTCTTTGCGCTCTGGCTCGCTTTCCATGGCGTCGAAGCGGGCATCAACGGACTGCGCCTCTGCCGAAGTAGCCGCGATCTCGCGCCTTGCCGCAAAATTTTCCACGTTGGCAGCCGGCGTCTCCGGCGCAGCCACTGTCACTGTGGTTGTCACGTTCGGCGTCGCCGCGGCAAAAAAGAATCCCTCGTGATTGTTTTCCGCCCTGGTCTCGTCTTCTTCACTCATGAATCGCGCGGGCGGGGCCGGCGCGTGGTCTGGTTCGTTTTCTGAGAGCCAGTTTCCCGGCGCTACCACCGGCACTGAAACCACCGGCGTCTCTTCCACGGTCAACATGCGCGCGCGCCGGTCCGGCATCTGGTCGCGGAAGCCCGTGGCGATCACGGTGATCTTCACCTCCTCGCCCATCTTCTCGTCGAGCACCGCGCCAAAGATGATGTTTGCGTCCTCGTGCGCCGCCGATTGGATAATTGACGACGCTTCGTTGACTTCGGAGAGCTTCAGCGCGCTCGATCCGGTAATGTTGATCAGGATGCCGCGCGCCCCGTCGATGGCACCGGCCTCAAGCAGCGGCGAGGCCATGGCCGCCTGCGCGGCTTCCACCGCGCGATTCTGGCCTGAGCGCACCGCCGTGCCCATTACTGCGTAGCCCATGCCGGCCATCGTGGTCTTCACGTCGGCAAAGTCGCGGTTGATGATCCCCGGAATGGTGATGATGTCGCTGATGCCCTGCACGCCCTGGCGCAGCACGTCGTCGGCCACGCGGAAACTCTCAAAAAAACCCGCGTCCTTGGCCACGGCCAGCAGTTTTTCGTTGGGAATCACGATCATGGTATCGACGCTGTCCACCAGTTCCTTCATGCCCCGCTCGGCCTGCATCAGACGGCGCTTGCCTTCAAAGGCGAAAGGCTTGGTGACGACGGCCACCGTAAGGATGCCCATCTCGCTCGCCAGAGAAGCAATCACCGGCGCCGCGCCCGTACCCGTTCCGCCGCCCAGACCTGCGGTCACAAAGACCATATCGGCGCCCTCCAATGCCTCGATGATCTTTTCCGAGTCCTCCAGAGCGGCTCTGCGGCCCACGTCAGGATTCGAGCCCGCCCCGAGCCCCGACGTAAGACGCACGCCGAGCTGCAGTTTCACCGGCGCCTGAGCAAGCTTCAGCGCCTGCACGTCGGTGTTGGCGGTGATGAACTCCACGCCCTCCATGCGCGCCTGAATCATGCGGTTCACGGCGTTGCCGCCGCCGCCGCCTACGCCAATCACCTTGATGCGGGCTCCCCGCAGGGGTTCCTCGTGATATTGAATCCGCATCTCACCGGCTTCGCTGTTTTCGTGTTCCATGGGGCTTTTGCTCTCCTCGTCTGCAATTTCCTGCCTTGCTGTCTCCGAACTCACTGCGCTCTTCGTTCCTGGTCCTTGTTTCCTCGTTCCTTGCTTCTAGAAACTCGCCGCAAACATGGCGCGCAGCTTGGCGCGCAGACTGCGCGTTTCCTCGGCGGCGCGCGTCGATCGCGTGCGATTCGCGTAGAGCACCATGCCGATCGCCGCGGACCACGACGGATGGTTCAATTCCGCCGGCATGCGCGACAGATGCAGCGGCAACCCCGTGCGCGCCGGCACGCGCAACTGGCTCTCCGTCACGTCCAGCATTCCCGGCAGCATGGCTCCGCCGCCGGTGAGCACGCATCCGGCGCCCAGCGCATCCAGCACGCCGCCCTGGCGCAGGCTCTCGCGCACAAAGTACATCAGCTCCCGTGCCCGCGGCTCTAGAATCTCCGCGATCGTGCGCAGCGCCAGCCGCTGCGGCCGGGGCCCCCGGGAAACGGTATTTGCTTCCTGGGGCGAGGGCTGCTGATTCGCAATCTCGATCTCCGCCATCTGCGGCACGGCTGTTACCACCGCGTTGCCGTACAGCCGCTTCAGCTCCTCGGCCTGCGCCAGCGGCATCTGCAAGCCAATGGCAAGATCGTTGGTAAAGTGCGCGCCGCCGATGGGAACCGACGCGGTGTAGGCCACCGCGCCCTCGAAAAACACCGCCATGTCGCTCGAATGCGCGCCAATATCGAGCAGGCACACACCTAGATCACGCTCGTCGCCCGACAGCGTGCACTCCGCCGCGGCAATGGCCTCAAGCACCGCCTCTGAAACCTCAAGCCCGGCGCGATTGGCGCACGTCACTGCGCTCTGCAGCGCGCTCCCGGAGCAGGTGGCGATGTGCAGCTCCACTTCCAGCCGCGCGCCCACCATGCCCACCGGATCGAAGATGCCGGGCTGCTCGTCGAGAATGAACTGCCGCGGCAGCAGATGCAGAATATGGCGGTCGGCAGGGCGCTCGATGGCGCGGGCGTGATCCATCGCGGCGCGCACATCTTCGTGCGTAATCTCGCGCATGCCGCGGCCGAGTTGAATGCCGCCGCTCGTGTTCAGCCCGCGAATGTGCGGCCCGCCCAGGCCCACCATGCATATGTCGATGTTCACTCGCGCCGCGCGCTCGGCCACTTCGCTCGCCCGCCGTACTGCTTTGACCGCGGTCGCCAGTTCGGCAATCATGCCCTTGCGCATGCCGGCTGACTCCACCACCCCGTGGCCGCGATAGCGCAGCACCTGCTCGTTCACGTCGCTCACCAGCACGCGCGTAGAGGCGCTGCCAATGTCGAGCACGACGATCAGGTTGTCCGGCTTCTGTCCCATCGCTTACTCGCCCTCGATGCCTTATGTGGTGTGGCCTGAATGTTTGTCTTTGCGCTCCGCGGCGCGCTTTAGCGATTCACGCCTGGCCGCCTCCGCGAGCTTCCTCTCCGCCGCTGTATGCTTCTTAGCCTTTGACTTTGCCTCCGGGGCACCGGGCTTCCGCGCGTCCGGCTTGGCGCTCGCTGCCGGCGCCGTTGGACCTGCCCCCGCGGCGTTCGCCGTCTCCGCGCCTGAGGCCATCTGCAGCACCACCTGGTTGTCGTAGCGCAGATCCACCGACTTCAGATGCGGATACTGCTGCCGCCATTCGGCAATGTGCGCCTTGTACCGCTGGTAACGCTCCAGAAAATGATTCTCGCCGAAGTGCGCCAGAATGTCCGTGCCCTGCTCCGGCATCAACACGCGCGCATCTTCCGGATCGGTCAGATCGATCTCAGAAATCTCTTCGGAGTTACGCTTTCCGCCCGCATCCAGGTCCGCCATCAGCCGCAGATACACGGCCATGCGCGCTTTGCGTGACCTAGCCGAATCGCCTGGATCGAGACCCGTCAGCACGGGGAATGAGTAGTGCCGCTCCGCCATCGTCTTCGGCGACATGGAGAGCAGCACCCCGTTCGCATCCACCAGCCCGATCTGCTGGCCCTTCCGCGTGAACGCCACCGGTTTGCGCTCAACAATGGAAACGCGAATCTCATCGGGCAGCACGCGCATCACGGTCGCGTGCTCGATCCAGGGAATCTGCTCTAGTTTCTGTCGCCGCTCGCTCAAGGGCACGTAAAACACGTTGCGGCCGATGTCTTCCCCGAAGACCGGCAGCAGATCGGCGCGGGTGACCTCTTTGAGTCCCGCGGCCTGAATATTGCTGGAGCCGGCGATGCGGAATCGCCCGTCACGCTCGATATAGCGAGCAAACAGAATGCTCGCTGCCGTCACACTGCCCAGCACCAGAAGAACCGACGCGGCCAGAAACCAGCGGCCCACCGTGCTCGCCGGACGCCACCACGGCGCGCGTATCTGGCGAAACCGCTCTGCCGCTGGGCGCAGAACTCCGTCGCCGTCCGCGTCGTCGAACCTCAGCGGCATTCCCGGTGTGCGGCGGCGCACACGTCCGTCCGGGGACACGTCCTCCTGCGTGCGCCTGCGGCGCAACTCGGCGGGCGGTTCGTCGTCCCACAGCATGGGTCGGTTTGTGGTATTCCCTTGATTCGTCACGCCGGAGCAGGGTCGTGACAATCGCCAGCTTTTATTATGGCCCGCGGTTGATTGCCCGCCTTCCGCGCCATGCCTCGGGGAACCTGATGGGTTACGGGGGAAAGCAGGGTATGGGGAACAGATGCACATCCGCTTGAAGCAAGATAAAGGCTCACGCTGTTAAAAACACCGTGGCTCCAAAACATGCAATAAAAGCGATGCCGCAGTCCCGTAGACTTTATTTCCTCTCCTCCAGCGCCGCCAATATCTGTGGTCCAAGCTGGCTCACGCTGCCTGCGCCAAGCGTCAGAATCAAATCCCCGGGTTGCGCTTGTGCGGTGACAGCCGCAACCGCGGACGCGAAGTCCGGCGCAAATTCCACGCGCGGGCCATTTTTGTCTGCTTTGATCCGCTCCGCCAGCCGCTCCGCTGTCACGCCCGGGATCGGTTCCTCGCTGGCTGCGTAGATCGGCAGCACAACCACCGTATCGGCATCTCGAAATGCGCTTCCAAACTGTTCCAAAAGGTCTGCGGTACGGGAGTACCGGTGTGGCTGAAAGACCACATGAATTCTGCCCTGCGCCGAAGCGCGTATCGACGCCCGCGCCGCCTCCAGCGTGGCGCGAATCTCCGTCGGGTGGTGGCCGTAGTCGTCCACCACCGTAACGCCGCGCGCACGGCCCTTCTGTTGGAATCGCCTGTCGACGCCGCGAAAATGCCGGAGTCCCTCGGCAATCTTCTCCGGTGCGACCTCAAGCTGCCGCGCGATGGCTACTGCCGCCGTGGCGTTGAGTACGTTATGCCGTCCAGGCACGTGCAACTCGAACGGCCCCAGCGGCTCCGTGCCGGCGTGCACCAGAAAACGCGAGAACGAACCTTCCGATCCCGCTGCCCGCGCCGCATCCAGAATCTCCAGCCGGAAGTCCGCCTCTGCCGCCACTCCGTAGGTGAAGACGCGCCGCCGTACACGCGGTAAAGTCCCCTTGAGCAGCGCATTGTCGATGCACGCCGTCGCCGCTCCATAAAAGGGCACGCGGTCCATGAACTCCACAAACGCCCGCTCCACGTCGGCCATATCGTGATAGCAATCCATATGCTCGCGGTCCAGGTTCGTCACTACCGCCAGAATCGGCGAGAGTTTCAAAAACGAGCGATCGCTCTCATCGGCCTCAGCCACCAGATACTGCGTCGTCCCCAACCGCGCGTTCGATCCCATCGCGTCCACGCGCCCGCCCACCACCACCGTCGGGTCGAGCCCGCCCGCGCTCAGCACCGCGGCCACCATCGACGTGGTCGTCGTCTTGCCGTGCATGCCCGCAATGGCGATGCCGAACTTGATACGCATCAGCTCGGCCAGCATCTCCCCGCGATGGATCACGGGAATCTTCCGCGCGTGCGCCTCCTGCACCTCGGGATTGCGCGCGCTGACCGCCGAACTGGTGACCACCACCGTCGCCCCGGCGACATTCGCCGCATTGTGCCCCTCGTAAATCGTTGCGCCCAGGCCCGCCAGCCGGTCCGTGACGGCGCTGCGCTTCAAATCCGACCCCGAGACCTTCATGCCCAGATTCAGCAGAATCTCGGCAATCCCGCTCATTCCGATGCCGCCGATCCCGATAAAATGCGCGTGCTGTGAAGTGGCAAACATGTGCGTGAAGAATCAGGGTAGCAGAGCGAGGTGTCAGGGTTCAGGTGCCCGATGCCGCCCGGGCCCTGAGATCCAAATCGCTCATGAGCTCAAAAGCAGAGAGGACCAGCTCTCGCTGATCCTCTTTGTCTTCTGAAACCTGAGACCTGACCGCTGAAACCTGCCTTTAGAAGTGGTAAGCCACGCCAATGCTTGGCGCCGAGATCCAGTACCAGCGGTTGGTGGACAACTGAGAGATGCCGAAAGTCGGCACCTTGACCAGCCATCCGCGGTATTCCACGCGGAGGTCGTAGCTGGGGCTGAGTTCGTAGGCGATTCCGCCGCCGAACAGCCCACCTACTTCAGTCTGCTGCTTGGCGTCGATGTTCTGGGTGCCTGAGTTGATGATCGGCAGAAAGATGATCGCCGCCGGGCCGGCTTCGGCAAATGGGTTCAAGTTCTTATAAACAAACGACTTCACAAACGCGCCCGAAATCTCCTGGGTACGCGTAAGGATGTTGTAGTGGTTGGGGTTCGCGAAGTACCCGATCTTGTTCTCGTACGTCATGCCGTAGTTGGCTTCGAGCGCGCTCGTCGGCGTGAGCATAAAGCGATAGCTGAGCAGCCCGCCGTAAGCCGGCGTGGAGTTCACTTGCACGGTGGTGGAAGAGGCCATAAACGGCTCAACCAACCCAAACGCGCTCAGACTGATGTCCTGGCGGCTTTCCTGTGCGCGGCCCATCGTTGCACATGCTGCGAGCAAAGCTGCTAAAAAGGCGATCTTCTTCATTCGATCCTGATCCTCACGACTTCAACAACCGTGCGGGTAGCTACGAGCCTAAAGGATTCCGCGCACTGGTCCGGTGCCCCGGATTCCCCGGAGTCCCGCTCCAAGAATTGTAAATGCCCGGGGCGGGTTGGGGTGCATTCCCTGTTTTTCATGGAATGGCATTAGAACATCTCCTGCTTAGACGCGGAACTTTGCGAATGGGAAGTGGAAAAACAGGGAGCAGGGAACGGAACCAGGAACAGGGAACCATGAACAGGTTTGGAAAGGCCATGCGATTGAGTGAACAGGGGATGAGGAAGCTGCGATCGACGAATGTGTTTCTCTTTTCTACTCCCTACTTCCCCATTCCCGATCCGCTGTTCCCTGTTTTTCGTCTTACTCCGGCGGTCCCACCGTCACCACAAAGTACGATGCCGGCTCGCTCTGGCTGGCGTTATAGACCGTGTGCCGGTCGCCGGCGATGCACACACCCATCTCGCCTGCAACCAGGTCGTGCGTCACTCCCGCGGTCATCAGCCGCACCGTGCCTTCGTGAATAAGCCAGATCTCTGTGTGTTTGTGCGTGCCGATCGGCTCTGGCGGCGCGCCCGGCGCCAGACGCGTAAAATGCGCCTCCAGACGAATGTTGTCCGGCAGCATTCCCATCAAAAACCGCTCCGACATGCGCGGCGAGGGATGCGGATGGGCCGGCGCTATCTGGGGATAACGCCCTGAAACGAGCTTGGGCAGTTCCGTTGGTGCCGCATGCTGTTGCTCCAGCCCGGAAGCCGGCGTCTCCCCCTCAACCACAGGCGCAAGCGCAGTGGCCGCCGCCAGCAAAGGCAATAACGTGGAAAATTCCCGTCGATTCATGATCCTCCTCGTGCTTCGATTGATCCGGTACCGATGTGACAAGCAAATACTCTTCCGGTGCTTCCGCCACCTACGCTGCCTTACTGTCCAGAAATCAGCCGCACCGGCCCCAAAATTCCTGATGTCACCGGCTCCAGATGATCCATATCCTGCGGCGCAAACTTTTCGCCGTAGCGCAGATTCAAGAGCCGGTAATCCGGTGCCGCGCGGCCCGCCAACTCGTTAATGGCTGTATTTGCCACCACAATCTTCAACTGGTTGCTACCCGCCTGCACCAGTGCGGTCACATCCAGTCGATATGGCGGATGCCACAACGATCCTGCTGGCTTTCCGTTGACATACACCATAGCCGCCTCGCGAATCGGCGGATCGTACCAGACGCGCGTGCCCGGCTGGTGCAGCGTCTCGCGCGCCACCGGCGTCCCCTCACCAAAGTCCAGAATCACGCGCCCGGACTTTGCCACCGTCGCGGGAATCTCCACCGTGCGTCCGTACGTCGCGGTTCCCGAGTAGTACTTCTCCGCCTCCAGCGCCGTCCAGGACTCAAGCGCCGACATCGATACTGTCGCATGTGTCTTGTCGAACGTTACCCTCCAGTCGCGCGAGAGATCGATGGGCGCGAACGGAGCAGCCTCGCGATGTTCGACCGGCGCCGCTCCTTCGCGGAAGACCACAACCCGCGACTCGTAAGGCGCCAGGTCGAAGTGAATTGTCGGCCCCGCTCCCGCTCCCTTAATCCTTCCCGTGAACGGATCCCACCACTCCGCGCCGCCCCGAGCCGCGCGAAACGTCGCGTCGAACACGTGCGGGCGGTTGTCGGTGTTGGCAACAAAGTACACGTCTGCGCCATGTAGCTTGCGATGGATAAAGCCCACCGCCTGCGCCGCCGGCGAAAGCGCCACATCGGGCTTGATCGCCGCGCCAATCGCCGCCCCCAAATCCGCCGTGCTTGCCACCACCTTTACGTTCTTCACGCCCGGCGCGGCCAGCACCTGCGAAATCTGCTCGACAGCTGCCGTGTCGCGCGGCCCTTCAATCACGCCCGGCGCCCGCGAAGGCAGGCTCCTGACGGCAATCACCAGTCCGCCGTGCCGCGCGAACTCCTGAATCTTTTTGTATGTCGCCAGCGGCAGCCTCTCCGTCGGAGGCATCACCAGCACCCGATAGTGAATCCCAACCTGATCGATCGCTGCCGAATCGATGAAGTCCAAGTTGTAGCCCGCATCCAGAATCGCCGGAACAAGATCCGGTCCCAGCAGCACCCGCAGCTCATCCGTTACCGAAACATGTCCCGGCCGGAACCGCGCCTGCGCGTCCTCCTCCGGCAGCAGCACCGCAATGTCGTTGGCCGGCGCGCCCTGCCGCAGCAGGTAGCTCATGCGCGTGAAGTAGCTCATCGCGTCCGGCATCGCCATCCACCACGGATTGTGATCGTTGAAGACAGCGGCCGCGTAGAATGCCCAGCCGGGGTCGCCCGCCGATGGCGGCGAATACGGCCAGCCGTGGCCTACAAACTGGTTGATCCCCTGCAAGAAAAAAGTATCCGCCTCGGCCTTCATGTCCAGCGGCGTGGCGCGGAACGGCGGCGAGTGCAGCCACGTCCACGTCTCCGACGAAGTGATGGGCCGCCCGTAAACGTGACTCGCCGAGGTCGCCCACCGCGTAAACGAAAATCCGCTGTGCCATTGCGAGCCTTCGCCCTCCGGCAGATCCACCAGCGCATTGCTCGCGAGCGTCACCGCCGGCGAGCCATAGCTCTGCGAGCGGAACTTCGTGTGGTGCGTGTGCGCCCATGTGTTCAGTGGCGTCAGATAGTGCTCGTCGATCAGCTCTGCCAGCGTCCGTCCCCAGTCATAGCGCAAATCCGCGGCCTCCTCGCTGGTTCCCTCGGCCAGCTCCGGCAGCCGCGGCGCCAGATCGTATCCGCGCCGCGCGCGAAACTCCTCAGGCAGCTTCGGCGTCCAGTCCGCTCCGTACACCTCCAGGCTGTCGCTGAAGACCGAGTATGGCGTATTCGTTCCGCACGCCTCGATCAGCGGATCGGCCACGTGCTGAATGTGGCTCTGGATCGCCTCCATGCTGAAGTGGTCCAGCACAAAGCCTTCCGCGCCCACGGCCGCGCGCTTCACCTGTTGGCCCGTGCGGCTCGAGATGAAAAACAGCGCCACGCGCGGCTCCGTTCCCTTCGCGGCTGGCACTGTCAGCCGGAACTTGCCGATCGCGGTGATCTGTTCCGCGCGATCCGCATCGTAGTGCCGCGGCGTTCCCGGCGCCACAAACGCGGCCAACAGCGCCTCGCCGTTGCGAATCGACGGAACCGGCAGGGAACTGGCGCCTGCTGGTATGACCACAGCGGCAATCCGCAACCGGCTCGAAGCGTTCGTCACCGGCACATACGCCCCGCCATACGGCCAGCCGCTGCCCAGCGTCATGCTCAGCCGCAGGCTCAGTTCGTGCGCCGTCTGCGACGCAAACGAGAGCCGGTCCAGGAACTCTTTCGACAGAAACGGATCGTTGTGAAATCCCTTTTGCGGATCGTTAAGTTCCAGCGCATACACCGGCTGCACCTCCACGCCGCCAATGCCGCCAGCCTTCATCACCCGCAACTCACGCGCCAGCTCGTCCTTTTCCACAGCCGGACCGAACCACCACCAGCGCATCATCGGCCGTGCGTCCATCGGCGGAGCGGCAAATCCCGCGCGAATTGCACTGAGCGAATCGCCTGCGCCGCTGGTTTGCGCCGCCGCCGGCAGCGCCAGCAGGGCTACAATCGCCGCGCATTTGCAAAGGAGAGATCCCCACCGCCATCTCCAACCCGGCAGAAATGGATCCACTAACATGCCAGCTCGACCGGTCGCTCGAACGAGGCCAACTCGCCGCTTCTGTGTTCTGACCTCTATCAATCGCGGGCAAGCGCCTATCTTGCTTAGAACCCTCGACAATCGCATGACACCCCCTCGGATCTGCCGCTCAGGTCAAGCCATTGGCCCGGCAAATCCCTTCGGCGCTTCATCGTAATTCCTAAATATACAAATGGGAAACAAAATGTGGAAAGAAATTGCACCACGATCTCCTCGCAATGCGCTGCTGTTATCCCAATCGTCCACACCTGGCAGCATCACACTGCGGCTCTAACTCGGCATGCAATCAGCAGTCCGGCGTTTTATCGCTCTTCTCACGGTCTCTTCCTGTGCAAAACAAAAAATAATTTTTCTATTGACAATCATCCATGCGGATGGGTTTAATTTTCTGCTGGGGTCAGACCACGCCTGGTTCTGTCTTTGAAAAGGTCTGCCCCTTGCATGGCCGGGTTTGCCAGGACCGGCTGCAAGTTCCTCAATACCGCCAAGTACGCAAACACTTTCACGCCACAGGAGGCAATCGAGGCGCTACTATGAAAACACTTCTGAAACCGATCAGGACGCTTGAATCTTGGGACGGCGTCTGGGCTAGTGTCGCTTACGCGATATTTGCCCTGGCGCTCTGTTTCGCCGGGTCTGTCATGCCCGCCGCGGCGCAGACCGCCGGCGAGGGTTCGTTGCAGGGCACCGTCATGGATTCGATGGGTGCTGTAGTTCCCCAGGCCGCCGTCACCATCACTAACCGCGCCACCGGAGTCAAGACGGTCGGAAAGGCATCTTCGGCTGGCTTCTTCAACATCGCGCCGGTTCTGCCCGGTACCTACACAGTGGAAATCTCGGCCAAGGGATTCAAAACCCTCATTCAGGACAACGTCGTTGTCGACGCTCTCCAGATCAGGACCCTCAGCCCCAAGCTTGAAGTCGGCGCTGAGTCGACGACCGTTACTGTCACGGCAGCTCCGCCCGTTCTTGACACCGCCGACGCCACACTCGGACTCACCGTCGAGAACGACACCTACACCAATCTCCCTATCCAGATGAATGGCGGCCAGCAGCGCGATCCTACGGCCTTCGCCACTCTGACCCCTGGCTCCCAAGGCGGAGCCCGCGTGCCCATCATCGGCGGCACCGGCAACATGCTGGGGCAGGTCTATATCGACGGTATGCCCGCCACCACCGTCAACATGCAGGGCGACAACCGCGTTGTCTCCCTCTCGATGAGCGTTGAGGCAGTCGATCAGTTCCAGGTGCTTACCAGCACGCCTCCCGCTGAGTACATGGGCGCAGGCTCTGAGAACTTCACCATGAAGTCGGGCGGCCTCAAGTATCACGGCCAGGCCTCCGATTTCGTCCGCAACACCTCCTTCGACACCTGGTGCTTTACCTGCAAGGCCGCTACCATGGTGACCGCGACTGGCGCCAAGGTTCAGGCTCCCAAGCCCCCCGAGCACCAGAACGAGTTGTCGTTGAGCTTTGGCGGCGTGGTGCCCAAGACCCACAAGAAGCTCTTCTTCTTCATCGCTTACGACAAGTACCATGAGACTCAGGGCGCCAATCCTGCTCTCTACTCCATTCCCTCAACAGCCATGCTTGGCGGCGATTTCACCGAACTGAACGGTGGTGTGGGTTCCGGAGGCATGTCCGGTGAAGGTGCGGACAACCCCCCGATCATCTACGACCCCACTACCACCCAGTGCTCCGGCGGAGTCTGCACCCGTCAGCCCTTCGTTGGCACCAAGAACGGCGTTGCGAGCTACAACGTCATCCCCTCGGGCATGCTCTCGCCCATCGCCAAGGCCATGACCTCCTTCTTGCCCAGCCCGTCAAACCCATCGTCGCTCTACAACAACTACCTGGGCGGCATTCCCAAGGGCTGGGATGATCACCTCACCGACTGGCGTGTGGATTACAACATCAGCGACAGGCAGCGCATCTCTACGGTCGGCGTGAACGGCGCTCGCATCTACATGAACAACTTCAGCAACCAGATGCCACTGCCCTACGTCTCCGGCACCTATGCCAAGATCTTCCCCCAGAGCTACATCGTGGAGCACGTTTTCACCATCAACCCGAACCTCGTCAACCAGCTCAAGTACAGCTTTACGCGCTTTATCCAGCCGCAGATCAACGCCACTCAGGGCGTCAAGGCCTATGCGCCTTCTGCCTTCGGCATCTCCAATGTGCCCGTCGGCCAGGCCAGCACCGAGTTCCCCGGCGCAAGCTTTGGAACCACCGCCGGTTTCGGCACTGCCTATACCGGCTGGACCTCCAATGGCGCTTCCACCACCACCCAGCAGGTCAACCCCAATACCTACGCGCTTCTCGATAACGTGCAGTGGGTTAAGGGCAAGCACTCTCTCACCTTCGGCTTCTCCTACCTCTGGGAGGAGATCAACAGCGCAATCCCGGTTGGCTACTCCACTGAGCTCTATCTGGCCTACAACGCCTACTCCACGGCAAACTTTGCAGCCAATTCGAGCGCGCTCAGCACCGGCGGCAAGGGTGCTCCCGGCGCGTCCAACGGACCTTCGGGATACTCTTTCGCCAGCTATCTGCTGGGCGCCGTCGGCGGATCGGCATCGAACGATACCTCGGCTCCTGCCTTCGGACTCTATCCGCTCAGCGAGGTCGGCGGCAGGTATCACCCCTTCGCTCCCTACGTCAGCGACAACTATAAGGTCACTCCCAAGCTGACCCTCGAACTGGGTCTGCGCTGGGATTACCTGCCTCCCTTCCACGAGGTCAAGGATCGCTGGTCCTTCCTGAACCCGGACCTGATGAACCCGCTCACGAACACGTATGGCATGTTGCAGTTCGCCGGCAACTGGGGCGGACCCGGCGTCAGCATTGGCGCCAGGACTCCCGTCCACACTTATTGGCAGAACTGGGGGCCGCGCGTCGGCTTTTCCTATGCGATGACTCCCAAGACCGTCGTTCGCTCCGGCTTTTCGATCGTCTTCTCGCAGGCAGGTGGCGTCGGTGGACGCGGCGGCAATGCAGGGGGCACCGGCCAGACCGGCTTCAACATGACAGCCATCGGACCCACCGAAATTGGCAGCGGCGCTTCGGCAGGCCCGGCCTACTGGCTCAACAACGCTTCTGGATTTCCTTCCACCCTGGCCAACACAGGCATCTTCGGGCCCGGGTACACCTACCCCTCAGTTCCGACGCAGAACCTGGCAGCGCAGGAGATCGGCACTGGCTATTACGTGTCGAATGGCAAGATGGTTAGCGCCAGCGGCGCGAACTACGCCGACCCGTACTTCTCCGGCCGCGCTCCTGAGATCGAAATGTGGAACTTCGGAATAGAGCGCAGCCTTACCCCTGACCTCACACTCGGCATCAACTATGCCGGCAACGAGAGTCACTTCATCGTCGACTACGGAGCCACCAAAGGCGGCGCCCGCGGCAAATGGAGCAATCAGGTCGATCCCAAGTACATCGCCGTCCTGGGCAGTGTGGCGGGCTATGACCTGACCGGAACCAAACAACTGCCACTTCTCGACGCACCTGCCACCGCGCAGAACGTGGCCATCCTCACCTCCTACTTCGGGGATGTGGATACCCCACCATCCTATGTTGCGGCGGGCTCCATCAACAGTTCCGCCACCATCGGCCACATGCTCACGCCTTTCCCGCAGTACTCAGGCATCGGCGATACCTGGGGCAACGTGGGCAACTTCAGCTACCATTCGCTGCAGATCGTCCTCAGCCAGCGCATGCACAACGGCCTCACCTTCAACGTCAACTACACCTATTCGAAGAACATCGGTGACGACGGCACCTTCCGCAGCGGCTATGACATTCCGGCCAACGCGATCTCTGGCGGCACGCGCTCCTACAAGGCCGACAGGATCGATCGTTCGCTGACAGCGATCGATGCCCCGCACCTCATCCACGCCTACGGCGTCTATCGGCTGCCCTTCGGCAAAGGCAAGATCGGCGGCAACAGCGATCTCGTGAACTGGTTGGCTGGCGGGTGGCAGTTCTCCGGCATCTACACCTACTCCTCGGGCTCACCGCTTGCCGTCACCTGGTCCGGCGCCACAGGCACCACCCTAGTCGGCCAGGGAACCGCCATGCCCGACTTGACCTCTGGTTTCACCGGTTCCACCTATCGCCAGAACGGAAAATACGGCAGCGGACCCAAAGGCTATAACACCTGCAACCTGGGCATCGACGCGCTGGGTCAAACCGGCTGCGCCAAGATCCAGTATCTGAACGTGGGTGGCTTCTCGACGCCGACAAACAGATCGACGCTAAGCGGTCAGCAGCAATACCTCATCGGCAACGCGCCCCGCAACTTCGCTTACGGAACGCGCAACCCCTACAGATGGAACGTTGACTCCGGCATGCGCCGTACCTTCCCCATCAAGGAAGGCATCAACTTCGTCTTTGAAGCCGACTGCCTCAACGTCTGGAACCACGTCACCTTTGGTGGCCCGAACGGCACTTGGTCCTCTGCATCGGGAACCTTCGGCACCATCACCGGCGCCTCCGGCAACCGCGACTGGCAGTTTGCCGGGCACATCAACTTCTAACCCTGAACCGTGGTCTAACCCAAAACAGTGGCCCCATCCTTTCGCAGCTTTTGGCGAAAGGATGGGGCCACGCACTCATTCCCACCTTTCTCATCCTGAGAGAATCTGCTTGAGTGGGCGAGCCGATCTCCCCCGCCTCGAATCCAGCCACAACGCCGTCAATTGCACACCGCATACGCGCCGTTGCGATGGATATGGCAATGCAATACTGTTCCCCTGCCCCATCCCTTTTCCACGCCCTTCACGGAAAGAGTCTGGGTTTTGACGGCTGAGATACCTAGTGAGCCCCCAACTCCCAGGGCAAACGCATTTGGAATTCCTTGACCAACGAATTGTCTCAATAACCTTGTACATGGGGCGCACCGTGGCCAATTTTCCACCGTTAGCGCTGTTCAGACTGTA
>JAJYFA010000013.1:39716-46290 GCA_021790995.1 Acidobacteriota bacterium
CCGAGATACCTAGTGAGCCCCCAACTCCAGACCGGCTTGACTCTCGGAGCCTTTACCGCTCCGCAAACGCGTCGGCCTCGCGGTTTAGCTCCTCGGTGGTTGCTGCATGGTTATAGAAGACAATGCGATAACGAAATGTCGTCTTCTGGCCCTTTTCGAGCGTGTAGTTGAGCGGCGCCTCTTTACGGTCGAACGCATGACGGCCGAGCGGATTGGCCGCAAAGAGTCCGTATCCGCGCGCATGCCAATACGTCGGATAACCCACATTGCCCGGATGGTCGAAGATTGCGATCGTCGCCGTGTGCCCGTCACTGTCGTGCCCGGTGAGCGAACACCAGCGCCCGCGTGTTGACCACACGGCCTCGCCCTTTACGCCCTCGCTCGTCAGGTATTCGCCGGTCGGCGGCGCCACCCCGGGAATGCTCGCCACAGCCGCAACCTTTGTGGCTACTCCGTTCGCATCGGTGAAGACCCCGCCTTTCTCCTCCGGCGACTCGAGCCACCGCGCCACGCGCAGGCCCAGCAACCCGTCCTTGTCGTCGTTGAAGACCACATGATCGAGCGCCGTGAGCGTCACCGTCATGTCGATGCTGCGCGTAGTGCCCTCGTGCGCAAAGACGTAGCGCGTGGTCTCGGCCAGGATCGGATGATCGTTGCCATCGATCCACGTCGATGTGCTCGTCAGCTCGCCACGCTTCGCCCCGCTCTTCGTGGATACGATTTTATCCAGTACGATCGTGCCCATCTTCGGCGCGCGCGCTGCTGGAATAGCAGTCGAGTTGTTCCAGAAATCGAATCCGTTCACGTTGCTGTAGTTGAACCAGAGCCCGTCATGGTGCGGATGGTCGGTACGCTCGCCCGGCCGCGGCGCGATCGGCCAGCCGCGCGTTACCGTCAAGCCGTCCGCATCCACAATTGGATAGAGCACTGGCTTCTTCAGCGTTGTGGGCCAGATATACGACGTGAACGGCTTGCTGTCGATCGTGATATCGACGCGCCGCTTCGCCAGATCGGGCGTCACCGCGACGCCCCTCCCCGGTGCTCCGCGCGCAACGCCAGCGGCAAGGCAGCCGAGCGCAGCCATCCCGCAAACTGCCCCAAGACTCCGGCGCGTGACAATTGCAGAGAATCTCATCTTCCTCGTTCCCTTGTTCCCTCGCTCCCTGTCTTCACGCATACACCTTGCCCCCTGCCAGCACCTGCTGCGTCTTGTCGTCGAAGGTGACCTTCATCCCCGTCTGGATCGCGGCCACGTTCATGCACAGCGCAACGGAGTGGCTGTACCCGGCCTCGATTGGCGCATTGGGCGTCTTGCGCGAGCGCACGCACTCCATCCAGTTGCGCATGTTGGCCGCGGTTTGCGGATCGCCGTGTGTGTTGGCGCCGGTTTCAACGGTTTCGGTTTTCTCCACAAGCGAGAAACTGGGCAGCAGGTTGGGCTGCATCTTCATCTCGGCGGCGGAGCGCGCAGACAGCCCGCCGGTGGGCGAGACCGTCTGTTTGTTCATGTCGATCATGCCGCCGTTCGAGTAGTAGAGCTCCTTCACACCGCCGGCCGAATTCGTGAACCGCGAGGTGTACTGCACCTGGAAGCCCTTGCTCAAATCGTCGAGCGGGCCGTAGTCGAAGACCGCCGTCATCGTGTCCCAATTCGTGCGGCCGTCCTTCCACAGGTAGATGCCGCCGTTGGCCACGCACGAACGCGGATGCGGCAATCCCGTGAACCAGTGCACGGTGTCGATCTGGTGCACCAGCCACTGATCGGGAATCCCCGACGAAAACGGCCAGAAGAGGCGGAACTCGAGATACTTGCGCGCGTTGAACGGCCCCATGTTCCTGTCCAGCGAATAGCGTTTCCAGTCCGTGTCCGCTTCCTTGAGTAGCGGCACCACATCGGGACGGCGCCAGCGTCCCGGCTGGTTCACATTCCAGCTCATCTCCACCATCACGATGTCGCCGAACTTGCCGGACTTGATGTACTCAGCCGCCTTCTGATACGCCGGCGTCGACCGCCGCTGCGTGCCGACCTGCACAATCTTTCCGCTCTTCTTCACCGCCGCAAGAATCCTTCTCGCGTCGGCCATGGTGTGCGCGATGGGCTTTTCGACGTAGGCGTCGCGGCCGGCTTCAACGGCCTCCGCGCCGTGGTACGCGTGTTGGAAATCGGCTGTGGCAATGATGACGGCGTCAACGTCCTTGCGCGCATACAGCTCGTCGTTGTTGCGTGCCTGGTCCGGACGATTGCCGCACAACTTTTCGATAAAATCGGCGCCCTGTTCACGGCGCATCTTCCAGATGTCGGAGACAGCCACGATCTCAAAGTTCAATTCTTTGGCGTGCTGCTGGAAGGCCGGCAAGTCTCCGCCCTTCATGCGGTCGCCGCAGCCCACCACTCCCACGCGAACGCGGTCGTTCGCGCCCATCACCTGCGCATAGCTCTTGGCATTCAGTGCCACGGCGGTTGCGGCCAGCGCAGCGCCGCCGGTCTTTAAGAATTCCCTGCGATTGTTTTGATTCGATTCCATGAAGGTTCTCCCTGTTCCTGTTCTCATCCCGCGCCATGCTGGGCGACTGATGGAAGAAAAAGCATCGCCCGCCGTTATTGAAGGCGGGCGATGCGCTGACCGTTGAGTGAAGCAGCCTGACCTAGAAGATGAACTTCAAGGCCCCCTGCCAGATACGGGCGCTGCCCGAGCCAGTGATGACGCCAAAGGTCTTAAGGTTGTTCACCTTGAGATTGCCGCCGCCCGGTGCACTGAAGTTGGGGTGATTCAACACGTTGAAAGCTTCGATTCGAAAGTCCACTTTGGTTCGTTCCGTGATGGGGAAGAACCGGCTGATCTCCGCATCGAGGTTCACCTGATTGGGCCCGCGGAAGCTGTTGCGGCCCAGATTGCCGAATGTACCATTGGTCTGATATGTGAATGCGCTGTGGCTGATAAACGCGGTTGTCTCGTTTTGCCAGATCGGGTTGTGCGTGTATACGAGAGATCCGGTGGTGTTCGGGCGATCGTTCCCCACATCGATGCCGGAAATATCGATGCCATCCGTGACCGTGAATGGCGCCCCATCGGTGATTCTGAGAAGCGGGCCAATCTCCCAGTTGTTGACGATTAATGCAGTAGGCCCGTGCAGACTGTTGAACCTGCTGGTCGCAACCCCATTGGCGTTGAACATGCCGCGGTAGTCGAAACCGCAGTTGGCGCGGTCCAGACGCGGATTATACGGATTCTCGACAGTGGTTCCGGCGAAATCGCCCTGCGCGTCTTCAACATCAAGGCAGTGCGACCACGTGTAGTTGGCCAGGAAGGTGAAGTCCGCCGCGCGGTGCTGGATGGTAGCGACCAGTCCGTTGTAGCTGGAGGTTGTCGAATCGTCAACCAGAACCGTTCCTCCTCCGCCACCGTTAAACGAACCGCCATAAGTGGGATTCTCCAGGTAGAGCCGGAAGCGCGTGCTGTAGTTTGCCGTGGGTGAGCCGCTGGTGTACACGGCTGGGTTCAGCGGGAATCCCCAGGTCTGATGCACGGTCTCATTCCCCATGTAGTCGAGCTGCGCCATCCAGCCTCTTCCAATCTCACGTTGAATACTCGCCGTGAACTGGATGACGTATGGCGGGTGGAACTGATGGGGTAGAAAGATGTATTGCGCCGTTTTTGGAAAAATGACACTGGACGACGGAATCTCGGGCTGCGGGAAGGGATTGCCGGGTGCGCTGCCGCTTGACCACGGATTGGCGAAATCAAGTGGCGTGGTGGTCGGGAGCGTGGAGGCTGCGGTCGCGAAAGGTGGGTTTTGCTGGTTTCTCTGGCCTGTGAAGAAGTTGGACTCGTCGTAGACGAGCGCGCCGCCGGCACGGAAGACCGTTTTGCCGGCGCCGTCCGGGTTCCAGGTGAGGCCCAGACGCGGCGAAAACTGCCACGGCGAGTTCTGGGTAAAGTTCTTCGGAACGCCCTTATCGCCATAGTAGAAGATCCCCGGAGGCGAATTCGGATAAACCGTGCTCCGAATGCCGCTATTGAAGGATGTCTCGTTGAACTGGGACCCACGGCCGAAGTAATCGGTCGGCATGTACTCCGGCTGCCAGCGCACACCGGCTGTGATCACCAGTTGCGGTGTCGCCTGCCATGTGTCCTGAACGTAGAGGGTAGGAATCGGAGCGCGCAGCGCATTCTGCTGTGCTTTGCTCTGCTCGAAGCCGTAAAGGGCGCCGGTCAGGAAATCGAGATTCGAATCGTTCCCCAGCTTGTGCTGGTTTTGCGCTGGTCCGGTCTGGCTGAAGTTGCCGTTGAAGGTGAAGGCGCCGTTCATCTCGTAGTGGTTCGTGGCATTGAACTGCGACCGCGCATATTCGCCGCCGAAGATGATCTGGTGTTTGCCGCGAACCAGGTTGACGTCATCGGAAATAGAGAACGTGTTGACGTTGAAATGGGACAGCGCGCAGGTACCGCAGTAGAGGCTGAATTTCGAACTGGCGGTAAACCGGAAAAAGTTGGGGTCGTTGTTATACATCGAAATTCCAACCCCATTCGGGCTGATTCCCTGTGCGGCAGGCAGGCGGTTGTCGCGGCGCCGGTCAGCCGTGAGGTGCACTGAGTTCACTGTGCGCGAATTGAAGACATAGCTGTCGCCAACGGTCAACGACTGCACGCGCTCCAGGTTGCCATACTGCTGGGTCACCAGTGCGTCGGTTGGGTCCCACGCCGCCGGATGCGCGTAGCCGTCGAGGAAGTAGCGGCCATAGAGATTGTCTTTCGGGGAGAGCGTCGCATCGATCCTGGTGATGAACTGGTTCTCTGTGTAGTTGCCCGGAAGCGCAAACTTCACCTCGCCGCGCGGATCGGTTGTCTGCGGCAGGTATTTTACAATCGCAAGCGATACGGGGCTGAAATATGTGGTGCTGATCTGGTTGTTGGTCAGAAGCGCCCCGGTCTGCGGGTTGTACAAGCTGCCGGTTTGGCCGGTCGGGATGGGGTCGGAGGACGAGAAGTCGCCGGCCAGATTGGCCTTGCTCGGCACATACGCGGTCCTGTCCGAAATCAGTTCATGATGCACCGTTCTCTGGTATCCGGCAAAGAAAAAGAGCTTGTCGTGCCTGACCGGACCGCCGATCGTACCGCCGAACTGATCCTGGTGGAGCTGGTCGGGTTGGCTGGAGAAAAAGTTCGTCGCGTCAATGTAGTTGTTGCGGATGTACTCGAAGGCATCGCCATGGAACTGGTTGGTGCCCGATTGCGTGACCACGTTGACCTCGCCGCCGGGATGTAATCCGCTCTGCGCGCCCATCGCCGTGCTCTCAACGCTGAACTGATTGACTGCATCCGGGAACGGGAACGGTAGATTGACGTTGGTCATGTAGTCGTTATTGTCCGCGCCGTCCAGCCGGTAATCTGTCTGGTTGCCCTGTCCGCCCGCGATCGAGATCGTCTTGGAACTGAAGAAGTTCTTGGCGCCGACCATGTCCGCGCCAGAGGTCGGCGCGGCCCCGCCGGAGAGCATAACGAGGTCGGTCATCTCGCGGCCGTTCAGCGGCAGTTCGTTGATCTCCTGCACGTTGATGGTCTGTTTGAAGGACGTGTCCTGGGTCTGAAGAGCGATGCCGTTGGCCTGCACCTCGACGCTTTGCGAGGCAGCGCCCACGGTGAGGCTGGGATTGACCGCAATGCTGCTGCCGACCTCAAGGATGATTCCTTGTTGCTGGTATGTCTTGAAACCCTTCGCAGTTACGCTCAAGTTGTAGGTGCCGATGGGGATGTTGGGAAACAGGTAGACGCCACTGCCGTCAGTGACCGACGTGCGCTTCACCTGGGTCGCCTGGTTGGTGAGCACAATATTGGCGTTGGGGACTACAGCGCCTGTGGAATCCGTCACCGTGCCTTGAATGCTGGCAGTGCCCGCGATCTGCGCGCGCACAGCGGTGGATGAAAAGAGAAGTACTGCGAGAACGAAAATGGGGGCGAGAAACAACCTCCATGCCGCTGAGCGTTGCGCAAGAGGCAACGCTGACTTGATGTTGTAATGCTGCATCGCTTCCTCCAGAGGTTACTTTGTTTCGTCCGATGATCAAGCCTTCCTGCTTCACTTGTGTAGAAGGCCCGGTTGCACAAACAAATTGAGGTAAGTGGTCCGACCTCGTTTACCGATTGCGGAATAGTTTCAAAAGGGCGTATGAATTGTCAACAGAATTATTGTCGGGCCGGCAAGCGGCCTTCGTCCCGCCGGAAGCCGCCGGGCCTTTTGATAACGTATTCAAGGCGGCGAGAAACCCTCCAGTCGACGGTGAAACCGCGCGACAATTGCCGCCGCTGCGCAATCGATGTATCTTGGTCTGGTTCCCAGAAGCACGAGTAAATCTGCGATGCAAACCAGACTTTTGTTGTTCATTCTTGCTCTAGCCGGCCTGTCCGCCGCCGCGCAGTCCGCGCCGCCGCGGCCCAGGATCACCGGCATCTCGCACATTGCCGTCTACACCTCCGATGCCGCGGCCGCCGAGGACTACTACACGTCGGTTCTGGGCGCGGTAAAGCTCAAGGATACGGAGAACCCGCAGGGTGCGCGCTACGCCTTCAGCGCA
>JAJYFA010000144.1 GCA_021790995.1 Acidobacteriota bacterium
TTGCTCTTTACGAGATGCAGGGGTAGACAGCCAGTGCTGCGCGGCTCAGCGCGCCGCGCAGATCTTCGGCGGTTGCCGAAAGCTACTTCTTTGACTTCTTCTTTGTGGCCTTCTTGGCTACTTTCTTCGCCGGAGCCTTCTTCTTCGCCACTTTCTTCGCCAGTACTTTCTTCACGGCCTTTTTAGCCGCCACCTTCTTCGGCGCTGTCTTTTTGACGGGCGCCTTCTTGGCTGCCTTTTTCGCCGGAGCCTTCTTGGCAGGTGCCTTCTTTGCAGCTTTCTTGGCAGGAGCCTTCTTGGCAGGAGCCTTCTTGGCTGCTTTTTTCGCAGGAGCCTTCTTCGCCGGTGCTTTCTTCACGGCCTTCTTTGCCGCCGCTTTCTTGGCCACTGCCTTCTTTGCGGGCGCTTTTTGGGCGGCTTTTTTGGCGGCTTTTTTCTTTGCGGGAGCCTTTACAGCGGACGCCAGCCCGGGCATCTCTTCTACCACAATCACGGTTTCTTCGGCGATCACCTCATCGTCGTCGTCCGAGGAGGTAAGGATGCCGGCGGTTTCGAGATCGTCTTCCTCATCGGCAAAAGCTTCAACCTCGACGGGATCGATGTTGCTTGACTCCCCGAAGGGGTCGCTGTCACTCATTGCGTACATTCCGAACACTTCGTCCATCAATTTGCCTCCAGCGGATCGCCGCTGCTCATGATTTCGTTTGCATTTTCAGAGCGCAAGATGGAGCCATCTGGCTCGCGCAAGCGATTGTAGCCTTAGCTTGCACTCAAAGACAAGAAAAACTCAAGCGCAGAGTGACGATTTGCCGCTATTTTCTCTTACTGTTGCGTCTTTCTAGACGCCTTGGCGGACTTGTGGCCGGAGCTTTTTCCCGCTTTGGTCCGGGAGGTTGATGAGGCGGACCGCTTGCCGGATTTCGATGTAGAGGCTCGCGGCGCCGAGGATTTGCGGCTGCGCCGGTGGGACGAGACCGAACTGCGGTGTATAGGCTCGGCGACACGCAACCGGCGGCCAGGCGCCACGCGGATGCCGGAGCGAATGCCGTTCCAGCGGCGCAACTCGCTCAACGAAACGCCGAAGCGGTCGGCAATGGTGACCAGAGTATCGCCGCGCCGCACAACGTAGAGACGGGCGTGCGCCAGTATCTGGGGAGCAAGCGGTACGGGCACGGCCAGCGCCTGGACGCCGGCAAGACTGTCGCTCTGGCTGATCTGATTCGCCGAGGCCAGCTCGGACGCGGAGACGCGGTATTCGCGGGCTACCGAGGCCAGCGTGTCGCCGGGAAGAACAAGGTGATAACGCCAGGAGTTGCGCCGCGCCTCGGGAATCAACGCCACGCGCTGCTCGAACAGCGTGGCCGTGCCGGCCGGCAGGTGCAGGTCGAACGAGCTATCGGGCGGCGTGACCATGCGCAGCAGACTGGGGTTGAGCGCCTCAATCTCGTCGACGGGCGCGCCCACAAGGTCCGAAACCAGCCGCAGATCGACGGAGTAGCCGATGGTGACGGTATCGGTTAGAACCGGGGGATCGAGCGTCAGATCGTCGAAGCCGTACTGGTGGGGGTGGTTGGCGATGATGATGGCAGCCAGGATCTCGGGGACGTAGTTGGCTGTTTCGGCGGGCAGTTCGTGGCGTTTGTAAAGCTCCCAGAAATCTGCGTAGCCCGTCTTCTGCACCTCGCGCTGAATGTTGCCCGCGCCGTGATCGTAGGCGGCCATGGCCAGGTACCAGTCACCCAACTGGTCGTAGAGAAACTTCATGTAACGGGCGTAGGCGATCGTCGATTTCTCGGGGTCGAAGCGCTCATCGACGTAATTGTTACGGACGAGCCCGTAGTTGCCGCGCGGCATGAACTGCCACATGCCGCCGGCGCGCGAGTGCGGATTTTGCGCGCGGGGATTGAAGCCGGACTCGGCGACAGCCAGATAGATCAGGTCCTGCGGCACGCCCTCTTCCGCCAGGATGCGCTGAATCATGGCCTTGTAGTGGCCGGAGCGCTCGAAGGAGTGCAGCAGCGTATAGTGGCCCTTCTTTGTGTAAGCGAAGAAGTTGATGAACGCGGCCACGTAGTCGTTCATCATCAGCGGCAGATCGGATTTTGTGGTCGCCAGATCGGCCCGGGCCCTCGCCACCAAATTGGGATCGACAGCAAAGGTCACATCGCTGGCCGCCTCGCCGGGCGTAATCTCTTCCTTCGGCACAAAGCCGTTGCCCTGCTTCAGGGCCTCCATCTCCAGCCCGTTCACCTGGTCGACGATTTTGTTGAACTCGTCCTGCAACTGCGGATCGGATTTGATGTCGATACCGCTCATCAGCATCAGGTCGACAGCACGATCGAATTGCACCTTGGCTTCGGCGAGCATTCCCCGGCGATAATCGGCGGCACCTGCCGCGTATGCGGATTCAACCTGCGTAATGAGCTGGCTTACACGCTGCTGCTGTGCAACGGTGAGTCCGGGCGAAGCCTGAGGCGCGGCTTCCGGCGTTGGCTGTGGCGCGGCAACCGGAGGCGCTGTGGCCTGCGCAGGCTTTTTCGCAGGCCCGGCTGAAGTTCCCGTGGGGGTGCAACCGGCCAGCGACAGCAGGAGCAGGACACATGCCGGGACCAGAAATGTGCGGCGCATGGAAAAACCGGATCGGCTGAGCCTCGATGGGATCACTTTGGGCACTATGCCGATGATAATCTATGACTTGGAGTCCGCTTGGCCACCCAGCTCACCGTAACGCTAACCCGTTTATTTTGAAGGCATATGGACGCTCGCTTCCTCCGTAATTTCGCGATCATCGCGCACATCGACCATGGCAAGTCGACGTTGAGCGATCGCCTGCTCGAAATGACCGGCGCCCTGAGCGGCCGTGAGATGCAGGCCCAGGTGCTGGACGCCATGGATCTCGAACGCGAGCGCGGCATCACGATCAAGGCGCACGCCGTGCGCATGATGTACAAGGCGCGCGATGGCCAGACGTACCAGCTCAACCTGATCGACACTCCCGGACACGTCGACTTCAGCTACGAGGTCTCGCGCTCGCTGGCATCGTGCGAGGGCGCGCTGCTGGTTGTCGACGCCAGCCAGGGCGTTGAGGCACAGACCCTCGCCAACGCCTATCTGGCCATCAATCACGGTCTTGAGATCATTCCTGTCATCAACAAGATTGACCTGCCCTCCGCCGACATTCTGCGCACCCAGGAGGCCATCGAGCAGGCCGTGGGCCTCGATGCCACAGACGCCATCCCCGTCAGCGCCAAGACCGGCCAGGGCGTCGATGAGGTGCTGGAAGCTATCGTGCACCGGCTGCCGCCTCCGAAAGGCGACCCCGGCGCGCCCTTGCAGGCGCTGATCTTCGACTCCTGGTTCGATGCTTATCGCGGCGTCATTGTGCTCGTGCGCGTCATGCAGGGAACCATGCGCAAGGGCCAGCGCATTCGCCTGATGTGGAACGGCAGCGCCCATGAAATTGAATCGATGGGCGTGCTGTGCCCCAAGCCGGTCGAGATCGGCGAGCTTTCGGCGGGCGAGGTTGGTTTCTTCGCCGCGACGATCAAGAACGTTGCCGATACCAAGATCGGCGACACGGTCACCGACGACGCAAACCCCGCCCAGACGGCGCTGCCCGGCTTTGAAGACATCAAGCCGATGGTCTTCTCGGGGCTTTACACCGTCGACTCCCACGAGCACACCCTGCTGCGCGATGCGCTCGAAAAGCTGCGCCTCAACGACTCGTCCTTCTTCTTCGAGCCGGAAAGCTCCGTGGCGCTCGGCTTCGGCTTCCGCTGCGGCTTTCTCGGTCTGCTGCACATGGAGATTATTCAAGAGCGGCTTGAACGCGAGTACGAGCTCGACCTCATCACCACGGCGCCCAGCGTGCGCTACCACATCAAGCTCACCGACGGCAGCGAACTCGAGGTCGATAACCCCTCGCGCTGGCCCGAGCCGCAGAGCATCGAAACCATCCGCGAACCGGTCATCCTGGCCAAGATCCTTACCAACGAGGAGTACGTGGGCGGGATTCTCAAGCTGGTCGAAGAGAAGCGCGGCCGCCAGCTCAACTTCGAGTATGTGACGCCGACGCGCGTCATGCTCACCTATGAGCTGCCGCTCAACGAGATTGTCCTCGACTTCTACGACCGCCTCAAGTCCATCTCGCGCGGCTACGCCTCACTCGATTACCAGCTCACCGGCGAGTGGGAGTCGCCGATGGTCAAGATGGATATTCTGGTCTCCGGCGAGCCCGTCGACGCGCTCTCCATCATCGTTCACAAGGACCACGCCTACGAGCGCGGGCGCGCGCTGGTGTCGAAGATGCGCGAGCTGATCCCGCGGCAGCAATTCGAAGTCGCCATCCAGGCCGCCATCGGCGCCAAGGTGATCGCCCGCGAGACCGTCAGCCCCCTGCGCAAGAACGTCCTCGCCAAGTGCTATGGCGGCGACATCACCCGCAAGCGCAAACTGCTCGAGAAGCAAAAGGAAGGCAAGAAGCGCATGAAGCGCATCGGCAAGGTCGACATCCCCCAGGAGGCATTCCTGGCGGTTTTGCGGGTAGGCGAAGAGCAACAGAAATAGCCCTGTTCCGTGCCACCCTGCAGGGCCTACGCGGATCTCCACAATGACACCGAATGGCGCCAGTGCGAAGTTTGGTCGATAAGCAGACCGCGTGCCATTTCGCCGGTTTGCAGCAGTTTTTGTTAAAAAAAATTTACGGTTGATTGTGGAAAGCTGCCCCGGCGGCCAGAAGCGCACCGCGTCAGGAATCGCTGCGGAGACTCTTGCAGTCGCGCAAGATTATCTTTGATAAATAAAGACTTAATCTATCTAGCAGAGAAGAATGGACGCTGGCAAGGGAAAAGTAGCGGCCTGAAACGACTGCTTTCCGAAAGAATTCCACAAAAATTTCCACAGAAGACGAGTGCAAAAATGCCGTAAAAGGCAAAGGCCCTGTTAACCAGGGCCTTTGCCTTGCCGCATGGCTGGTGCAGATTAGTGGGTTCCAGTCGATCTTGGTGTGGTCGACCGGTGCGTGGCCGGCTGCGGAGCTACTGCCCCTGGGGCGCCGGCTGCGGGCTGAGGTGGCGCGGGAATGCCCGACTTCAGATTGTAGGCGTCGATTACCGCCTTGGTGATGTTCGTTCCCTGGCTGGCATAGAGCACCGGCGACTGCTGCTGCGAGATGTCCAGAACCATCGTGAATCCCTGCTGCTCGGCGTAGGACTGCATCACGTCGTATACCTTGGCGGCGAGGCCGTTGTACATGTCCTGCATGTCCTGCTGGAAGTCGCTGCGCGCGTCCTGCGAGGTGCGATCGAGTTCCTTCTTCTTATCGTCCAGATCCTTGGCCTTGGCCACACGCTCGGTCTCCGACATGGTGGTGCCCTGCGTCTGCAACTGCTTGGTCAGGCTATCGACCTGATCGCTGAGGGACTTGAGGGCAGCTTCCTTGGGCGCGTACTTCTTTTGCAGGTCGGCGAAGTTGCGCTGGCCCTCGTTCGTCTGGGCTACAGCTAACTGGAAGGCAATCACTGCGATCTTGGCGGGAACGGCGACCGGCGCCACTGCAGCCGGTGCAGCCGGGGTTTGTGCGGCGGCGCTCAGGCACATTCCTGTCGCCAACGTGAGAACAATTGCAAAAGTACGCTTCATTTGTATCGAAAACTCCTTTGGAATTCCTGTCTGGCTCCTGTGGTTAGACGCAGAAGACGTGCCTCTGATCCCTCACGCGTCCTTACGGCTCATCGGTACCCTAGCTGTGATCGCAATTTGCTGTGGGAACTCCGCGCCTACCGGCGCGAGGCTCGAAAAAGACGCAAACGGAGACGTCAGCAGGAACTAGAGGGATTATAGGGCAGGGAGCTGGGACTAGGGAATAGGCGCTAGACAGTATGGAACAGGGATCAGAGGCCGGCCAACATTTGGCCGTTCCCTGACCCCTGTTCCCTGAATTAGTGCGCCGGCTGTTGCTGAGGCTGCGGCTGAGGCGCGTCAGGCTCTGCCGCTGCTTGCGGAGCGGGCGCCGGAATCCCTGACTTCTGGTTATACGCCTCGATGACCACACGCGTAATGTCCGCGGTTGGCACGGCGTAGAGCACGGTCTGGGACTGCTGGTTGCCTGTGTCGAGCACCATCGTATAGCCGTGTTTCTCCGCGTAGTCTGTCATCAGCGCACCGACCTTTTGCGCCACCGAGCTGATGCTCTGCTGGATGTCTGCCTGGAAGTCGCTCTGCGCATCCTGCGTGTCGCGGTCCAGTTGCTTCTTTTTATCCTCGATGGTGCGGGTGCGGCTTTCGCGCTCGGCATCGGTCAGCCTGGCGCTGTCGGCCTGCAACTGCTTGGTCAGCGTGTCAACCTGATCGCTCAGGTTCTTGATTTCCGTCCGCCGGGGATCGTATTTCTTCTGCAGATCGGCCAGGTCGCGTTGGAACTCGTTGGTCTGGGTAACCGCCGCCTGAAAAGCAATCACCGCAACCTTGGCGGTGGGAACGGTGGCAGAAGCTGATTTCTGTACCGGGTGCGCGGCCGTCCGCGGAGCGGTCGAGGTTTGACCGGCGGCCACCATGGCCGACACGGAAATCAGACAAAAGGCAAGCAACGACAGACGCTTCATGCGAATCAAAGGCTCCTTGGAGTTCCCGCTTGAGGACAGCTCAATCACGACCGTCCATTCCGCAACGCCCTTTGGACTCTCTCGCGAGGCTCCACAGTTCGCGATCTGTTGAAGGACCGCGGTCTCCGTGGCATCGCCGGGAACTAGTGGGGATTATAGGTTCCAGGGTAAGGAGCGTCAAACCGGCCGGACGGTGAATCCGGGAACAGTCTCCACCTGCGCCGCCGAATGCCCCGCCAGCCACACGACAAGAGAGGTGGACTGCTCCCGGGCTGAGCCTGTGAGGCGCTGCTTCATGCGGTCTTCGGCTTGCGCGCGACCCAGGTGGTCATGCATCGCTTTCCCTGCACAATGGTGGTCTTGATTGGATCGACCAGTTCGGCGTTGCGCGCGCGTGTCTGGGCCAGCAGCATCGGCTCGTCAACCAGAAACCACTCGGAGTTGCCCACCCGGTAGACGCCGTCGCGCAGCGGCTCAAAATCCATGCCGATACGCGAGGCCAGGCGGCAGAAAAGCAGCCCATCGGGCCGCAGTACGCGCCAGATCTCATCGACCATGGCGTCGAAGTGCTCGCGGTTTCGGGCAAAGTGCAGGACCGCGCTGCAGATCACCGCGTCAGCGATGGCATCGGGAAACGTCATCTGCTCGACCGGGGCGACGCGGAAGTTCCCGGCCGGCGACGGATTGCCCAGCGAAACAGCGAGCTTCCGCACATGCTCGACAGCCTGCGCATTGGCGTCGGCAGCAAAGACCTGACAGCCTTCGCGGAGCAGATAAACAAGGTTTCGCCCAAACCCGCAACCGGCGTCGAGCACGCACATCGAGGGCGCAATGTTCCCGCGCAGAATCTGATCGAACAGGTAGATGTCGATCTGGCCGAATTGTTCTTCGAGCCTCACGCGCGGAAGATTTTCCTGCCCCTCGCTCAACCTGCGCAATGGCTGGTTGAGACAAGGGCACGGCCCTGGCCGTGCCCTTGTCAAAGCATCCAGTTTGTGAACGGGTCCTGAAGTCTGCGGCCTGTTCTCTAGAACGTGGTGGAGATCGTCAGGCGGAAGGTCTTACGCGGTTCGCGGAAGACGTATTGCTCACCGTAGCCCTGAATAGCCTGCGCATAGGTGTAATCGCCTGCGCCGCCTGGCGGGAACAGATCGCGGGTGATCAGCTCTGCCGAGCAGCTCTGCTGCTTTTGCCCAAGAACCACGTCGTTGCAATAGGGCGTCTCCAAAAGGCGCATCGGGTTATAGGCAAAGTAGAACCGGAACGGCGCGTTGATGATCGGCATGAGCACCGAAAGCTGCGCTCCGACTGACATGCGGGGCACTAAGTTGGTGCCCGAGATGGGCCGGATGTCTGGCTGGAAACCAACCTTCGAACCTGGGATTCCGCCCTGGCACGAACCGTTGTTGAACACCGGACAGCCGTAAAGCGGCGCGAGGAGTGAGGCATATCCCTCGGGGCTTTGCAGCAACTGGCCATGGCTGACCGCTGAGTCGATGCCGAAGTCGTCAAAGAGCGAGAAAGTGAAGGGCCCGATGACGGGAATCATGTATTCGAGGTTGGTGGTCAGGTTGGTGTCGCCACCAATCGAGGCCACGCCGTAAATCGGCAGCGGGACCTGGATACACTGGTTGTCTTCCGGATTGGTGGGATCGCGCGGCACGCAACTGCCGTCAGGATTCATAAGCTGGAAGTTCTGACGCGTGGGAACGTAGCCGTAAGGACCGGAGCTGCGCTCGTCGAATCCGCGCAGTTCCTGTTCGCCGCCGGAGTAGAAACGGTTGTTGGGCGGCGCCACGTCGCCGGAGATGCCCCTGATGTAGCCCAACTGCGCGCGGACACCCAGCACATTGTGCCCATTCGGCGATGCCTTTAGGTAGTGCATGGGGATAAATCGCTTGTAGGCAACCACGGGGTTGATATAGCGCACGTCGCCCCAAAGCCCGGCCAACTGGAAGTAACCCGTGATCTCTTTGCCGTTGCGGGGACGCAGCGGATCGGAAACCGTGTTGTAAGAGTAGCTGAGGCCGACGGCGCTGGTGATGATGCCAGCCAGCGGGTTCGACCCTTGAATTCCGGAGCGGAAGGCGATGGTCTGGAAGAATGTCTGCGACGCCGCGCTGAAGGCCGAAATGTCCGATTTCGTCCAGGAATACGTGATGCCCACGCGCTGGAAGGCATGACGCCTCAGCGGGTAGCCCACGGAGAGATTAAAGCCCTGGGACCCGACATTGTAATTCTGGGTGAGCGACTTCTCGGCATCCGAGAGATTCAGCGATGCGCCTGTGGTCGCCTGGTAGTTCTTGGCTGCGTTGTAATCCTGCTTCTGGTTGAAGATCTGGAAGCCCACGTTGATGGGCCTGTTCTCGATATAAGGCTGCGTGAAGCCGAACATGAAGGTCCGGCTGATCGAGCCGAGGTTGGCCTGAAGGCTGAGGGTCTCGCCCAAGCCCAGGAAGTTGTTGGTCTGGTAGTTGACACCCAGGAAGGCGCCGTTATAACCACTGACGCCGCCGTTCATACCGATCGAGTTCTTGCCCTTTTCCTTGACCTTCAGGAGGAGTTCGACGGTTCCGTTGTCGGGATCCTGGTGAGCCTCTGAGTCCTGATCCACTTTGAGGGGTTCGAAGTACTGGAGCTGGTTCAGGCGCAGGAGGCTGTACTCCCAGAGCTGGGAGTTGTAGACCGATCCTTCGTCGAGCAGCAGCTCGCGGCGGATGACGCTGTCGCGGGTGATGGTGTTGCCCTGGAACTCGATGCGCGAGACGTAGAACTGTTTGCCTTCGTCGATATCGATGTTCAGCGATACGGTCTTGTTTTTCTCGTCGGTCTTTACGGTAGGCACGGCGCCGAAGTTGATGTAACCAAGGCTTCCGTATGCCTTTTTCAGGTTGTCGAGACCCTTGCCGATCTCCGTGGCGTTAAACCAGTCGCCGTCCTTGATGGGGAAGGTTGCGCGCAGAGCCTTCTCGTTGGTGATCTGCTTGTTGCCCGTGAAGGTGATATGGCCCATCCGGTAGCGGCCGCCTTCCTCAAGGGTCAACTGGATGTCAATGCGCTTGCCCTTGCGCGGCCGGAAGGTAAACCAGTTCAGTCCGCCTTCGTCGCGGATTTGCGTCTTTGGCTCCTCGACCGCGGCATTGGCGTAGCCCTTGTCGCGGTAAGCCTGTCGCACGCGCTCGGTGTCTTCTTCGAGCTTCGAGGAGTCGTAAGTCTGCGGGAAAAGGTCCTCGAAGATGATGGAATACGGAATGCCGATGGGCTTCAGGTTCTTCATGGAGCGGCGCAGGTAGATCGAGCTCAGGTGCCGGTTGCCCACAAAGCTGATCTTGCCAACCTTGACCACCGGCCCTTCCTTGATATTGAAGTTCACCTGCACCGACGCCGGCGGAATCGTCTTGACATCGGTCTTGATGGTGGCGAACTGGTGGCCGTGCTCGGCAAGCAGTTGCTTGATGGCCGTCTCTGCCGCCTTGATCTTGGTGGGATCGTACTGGCTGTCGACCGAGAGTCCAACCTTGGCCTTCTTGAAGCGGTCGAGCACGTCGGAGACGGTGACGGTGTTCAGTCCTTTGTAGTTGATCTCGCGGATCGAGGGTTTCTCGCGGACGAAGACGTCGAGAATGATGCCTTTCTCAGTGTCATCGCGCTCAATGCGGAGATCCTCGAAGTATCCCGTGTTCCAGAGCGAATGGAAGTCGCGCTCGATGGAAACCGGATCGTATGTGTCGCCGGCATGGGTAAACATCCGGGCCAGGATGGTTTCCTTCGGGATGCGGCGGTTGCCGATGACTCGAATCTGGTCGATCGTGTTCGAGGTCTGAGCCAAAGCCGCGGATGAAACGGCCGCCAGGATCACCACAACGGCCAGACGCGCCACGCAGCGCGCAAGCGTGCCGACGCGCAAGATGGAAGTGTGCTTGATCTTCACCGGGTTTAAGCCCTGCGGCGAGCACAAATTCTTTTTCGTACAGTAGTTCTGCTTCACAGGAAGA
>JAJYFA010000145.1 GCA_021790995.1 Acidobacteriota bacterium
CGATCTGGTCGCTTGCGCCGCCGTGACGCGCGCCATGCATGAGGGTCACATTGAGTCCACACGTTTTCCGCGAAACCCCCTAGACGTGCTGTGCCAGCAGCTCGTGGCGATCGTGGCAAGCGCGGGCAACCAAAGAACAGGGAGAAGGGAACACGGATCAGGAATCAGAGCTGCTTCAGCATTTCATGTTCCGCAATCCCGGAGTCTCGCAGTCCCGGAGTCCCAAACTCCTGAAGTCCCGGTTGACGCCCTCTTCGACCTCGTGCGCGGGGCGGCGCCGTTTGGCTGGCTTACGCGCTCGGCCTTTGAGGGCGTGCTCGATCTGCTGAGCGGGCGCTATCCCTCCGACGAATTCGCCGAGCTGCGCCCACGGCTCACGTGGGACCGCGTGCGCAACGTGGTCTCGGCGCGCGACGGCGCGGCGCGGCTTGCCATCCTCAACGCCGGAACCATTCCCGATCGCGGCCTCTACGGTGTCTTCCTTGCGTTTACCGAGGGCAAATCGGTGCGCGTGGGCGAGCTCGATGAGGAGATGGTCTTCGAGTCGCATCCCAACGAGACGTTCATCCTCGGCGCGTCCACGTGGCGCATCACCGACATCACGCACGATCGCGTGCTGGTCGTGCCGGCGCCGGGCGAGCCGGGCAAGATGCCGTTCTGGAAGGGCGATGGGCCGGGCCGTCCGCTTGAGTTCGGCCGGCGGATCGGCGCCATGGTGCGCGAGCTGCGCGCGCTGCCGCATCCGGCGGCTCTTACGCGACTTGTGAGCGAGCACGATCTTGATCCCGGCGCGGCGGAAAACCTGCTGCGCTTTCTAGCCGATCAGGCCGAGGCCACGGGCCAGGTTCCCGACGACCGCACGATTGTTGTCGAGCGTTGCCGCGACGAACTCGGCGACTGGCGCGTCTGTGTGCTGACGCCATTTGGCAGCCGCATTCACATTCCGTGGGCGATGGCGGTGAGCGCGCGCATTCGCGCCGCCGGCGGACCGGAAGTGGAAACGCTCTGGGGCGACGACGGATTTGTGCTGCGCTTTCCCGACACCGGCGAACCGCCGGATTCGGAGTGGATTTTGGTGGAATCGGCGGAGGCCATGCAGCTTGTCCTGCGGCAATTGGGATCGACGGCGCTCTTTGCCGGGCGATTTCGCGAAGCCGCGGGGCGCGCGCTGCTGCTGCCGCGCCGTCGCGCCGACCAGCGATCGCCTCTGTGGCAGTTGCGCAAGCGCTCTTATGATTTGCTCAGCGTGGCATCGCGCTATCCCTCGTTCCCGCTGCTGCTGGAGGCGTATCGCGAGTGCCTGCGCGATGTCTTCGACATGCCGGCGCTGATTGAAACCCTGCGCGCCATCGAGCAGCGCCAGCTCCGCGTGCACGTCGTCGAGACGCGCAAGCCTTCGCCGTTCGCTTCGTCGCTGCTCTTCAGCTATGTGGCAAATTTCGTCTACGAGGGCGACGCGCCGCTGGCCGAGCGCCGCGCACAAGCATTAACAATTGACCAGGATCAGTTGCGCGAAATCTTGGGCGAGGCCGATCTGCGCGAGCTGCTCGACGCCGAAGCGATTGCCGAGGTGGAAGAGACGGCGCAATGCCTCGCGGAAAACTTTCGTGCGCGGTCGGCCGATGGGATTCACGATCTGTGCCTTAAGCTGGGCGATCTCTCGCGAGAAGAACTTGCGCGGCGCGTAGTTTCGCCGGATTTGCTCGCGCAGGTCGATCGTCTGATCCGCTCGCGGCGCCTGCTGGAAGTACGCATTGCCGGCGAAAAGCGGTTGATTGCCGCCGAAGATGCCGCGCGCTACCGCGATGGACTCGGCATTCCGCTGCCTCCCGGATTGGCGGCTTCGCTGCTCGGTCCGGTGGCGCAACCGGTCCTGGAACTTGTGCGCCGCTATGCGCGCACGCATGGGCCGTTCACGCTGCGCGAGGCCGCGGACCGTTTTGCGCTCGATGCGGAGGCCGTCGAACACGCGCTGCGGCAACTTGCGGCGGATGGCCGCGTGCTGGAGGGTGGATTTCGTCCCGGTGGTCTCCAACACCCCAGCGGATACACAACATCCGCTGGAGGCCCCGTTTTCCCACCCCAGCGACAAAGACCTGTCGCCGGGGCCCCCGTTTCGCATAGCGAGTGGTGCGATGCGGAGATCCTGCGGCAGATTCGGCGTAAGTCGTTGGCGCGGCTGCGCCGGGAAGTGGAACCGGTGGAGCAGTACACGCTGGCGCGCTTTCTTACGCACTGGCAGGGATTGCTGGCGCCGCGGCGTACGGGCGCGGCGCATCTCGACGCGCTGCTCGATGCGATTGAAAACCTGCAAGGCGCGCCGCTGCCCGCATCGCTCCTTGAGACTTCGATCCTGCCCGCGCGCATCGCCGACTACACGCCGGCTGGTCTTGACACGCTAATTGCCGCGGGCGAGGTTGCGTGGGCTGGGGTCGAGCCGGTCGGCGAACGCGACGGGCGCATTGCGCTGTTCCTCGCTGACAAATTGCCGCTGCTGGCGCAGAAGCGTCCGCTTGTCGAGCCCCTGAGCGAGCGCGAGGAAAAGCTGCTCGCTGTGCTTGAATCCACGGGCGCGAGCTTTTTCGATGCGCTGCATCAGGCCGCGGGCGGCGGCTATCCGGGGGAGACGATCGACGCGCTCTGGAGCCTTGTTTGGCGCGGGCTGATTACGAATGACTCGCTGCACGCGCTGCGTGCGTATACCGCGCGGCCCGAAAGCGCGCGCACGCCACGGCGCCTTCAGACGGGTGCGGTTTTTCGTTCGCGGCGGACGACACCGCCGAACGCGCAGGGAAGATGGTCACTCTTGCCGCTGTACGGTACGGCGGTTCGAAAAGGCATCCTTCCGGAGCCAAAGCCCCAAGATCAAATTACATCTTCAATCGGCACGCCTAAAGTCGCGTCCTTGCAAAACAGCGGCGTACCATCGCCAACCGAGCGCAGCCATGCGTTGGCGTTGCAGCTGCTTCATCGCTACGGGGTGCTGCTGCGCGAGCACGTCGCGGCGGAGAATGTTCCCGGCGGATTCAGTGCCGTTTACGACGTGCTCAAGGCACTCGAAGAGAGCGGACGCATTCGTCGCGGCTACTTTGTGGGCGGGCTCGGCGCCACACAGTTCGCGCTGCCGGCTGCCGTCGATCTGCTGCGCCAGTTGCGCACCGAGCCGCCAGACGAAAAGCCGGAGTTCGTGCAGTTGGCTGCGACCGATCCGGCGAATCCGTATGGATCGGTTTTGCGCTGGCCGGAGTTGCCGGTTACCGAAGATGATTCGGAATCCGGGGCTCCCGCAGACAGGTCTTCGTCTGTGGGGTGGCAATCCGCGCCACGCGTGCTCACGCGCGCGGCCTACGCGGAAGTGATCCTGCGCAACGGCCGGCTGGTGGCGTGGCTCAGGCGCGGCAACCCCAATCTGCTGGTGTTCTTGCCGAACGAAGAGCCAGAGCGATCGCAGACAGCCGTGGGTCTGGCGCACTTCTTGTGCGCGCGCGGGCAGGAGCGGATGCGGCTGCACAGCCATGAGGGTGTGCTGATCACAACCATCAACGGCCAGCCCGTCGCCGCGCACTTCATGGCGCGATTCCTGATGGATGCAGGCTTTCATCCCGGTCCGCTTGGCGTGCACCTGCGGCGAATTTCGCTGCCGATTCCGCAAAATCAATCGCGCTGGCCCGAGGTGCAATAAAAATGCCTGAAGGCGATACCATCTTTCGCACAGCGCGCAATCTGGGCCGGGCGCTTGCGGGCAAGCCGGTGACGGCGTTCCGTTCCACGTTTCCGTGGCTCATGCGCTTCAATGACGACACGCCGATTGCAGGTCAAACAGTCGACCGCGTAGAGGCGCGCGGCAAGTGGATGCTGGTGCATTTTTCGGGCGGCGGCATTTTGGCCTCGCATCTGCTGATGAACGGCCGCTGGCATCTCTATCGCCGCGGCGAGCGCTGGCAGCTTGCGGGCATTCACATGCGCATCGTGATCGAAAATGCGGAGTACCAGGCCGTGGGCTTTCGCGTTCCCGTGGCGCGCATGCACACGGCGCAATCGCTCGCTCGCGACCTTCACATCGCACCGGCTGGGATCGATCTGCTTTCCGCGGAGTTCGACGCCGCGGCGGCTTTGGAGCGTTTGCTGGCGCGCGGCAGCGAAACCATTGCCGACGTACTGCTGGATCAGTCGGTCGTGGCAGGCGTGGGCAATGTCTTCAAATCGGAGATCTGTTTCGTCAACGGACTCCATCCATTTCGCACCGTCGGCTCGCTCGCTCGCGACGAGGCCTCGGCCGTGATCGCCAGCGCGCGGAAACTGCTCAGGGCAAATGTGCTTGAGGACTCCGGAGACACCATCGTGACCTATCGCGGGCAGCGGCGGCGCACGACGCACGCGTCAGACCCGAGCGAAAGCCTGTGGGTGTATGGACGAGCGGGTGAACCGTGCCGTCGCTGCGGCTCGGCTGTTCGCCGGCGTCTGCAAGGCGCGGATGCGCGTGTGACGTTCTGGTGCCCGCGGTGTCAGGCGATGCCGGATGGTTCGGATGTGGATGGATAGGATCAGCCGGTGGCTTGTAGCCGGCAGCCTGTGGCAATAGACACGATCTGCAAGCTGCTGGCTGTTTTCATTTCGATGGCTTTCCCAAACCGAAAATCTTTTGAAAAATGTTGCGATGGTCGTCGCCACCCAGGCCCTTGTGGTCGCAGGTGTCGGTGGGCGCCGTGCCGTCGAGGAAGGCCGCGGTGTAGTCATCGGGGCAGGCGCTGTCGGCAAGCAGGTTGGTTGCCTTGTCGAGAGTTTCAACCACGACGCCGTCGGGCGGCGTGAAGTCGTTGGTGTCGGAGTACGCCGGCAACAGGACCGCCTGCTTCATGAAAGCGGCCCAGATCGGCGCTGCGGCCTGCGCGCCTTGCAGCTTGATGTCGGAGTAGTCATCGTTGCCCACCCAAACCACGCAAAGCAGATTGCTGGTGAATCCGGCGAACCATGCGTCGTGGCTGGTGCCGGTTTTGCCTGCGGCCGGAGAGAAAAAGCCCAGGTTGCGCACGCCGGCGCCGGTGCCGTCGCCTTGCAGCACGGCTTCCATCAACGACGTGGTGAGAAAGGCCACGCGCTGGTCGAGCACTTGCTGCGCTTCGGGCGCGTAGTCCTGCACGATGTCACCCGTCGATGTGCGCACGCTGGCAAGCACCCAGGGATTAATGTGGAGACCGCCGTTGGCAAAGACGGTGTAGGCGCCGGACATATCGAGCGGCGTTGCATCGTAGGAGCCGATCGCCATTGCAGGCGTGGGCTGCGCGCTTTGAATTCCCGCGCTGCGCGCCAGGGCCGCCACGCGATCAAAGCCCACGATGCTGGCCAGGCTGATCGTCGCGTTGTTATCCGAGCGCATCAACGCGTAGCGCGCCGTAATCTCGCCGTAGTACTCGTTCTCGAAGTTCTTTGGCGTGTACTCATAGGGTGTTCCCGCGCCGTAGGTCTGCTGCGCATCGTTCAGCATCGTGACCGGCGAGAACAACTTCGTCTGTCCCGGCAGCATTGTGCCTTCCGCGGCAGTCTGAAACGCCGAAGCATAGACGAACGGCTTGAAGATCGATCCCGTGGGCCGGTGCGCCACCGCGTGGTCTACCTGCGAGGCGCCGTAGCTGCGCCCGCCCACCATGGCCAGCACCTGGCCGGTGTGCGGATTGAGCGCGACCAGCGCCACCTGCGGATAAACGTAAGGCCTGCCGAGCTTCTTGTCGCGTGCGTGGAGCTTGTCGACCAGCGCGTCAATGCGAGGAATGGTCGAGTCGACAGCCTGTGTCGCGATTCGCTGCAGGTCCGGATCGAGCGAGGTATAGATACGCAATCCTTCGCGATTGAAGTCGCGATCGCCAAGCCGCTGAATCAGCCTGTCCTCGACCAGGTCGACAAAGTAGGGAGCTTCGCTCTCGTCCACACTGGCGGCAACCAGATGCAACGGCTCAGCCTTTGCAGCCTCGGCCTGCGCTTTGGTGATGGCGCCGATCTCCACCATCGAGTCCAGCACCAGGTTTCTCCGCCGGATGGCGCGCTCGGGATGCCGGAATGGGTTCAGATAATTGGGACTCTGGATCATGCCCGCCAGCAGCGCGCACTCGGCAACGTCCAATTGCCCTACGTCCTTGCCGAAGTAAACCTTGGCGGCCTCGCCGAATCCATCGATCGAAAAGCTGCCGCGCTGCCCGAGATTGACCTCGTTGGCGTACATCTGGAAGATCTGCTCTTTGTTGAAGCGGTGTTCCAGAATGATGCTGATCACAGCCTCGCGAATCTTGC
The DNA here is from genome assembly GCA_021790995.1 of Acidobacteriota bacterium. Lineage (GTDB taxonomy): Bacteria > Acidobacteriota > Terriglobia > Terriglobales > Acidobacteriaceae > Telmatobacter. The sequence continues at coordinate 6,286 of JAJYFA010000145.1, forward strand.
GCGAGTAGGTACGCGCCGGCGTAAGGAAGAAGCCGCGCGCCAGTTGCTGCGTCAGCGTCGACGCGCCCTCTTCATAGCGGTGCAGATGGAAGATGTCGTTGCGCATGGCGCCCAGAATGCGCCAGTAGTCGATGCCGCTGTGTTCGAAGAATCGCCGGTCTTCGATGGCGATGACGGCATGAACCATATCGGGCGGAATCTCGTTGTAGGTCAGCAGCAGCCGCTTGGCGCGCTGGGCGCCCGCGCTCAGGCCGGTGATCAGCAGGGGTTCCAGCTCGTAGCTCGTGAGCGGCTGGCCGCGGTTGTCGGTGATGGTGCTGACCTCGCCGCCGCTGACGTGGATGGTTGCGCTGTCGGGCGCGTGATACGACTGCGGGCCGGGCCTCACCGTGATCTGCTGCGCGCCCTGGCTGAAGGTGCCCATCTGCGACAGTTGCGCCGCACCGTCTGGGGTGTAGCCGGCCTCGCGCAGTTCGCTGGCGATCAACTGCACGCTTAGCTTTTGTCCCGGCCGCACCTCGCGCGGTGCAGCGTAAATCTTGGCTGTTTCGGCAAAGAGCGGCTGCTTCAGCCGCACGTCCACGATTCCCGTGTATTCGACGTAGAGATAGGCAAACACACAAGCGCCCACCAGTGCCGCTGCCGCGCAGGCGCAGAGCGAGAAGATCAGAATCCGCGACTTGAATGAGCGGCCCGACGCAGTCCTGGCAAATCGGATTCGTAACGCCATCGATACAGCTCCTAGCTGCTAGATCCCAGCCGTTCTTGCCGCAACGAGCTTGCTCAAAATACCGCCGATCGCAATCGCACGAAGAAGCTGGAAGCTAGGAGCTGGAGGCTAGTAGCTGCTCTTCTTCCACGCGCTTCTTCACCAGTGCCACCACTTCGTTCAAAGCTACATCCACGCTCGTGCTGGTCGCGCGGTCAACAAGCTCCACCTGGCCCGCGGCGGCTTTCTTGCCCACATTGATGCGATACGGGATCCCGACCAGGTCCGCGTCCTTGAATTTGACGCCGGCGCGTTCGTCTCTGTCATCAAGCAGTACGTCGAGTCCGGCAGCTTCAAGATCGTCCGCCAGCTTCTCGCCGGTCGCGCGCAGCGCCGTGTCGGCCACGTTGGTAATCGTGACGACAACGGTGAACGGTGCAATCGGCGCCGGCAGGCAAAAGCCGTTGGCGTCGTTCGCCTGCTCGATGGCTGCCGTCAGAATGCGCTCGATTCCGATGCCGTAGCTGCCCATAATCGGTGTCACTTCCTTGCCATTCTCGTCGAGCACGTGCGCGCCCATCGACTCGGAGTACTTGTAGCCGAGCTTGAAGATGTGCCCGATCTCAACGGCCTTGCCCACGACGAGTTTGCCCGCGCAGCCATCTTTCGGGCAGTTCTCATCCTCATTCACGCTGCGGATTTCAGCGGCAAGCGTCCACGTGAAATCGCGGCCCGGCGTCACGTTGCGCAGATGGTAATCGAGCTTATTCGCGCCGCAGACCATGTTCTTTCGGCCTTCGAGTGCGCGATCGACCACAACAGTGAGTCCCTCGCCGAGCGGCTGCGCATCGTGCCGCAGCCCTGCTGGCCCGAGAAAACCCGCGGGACCGTTGAAGAATTGCTGCAACTCTTCGGCCTGCATAGTGCGCAGCTCGGCCGCGCCGATGACGCCAATCAGCTTGGTCTCATTCACCTGGTGGTCGCCGCGCAGGAATGCCGCCACGCCGTGCCAGGCGTCCTTCTGTCCGCCTGTGCCGCGCTTGAGCGCCATATACGCCACGCATTTGATGTCCGAGGCTGGCGAGATCTTGAAGAACGCGGCCACGTCCGCAATCGCGGCGCAACCGGGCGTGTGCACAAGCTCCGGCATGCCGTCGCCGGTCGCTTCCATCTCGACAACCGGATCGAGCCGCGAGGTCGCCTTTTCCAGATTCGCCGCGTAGCCGCACGCGGGGCAGCTTGCGATCAGATCCTCGCCCGCGTCTGTGTAGACCATGAACTCCTGCGACTGCGAGCCGCCCATCGCGCCCGAATCCGCCTCAACTGCAACGAACTTCAGTCCGCAGCGCGTGAAGATGCGGCGATACACGGCATCGTGCAGATCGAAGCTCTTGTCCAGTCCCGCCTTGTCGATGTCGAAGGAGTACGAATCCTTCATCGTGAACTGGCGCACGCGCAGCAGTCCCGACTTCGGCCGCGGCTCGTCGCGGAACTTGGTCTGAATCTGGTACCAGATCTGGGGCAACTGCTTGTAGCTGCGCAGCTCATTGCGCGCGATCGCGGTCATGATCTCTTCGTGCGTCATGCCCAGGCACAGATCGGCGCCCTTGCGGTCCTTGAGGCGAAACATGTTGTCGCCCATGCCCGTCCAGCGGCCGCTCTCCTCCCACAGCTCGCGCGGCAGAATGCCGGGCAGGTAGAACTCCTGTGCGATCTTATCCATCTCCTCGCGCACGATGCCGATAATCTTGTTCAGCGAGCGCTGACCGAGGAAAAGGTAGTTGTAGATGCCGGCGCCAAGCTGGCGGATGTAGCCCGAGCGCAGCAGAAACTTGTGGCTGGCCACTTCGGCGTCTGCCGGGGCCTCGCGCAGTGTAGGAATGAAGAGCTTCGACCAACGATGCATAGAAGAGGAAACGAACTTTCCCGTCCGCCAGGAGCGGACGATGGGCGACTGACAGCAGGTTTTATTCTAAATGTTCGATGAGTCGCATGTGGTCGGTCGAATTCTTGCGAGTTCTTTCGCTCAGATCAGCTCCACGCCCCACAAGTCGTGCAGATGCACGACGCCTTCGACCTTTTCGTTGGCGCCGACGACGACGAGCGACGTGATCTTGCGTTCTTCGAGGATCGCCAGGGCCTTGGCGGCCAGCTCGTTCGCTGCGATCGTGCGCGGGTGCGGATTCATGGCCTCGCCGGCGGTTTTGCCCAGCGCGGCGCCGCCCTCGTGCTCCAAAAGCCTGCGCAAATCTCCGTCGGAGATTACGCCGCGCAGGCGGCCGTCCTCCTGCACCGTGGCGATTCCGAGCTTCTTCGACGACATCTCGAAGATGACATCGGCCATGCATGTGGAAGGCGCGACGGTGGGAATCTCGTCGCCCGTGTGCATGAGATCGCGTACCTTGGCCAGGCGCTTGCCCAGCTTGCCGCCTGGGTGCAACTCCGCGAAGTCCTCGGCGCGGAAGCCCTTTTGCAGGCTGACGGCAATGGCCAGCGCATCGCCGAGCGCGAGCATGGCGGTGGTCGAGGCCGTGGGCGCAAGATTCAGCCCGCAGGCTTCGCGCTCCACCGAGCAATCCAGGGCCACATCGCTGGCCTGCGCCAGAGTCGACTGCAGATTGCACGTGAAGCCGATGAGCGCGTCGCCCTTGCGCTTGAGCGTCGCCAGTAATCGGAGAATCTCCTCGGTCTCGCCCGAGGCCGAGAGCGCAATGACCACGTCGCCCGCCATCAGCATGCCTAAATCGCCATGCACGGCTTCGGCCGGGTGCAGAAACAGCGCCGGCGAGCCGGTGGAACTGAGCGTGGCGGCGATCTTCTGCGCAATGATGCCGCTCTTGCCCATCCCCGTGACCACCACGCGCCCATTCGCCTCGGCGCAACGGAGAATCATCTCGACGGCGCGCGCGAAGGGCGCGGCCATTGCTCCTTCGAGACGTGTGGCGAGAGCCTCAAGCGCGGCGGCCTCGGTGCGCACGAGCGATGCCGGCTGAAACGCGTCATCTTGTCTGGGAGAACTCATTGGCTTTTGATGGTAACAAAAACAGGGGTCAGGTTTCAGGGAGGCATCGTTACCGCGCCTTTCAGCGTTGCCGCTTCGGACTGAGCCCTGGTGCCTGACCCGCGGCTCGTAAAATGGATGCATGAGGTCTTTCCCCGTGCGGCGCAATACTTTGGTTCTCGGCGCGACGCTTTTGATCCTCGCCATCTTTGCCTGGGCCGGCTGGGCGAACTGGGAGTATCGTCAACAGGAAGCCGAACGTTTGCGCGCCAGCTCCAGCCAGGGCGAAATGATGCTGGCGCCCGGCAGCGGCCCTCCGCAGATCGTCTCTCCGCTCAACGGCAAGCCCGCGCCAAACTTTACGCTCAACGACATCAGCGGCAGAAAGGTGTCGCTGGCGAGCTATCGCGGCAAGGCCGTGATGCTGAACTTCTGGGCCACCTGGTGCGCGCCGTGCAAGCTCGAGAC
>JAJYFA010000146.1 GCA_021790995.1 Acidobacteriota bacterium
GCGGCGTTGAACTCTGTGCAGCCGGCAAGCGAGGTTTCCTTGACCGGCAGATCGACCGTCGCGTCTTTGCGCGCCTTGTTCACGACGATCAGCAACCGTTCGCTTGTGTGTTGTGCATTGCATCCCGCGCCGCTTGCGCCACGCACAAATGCGAACACATCGTCATCGGCCAGAAGATTCTGTTCGATCCCGCTTTTAAGCTCTGGATGCGCGGCGCGGTAGGCAAGCAGTCCCGAAGTCCAGCGAAAGATGCTCTCCTGCTCCGCGTTGCGTCCGGCCTTCGTAAAGGCATTGTGCGGGTCGCCGGGAAAGCCCCCCGGAAAATCCTGCCTGTCGTCGGGGTCGTTGCCGCCTGCCATTCCGATCTCGTCTCCGGAATAAATCAGCGGCATGCCGCGCAGAGTGGCAAGCAGTCCCAGCGCCAGCTTCAGGCTGGCCACCGAACCGCCAGCTTCGGTGATAAAGCGTGGCGTATCGTGGTTGCCGATGAAAGCCGCCAGCCGCTCGGGATGCGGATAAAGCGAGTCCTGGCGCAGCACATCGGCGAGCTGGGTCATGGGCTTGCCGTGTGCCAGCACGTCGGTCAGCGCAAATCGCACCGGAAAGTCGAACGGTGTGTAAAGGCCGGTGTCGATGCAACCTTCAGCCCCGCAGCGCACCTCTCCGCCGGCAAAGAACGAAGTCACCTGCGCGTCGCCACTGAAGATCTCGCCCACCGTCGTCAGATGCGGAAACACGCTGCGCAGCTCGGCGTGGAAGTCGCGCCAGAAGGCGCGGCCAACATACGGAAATGTGTCGATCCGGATGCCGTCGAGGTTGGCGGTTTCAACCCACCACAGCGCATTTTGAATCAGATATTGCTCAACCAGCGGATTCTCCTGGTTGAGGTCGGGCATGGCGTCGGTAAACCAACCGTTCGTCACGTCGAGCCAGGACTGCGGCGGCGCATGGGGATCGAGAAGCCGGTAGAAATCGGGAACCATCTTGCGATGGTGGGCAACGCTGCCGTGAAGCCAGTCCGGGGCGGGCGGATCGTTCACCCAGGGATGCTTGACGCCGATATGGTTGGGCGCGAGATCGATCACCAGCTTCATGCCACGCGCGTGCAGCGCATCCGAGAGATGCTGATAGTCCGCAAGGGCGCCGAAGTGCGGGTCGATAGCGTAAAGATCTGTGGCCGCGTAGCCGTGATAGGAGCCGGGCATGCCCGCGTTGGAAACGACAGGCGTGGTCCACAGCGTCGTCACACCGAGTTGCTGCAGATAGTCGAGGTGCTTCTGGATGCCGGCAAAGTCGCCGCCATGCCAACCGCGCGGAGCAGAACGGTCGTCTCCCGGCAGGTCGTTTGCAGCGCTTCCGTCGGCAAAGCGGTCGGTCATGATGAGATACATTGCATCGGTCGACGAAAAGCCGCTGTGGGCGTTCGGGACGGTGTTGCGCGCCGCCAGCACGAACGCGCTTCGCGCCCGGCCCTGAGCATTGCGGGCCATCACCCAGAGAGTTTGCGGCTGTGCCTGTTTTGTGCGCAGCCAGAGAAACGCCCAATGGCCGTTCTCCGATCGCTGCGTGCGCAGAATCGCAACCCCCTTGCCGTCTACGGTGAATTCCGCCTGCTTCAGATTCTCGCCGTGCACGAGCAACATGGGATCGGGAAACCCGCTCCACCAATTCGGCGGATCGATGCGTTCAATGCGGGGCATCCCTTTCGTCTGCGTGCTCAGACAAGCGGATTTACCTTGCCCGTGGGCCGGGATGTGGCACGCGAGCAGAAAGACACTAATGGCGATCAGCCGTCTGAGTGGCCGCATGGTGCAACCTCTTAAAAAGTGGATATGTGTCTTTGGATTCCTTGATGTCTCATCCTTCCGGCAAAGAACGCCGGAAGGATGAGACCCAAGCTTCCTGTTTTCAAGCGGTCGAAAGACTAGAAGGTAAAGCGAGCCGCCAACTGGATCTCTCGGTTGCTGTAGACCTGCGTGCCTTCGATCTGGCCAAAGTTCGAGCCGTTCATGCTCGAGTTGGGATTGGTGAACTCAGCCGAGTTCATGAGGTTGAAGGCGTCGCCGTGCAGTTCCAGGGTGTAGCGATCCAGCAGGTGCAGGTTTTTCTGCAAGCTGAAATCGACCATCCGGTAGCCCGGCCCGTAAACCTGATTGCGGCCGAGTGTGCCCAGGCGGGTATACACGGTGCAATTGTTGCAATAAGCCGACTGCGTGTAGGTGGGGTTGGCAAACGCTGTCGGATCGAACCACTCCCCAAGGATGCTCTTCGGGTAGCTGATCTTTCCGACCAGGTCGGGACGGTTTCCAGGTTCGAACTGTCCGGTTGAGAGATCGACCGGCGTTCCGCTCTGCACCAGTCCAATGATGCTGGTCTGCCAGCCGCCGATCAGCCAGTCCATCGCCTGCGATACGTTGCCTCCGAACTGCTGGCCGCGGCCGAAGGGCAACGGATAGAGGATCGAGCTCGAGAAGACCTGGCGCTGATCCTGGTTGGAGTTGCCGTAGTCTGCCATCGGGTTGTAGTAGAGAGCCGCGGTTTGCCCCTCGAACGCGCCCGGCGAGTCGTCGAGCGTGTGCGACCAGGCGTACGAAAAGGTTCCGATGAGTCCGTTCGTGGCGCGGTGCTCAAAGTGCGCCTGCAGGCCGTTGTACTTCGAGATGCCGTTATAGTTGTTGTAGTTGATGCCGCCAAGTCCGGGAAAATTCTGCAGGCCGGTCTTGAACTGATTGATGTTGTACGGGTAGTACGTAGACAGGTTGTTGCCGTTCGTTCCGACGTAGGCCAGGTTCGCCACGTTGTGGGCTCCGATCTGCCGCTCCACCTGCACGTTCCACTCGTAAATCATGCTGGTCTTGTTCAGCGGGTTCACGGCGATCATGCTGGTTCCGGCTGGCGGATTGTTGGGATCGAAGTTCACGTATCCACGCGCGGGCAGCGCAATGCCCTTATCGCCGGTTGCGCCGTAGGCAACAGTCGACGGTCCGGTGTAGCCCGAGCAGTTGTAGGTGTTGCCGGTGTTGTTCGGCGCCTGGTTCAACTGGCCAGTGAAGGTAATGCAGTATCCGTTGCTGGCCTGATAGCTGTTACTGCCGCCGAAAGGCGCCTGCTCGCCGAGCTGGTTGTTGATGCCGCCGAAGTCGAGGAAGTAGAAGACACCGAATCCGCTGCGAAGCACGGTCTTGCCGTCTCCCGTTAGATCGTAGGCAAAGCCGACGCGCGGGCCGAAGTTGTGATAGTCCTGAGCGATGATGCTCTTCCGCACACCGTTCTGGCCGGCAATCATCACCGTTCCGGTTTGCACGTTGAAGGCGGCCTGCTGGTCGTGCGCCTCGTAGGGACGCGACAGGAAGTCCCAGCGCAGTCCGTAGTTCAGCGTCAGCTTGTGGCTCACGCGCCAATCGTCCTGGGCGAAGACGCCATCTTCCTGGCCGATATTGGCGAAGTAGCCTGCCTGCGAGCCGATCTGATAGTTGTCCACGCCGCCAGCCATCAGCTCCGACACTTCGTATCCGGTGAAGTCCACCGTGCCGGCATCGATCCAGAAATAACCTTTGCCTTCCTGTGGATTGAAGAACGAAACCTGCCTGCGAATGAAGGTGCCACCAAACTTGAAGGAGTGATCGCCCTTGTTCCAGCTCACCGAATCGGTGACCTCATAGGTGTTCTGCGGAACCGCATAGAGGCCGTAGTCGCCGGTGTACTCCAGTTCACCGGACCAGCCGCCGATCAGGGCGCCGCCGGTGGTTTCCTGGTTGATGTTGGCATTCACGATGCCCAGGTTTTTCGAGACGTACTGGCCGTACATCGGTGGCGTATAGCCGTAGTTGTCGCGGTTGTATCCGATGTGCGCTTCGTTCACGAGATTGGCTGAAAAGATGTGCGTGTAGCCGATGTCGTAGCTGCGTGCGTGGGTCGGGTTCTGGCCGGTGCCGCCGCCGGCAGGAAGGTTCTGGAACTCAGAGGTCTTCGTGTTCACCGAGTTGTCGTAGCTGAAGCGGACGAAGGCCATGTCGCTGGAAGTGGCGTTCCAGTCAAAGCGAACGTCGAAGGTGTTGTACTTGTTGGTTTCCGACTGCGTGTCGAGGTAGTTGTTGATATAGCGGTCAGTGCGCGAGGGCAGTGGGAACGCGTTAAGATAGTTGACCGCGGCAGGATTCAGGCGGGCTGTCGGAATGATATTGCCGGCGAACGGCTGGCAGGTGACGGGATCAAAGATGTCGCCTGCGTAAGCGCCGTCAGTGTGCGCGCTGGCAAAGGGTTTGCCCGTCACCGGATCGGTTCCGGCAAAGCAGCGCGGAAACTGCGTGAGGATTCCTCTGCCGTTCGAATCGCTCGCGCCTCCCGAGTTAAACAGTTCACTGAAGTCACCCGTGCGCATCTTCGCGGTGGGGACGGTGAGGTAATGCGGCGAAACCGCCAGCACCTCGCGGAGCGCCTGGTAATCGCCAAAACCGAAGAGCTTGTTCTTCAGGATTGGCCCACCGATCGAGAATCCGGGCTGGTTGCGCAGGAAGCCTGCGGCCGGCGTGGCTGGCGCCCCGTTAAAGCGATAGTTCGGGTTCGAGTCAAAGCTGCGGTCGCGATAGAACTCAAAGACCGATCCGTGATACTGGTTGGTTCCGCTCTTGGTGGAGCTGATGACGATGGCGCCGCCGGCGCGGCCGTACTCTGCCGGGGCAACATTGGTATCGACCTTGAATTCCTGCGTGGCGTCGATATTGGGATAGATGAGGATGGTGTTGACGAGGCCGTCGTTGTTGTCGATGCCGTCAAGGATGTAGTTATCCGCCTGCGGCCGGAGGCCGTTCACAGAGATGGCAGCTGCGCCGCTCTCGTTATTGCGGTTGGTCTCAGTCATGTTCGAGCTGCCGCCACCGGAGGCCACGTCGCCATAGGCGCCGCGGGTCACGCCCGGCGTCAGCAGCGCGAGGTTGGTGAAGTTCCGTCCATTCAATGGAAGGTCAGTTACCTGCTTTCCCATGATCGTCGCGCCGATCGTGGCATCCGACGCATTCACCAGTGGAACCTCTTCGGTGACCTGCACTGTCGTCGACGATCCGGCCGGCTTCAGTTGGAAGGCCACGGTCTGTGTCGTTGTGACGATCACCGTCACGTGGGCCATGGCGCTTTGAAAACCCGTCGAAGAAGCAACCACGGTATAGTTGCCGCGGGGAACTGCCAGGATCGAGAACCCTCCTGTGCCGTTCGAGACCGCATTCAGTTTCAAGCCGGTGTCTGTGCTGGTTGCAACCACCTTGGCTCCGGGAATCACTGCGCCTGTAGGATCGGTCACCGTACCGGCGATGGATCCTGTATCGGTCTGCGCGACGGCCATGCCGGCCGCCGTGAAGAGCAGCAGGGCGGCCAAGGCCATCCATGCAAATTTGATTCGTCTGAACATCACTAAATCCTCCAGGTATTGATCAACAAGCGTTGACTCTACGGTAGGTTCTTGGCGAGGCTCAACGCGTTACCTCGCAGCCGCAAACGAGGAGAACTCCCGGAGGATAGGAAGGTCAATCCACAGGCCGCCAATTCGCGATCAATTCGTAATCAATAAATAAGCTTTTCATTATGAGTATTTTACCCGGATAAATCTCCTGCTGTAACGGCACTTTCCCCTTGGATTCCAATGGAGAAGTTGCGGTTTTGTAGCCCTTTTGCCGTAAACTCGAATGCGGAGTTTCACTGGTTGTGGCAAGTCCGAGCGTACACGAGACCGCAGCGCGCAAGGTGCAGTTCGGAATCTTTGATGCCGACCTGAAAGCCGGAGAGTTGCGCCGTTCCGGGGTTCGTGTTCGACTGCAGAGCCAGCCCTTCAAACTGCTGACGGTCTTGCTCGAACATCCCGGCGAGGTGGTGTCCCGTGAGACCCTTCAACAGGAGATTTGGGGCGCCGAGACCACGGTCGACTTCGACCATAGCCTCGGCATCGCCGTGAACAAACTCCGCGAAGCCCTGGGCGACTCGGCCGAGAATCCCCGCTTTGTGGAGACTCTGGCCAGGCGCGGCTACCGCTTTATTGCTCCTGTGAAGGTTGTGGATCCAGTAGCCCCGTCTGCAAATGCGGAAGTCTCGTCACAAATCGCGCATAAAGGCTTGGCGGCTGGCTGGTGGTTTGCCGGCGCGTTAGCGGTGGTTTCTCTGCTCCTCACTATTTATATTGTTGTGCGCGGTCCTGCACGCAAGCCTTACCGCGTGGCTCAGGTGACGTTCTCGGGCCATGTGCTCACCAACGATCTCGATGTTGAAAATTTTTCCAGTTCCGCGAGCGACGGCACGCGCGTCTATTTTTCTCACATGGACAACGGCAACCCTGTACTGGCGGTTGCCTTAGTGGCCAATGGCGAGATCAGCGATTTCAATCTGCCTTCGGAGATCAGTGCGCCGCTGATAGGCTCGCTCTCACCCGACGGCTCGCAACTGGTGGTGCGCAGCCATCTCCAGGCAGACCCAGAACAGCCACTGTGGATCGTGCCTACGCTCGGAGGCAACGCACGCCGGGTGCCCAATGTTCTGGCGCACGACGCCACCTGGATGCCGGATGGCCACCATCTGCTTGTGGCAAACGGCAACAATCTCTCCGTGGTCAGCGAAGAGGGCGGCGATCTGCGTAAACTGGTCTCCACGCCGGGGCTTGCCTTCTGGCTCCGCTGGTCGCCGGATGGCAAGCGCGTTCGCTTCACCGTGCGTGATCCGGAACGCCAGACTTCCGAGCTATGGGAGGCCTGGGCAGACGGCTCGCATCTGCATCCCCTTCTTCCCGGCTGGAGCCAGCCAGCCTCGGAGTGTTGCGGAAGCTGGACCTCGGACGGCGAAGAGTTCGTCTTCCAGTCGTCTCGTGGAGGCCATCCCAACATTTGGGCGCTGCGCGAGAAGCCCTGGTACCTGGCCGGCCGCGAGCCGCACCAGATTACCAATGGCCCGCTGGACTACGCCGCTCCCAGCACGGCGCCGGGCAGCGAGCGCATCTTCTTTATAGGCAACACGGCACAATTCGAACTGTTGCGCGCCGTCCCCAAGTCTCCGTCGTTTACCGGCATCGATCAGAACCTGAGCGCGGCAGCTCTGGCGCAGTATTCTCCCGATGGCAAGTGGGTGGCATGGCTCAATGCCGCCGACAACTCTCTGTGGCGCAGCCGCACCGACGGCAGCGAACGAGTCGAGCTGGCCGGTCCGCCGCTGCGCACCATCTTCACCATGCGATGGTCGCCCGACGATCGCCAGTTGGCGGTGATGGCCGAAGTGCCGGGCAAGCCGTGGAAGATTTATCTCATCGACGCCGACGGCGGAAAACTGGACCCGATCCTGAATGAAGACAGGAACGAGGCCGACCCATCCTGGACGCCGGATGGCAAGTCGATCGTCTTTGGCCGTCCTCCCGACCGCATGGACAACAGCCAGCCCAAAGCGATCTATGAATTAAGCCTCGAGACGAAAGCACTCACCGAGGTTCCCGGCTCGCGAGGACTTTTCAGCCCGCGGCTTTCGCCCGACGGCCGCTACCTGGTGGCCATGCCGATGGACCAGCACGCGCTGCTCCTCCTGGACCGGACGAGCGGTCATTGGACCACCCTCACTACGGACGGCGTCGGAGATCCCACATGGTCGCACGATGGGCGCTACGTCTACTACCAGGATTTTCTCGCGGCGGGCAAACCGATCTATCGCATCGCAGTGCCCGCCGGAAAGCCCGAGCAGGTGGCGACGATCAAGAACCTGCTTCCTGTTGCCGCCACGGACTACCGGCTCATCGGACTCGCGCCCGGCGATCTCCCGATCGTGACCGCACGCACGCCTGTCGTGAACCTCTATTCGGTGGATCTGAACGAAAAGTGAGCAGCCCGTCCGGAAAGATCGCCCACAGACTGGAAACGGCGCCTCACCTCTTGCATTCGCTCTTGAGGCCGCTTTTGTTTCCGCGTCTCCTATCACGAAAAAGTCGTAAACTCTTTTCAATCCCTGGCTGTACCATGAAAAGGTGTTCCCGGTGAAACAGATGAAGGCGGCCATCCTGGAGGGCCGGATAAGAGGCTCACGCGGACGGGCGCAGTTGCGGCTGTTGGCAACGGCGGCTCTTTCGCTCGCTGCGGCTCTGTCTGTCTCCGCCTGCGAAAATGTGGCCACTTATACGCAGCCAAGTCTTGTGCGCGTCATTGACGCGTCCTACATCGCTCCCGCCGTCAACGTAGCGGCGGAAGGGCAACTGGTGGCAGCCAACGTCGGACAGGACACGATCACTTCTTACGGCGCCGTGCCCGCCAACGCGGCCGCGCCCATCAACGTCACCGCCGCCAACGGCGGCGCAACTCTCGCGAACACCAGCGGCACCCTGCTCGCAGGCCATCAGCACTCCGTGTTTTTGACCGACAACGGCGCCGCTCCCAACGGTTACATCGTCACAATTCTCGAAGACCAGCAAAGCCAGGCGGCGAGCGGCCACTCAGCGTTCCGCTTCCTCAACCAGGCCCCCAAAACCGGCGCAGTCGACATCTACATGGTCCCAGCGGGAGCCACCCTGGCCGACACCATACCGCTGGTCACCAACCTGCCCGTGGGCGGGACCGCCGGCTACATCAGTTTCGCCTCGCAGACTGTCACCATGGTGGTGACGCCTACGGGTGTCACCACGCCTCATTATGCGTTTTCGCCCATGGCATTGACCGGCGGCGAGGTGCGCACCGTGCTTCTGATGGACTCACAGCTCACCAGCAACCCGGCCGTCAACATCACCATCGCCGACGACGCCGGACCTTCCCAATAGGCGCAACGCTACCGATGCATTTCACCTATCTACCTTCAAAACTGGCGATCGTGTTCTTTGCGGCTGTGTCCCTTTTGGCCCGCGCCGATGACTCCTACCGGATTGTGCACACTTATCCGCACGATCCTCACGCCTACACCCAGGGCCTGGTCTACATCGATGGACATCTCTACGAAAGCACCGGCCTCAATGGGCAGTCTTCGCTGCGCATGGACGATCTGACCACCGGCCGCGTGCTACAAAAGTCGCTGCTGGCCGAGCGATACTTTGGCGAGGGGCTTGCCGCGTGGGGAAGCACCCTGGTGCAGCTGACATGGCAGGCGCATGTCGCCTTTGTCTACGATCGCTTCAGCTTCCGGCTGCTGCGGACATTTCACTACAGCGGCGAGGGCTGGGGGTTGACCGCGGATAACAGATACCTAATTCTCAGCGACGGCACCGCAAGAATTCGCTTCTTCGACCCCGCCACATTCCGCGAGGTAAGGCACATCGAAGTCACGGATCAGGGGCAGCCAGTGACAGAGCTGAACGAACTTGAATACATCCACGGCCAGATCTGGGCCAACGTCTGGCACACCGACCGCATCGCACGCATCGCGCCCACGAACGGCCACGTGCTTGGCTGGATCGACCTCGCCGGCCTGTTGCCCAACAACGAGCGATCCGACCCTGAAGCCGTCCTGAACGGCATCGCCTACGACGCCGCGCACGACCGCCTTTTCGTCACCGGCAAACTGTGGCCGAAGCTCTTTGAGATCAAGGTGGTTCCGGCGCAGCGAGCGAAATAGAGCGCGGGCCTCATCGTCTGTGAACAGCGATCGGATGGCGCACGAGTCGACCACCCGTCCGACAAGAATCTTTCCGTGGGGCCCCATTCAGAAGACCGGCGAACCGCTTCCGCATTCCTGAATCGAGCGGGCACAGCAGCAGAACATATTTCCCACCCTTGCACACCGTGGTGCACTCCGCGCAGCACGCCCGATTTTCACTCCTGTTCGATGCTAGCCTTGAAGTAAACGCTCCTCCGCAGCACCGACCGGAGCAGCGCCGATGAGGCCGATTCGCCTTGGCTGCCACAACCCATCAGCCGCTCAGACGGCGCGATTCAGAAACACGCACCGCGAAAGCGCGCTCGGCCGAGCCGCCGCAACGCTCTGCTCCAACGCCACCGCTGCCGGAGCATCGCCGCCGCAAGCTCGCCGGCCGCTCCGCGCTGGCCGCTCTGATTCTTCTCGCCGCCGCCACTGGCTCTCTCGCCGGCCTCACGCTCGTTTACTCGGTCGATCTACCGCAGATCCAGGAACTCGAACACTACCGCCCCTCGACCATTACCGATCTCTACGATTGCAAGGGCCGCGTCATCGGATCTTTCGCGTTGCAGCGCCGCCTGGTGGTGGACTACGACGGCTTTGCGCCCGTGCTGCGCCAGGCGGTGATCTCCATCGAGGACAAAAATTTTGAATCTCACTGGGGTGTCAACGTCTTCCGCGTGCTCGGCGCAGCCTTTCACGACTTGCGATCGAAGAGCAGT
>JAJYFA010000147.1 GCA_021790995.1 Acidobacteriota bacterium
TTTCGCAGGGCCACTTTCAGCCGCGTCTCAGCTTTCAATCATAGTTGAATAGCAATCACCGCCAGTAACAGCGCGAAGATCTTCCTTCAGACACGTGTGTGCCCCAGGCCTCAAAATCGAAACCTGGGGCACACACGATGATTGATACAGATCCAGGCGGATAGCGGCCTAGAAGCTGAAGCGCGTTTGAATTTGCACGGTTCTGCTGCCCAGCGAGCTACCCGCAATACCAAAGTCGGAGTTGACAGCATTGATCGTGCCGCTAGGATTCACGGTGCCTAGTGTCCTGTCAATCGATGAAGTGTTGATGTTGGTCTTGTTGAACAGGTTGTAGACATCGACGCGGAACGAGAGGGCCGCGGCTTCACCGAGCAACTTTGTCTTCGGCAGGCCAAAATTCTTCGTCAGGCTGGTGTCGATGTCGTTGTAGTGCGGACCCAGCATAGAGTTGCGCCGGATTCCGGCCTGTGGGGCAGGTCCAACCGCAGGGAAGGCCGTCGTAACAGGCGAGTTGATGGGGCCTTTGAAGAAGGTGGTGCCGTTGCCGCCGTAGTTGGGGTTCTGACCGCCAAATCCCTCAAAGACATGGTTCGAGGTGCTTGTGCCGGCGCCGCCCAGATATTGCGCAGGACGGAGTTGGGTGTAACCGCAGGTATTGCAATAGAGGCTGCCCCCGATGACGTTATAAAGTGGGGTCCAGGGGAAACCTGTATGCCAGTTCATGATTCCGCCCAGCGTCCAGCCTCCGGCGATCTTTTCCGCCATACTGTTGCCGTGGAAGAAAACCGGCGACCAGAGGCCGAAGAGCTTGAAGGCATCGCGAACGTCATAATCCGAGCGCCCATAAGCGGCGTTGACATCATAGGGATACGGATCCTCTTCGTAGGGGCCGGAGTTGGTATCCATGGACTTGGCCAGGGTGTACTGAACTTCCGCCTGAAATTGATGCGAGAAGGGGTGGTTGAGGGTTGCGATCAGAGCGTTGTAGTTGCCGCTGCCCAGGTTGCCATAAAAGTCGACCGAGTTTACGGTCGGATTGAAAGGTATCCCATCGACAGCCGCAACCGCATTCCAGTTGTTCTGGATGATCAGATGCTCCGTCCGGCTTCCCTGATAACCGAGTGTCGCCACCATATCCTTCGAGAACTGATAGTCAGTTTCGAGAGAGTAGTGGTAGTTGGTGATGGTCTTCAAGCCAGACGGGAACGCAGTGACACCCGTCGTGCCGGTCTCGGGCAGGTTCGCACTGTTGAAAGTGACGATAGTGGCGGGATTCGACGGATAGTCGAACATGTTTGTGGGGTTCGAAGAGGTTTTGTAAAGAATCCCGTCGCCTGAGCATGTAGGATTCGTGCTAAAGGACGCATAGGGGCAAGTGAAGGAGGGCTGGATTCCATTGGGTGGATTGGCCCAGCCATTGGCGGTAATGGCGATCTCGTCCTGGTTATAGCCGATGCCGAAACCGCCCCGCACCACGACCTTGTTGTCAAAGCGTGACGGCGACCATGAGAAGCCAAACTGCGGCCCCCAGTTGGTCTTCTGCGACGATTGCAGATTGCCTCCAACGCGAATGTTCATGCCGGTCAAGGCATTGCTTTTGCCTGCAGAGTTGGCGCCGGAGCCGAACTGGACCACGCCGAGGTTATTCTCCTTGGAATAGAACCCGCCGAAATAGGACCAGCGTAGGCCGAGGTTAATGGTCAGGTTGGGACGGACCTTGTAATCGTCCTGCACAAAGAATCCCCAAATGTTGGTGCGTTCATCCAGGCGCTCCATGGACGGCGTGCCTGTTTTGACGTTGAAAAAGGCGCCGCCCTGGTTATATGGCGCATCGTTGGCGAAGTCCCAGAGATTGTGAAATCCATAAGCGGGGATGGCGGCCCAGGGCGCATCGCTCAGATAGTAGAGGCGCGTAACTTCTCCGCCCGTCTTGATGTTGTGACGACCCAGAACCTTGGTGAGGGTGTCTCTGTAGTCATAGGTCCACTGATCCAGGAGGCTGGGGCTGACGGCGCCAATGCTCTGGACGCTGGCGGCTCCAATGCTGTCGAAGTTGCCAATGGTTAAGCCGAAGGGCGCCTGCGGGTTAGTCGAGATTTCATTCCACCGCCAGCCGGCAGCGTTGGCACGGGCCTCGTTGAGCAGTGTGGGACTGAATATGTGGTTCCAGATCAGCGTAAAAGCATCGTTGATCTGCGAATGGTGCCAGAAGTTTGCCGTGCGGGTCGGGCCATTGTAATTGGTCTTGCTGTATGGCACCCAGTAAAGAGTACCTGTCAGATGATCCTTCGGGGTAATGTCCGCGTCGACACGTCCGTTCCACTGGATTGCCGATACCGACGTTGGATTGAGCGTATTGAAAAAGGCAATATCCGGGGTCGTTGTCAGCCCCGAGCCAATGCCAGGCGCGGTCGGCGCGCCGCCGTAACTCAGATCCTGATAGCCTGCGCCGGTCGTCAGCGGAGAACCCAGATTCAGGCCTCCGGCCTCGGTGTTGCAGTTGACGCCTTCTGTCAGCCCGATCTGGGCGCAGGAACGATCAATGACCGTGCTGCCTGTGGCCACGCCTTCACCCTTGTACCCCAAAATCGTGGAGGCAACGGGAGCCACTCCAGTGAGCGAGTCAAACTGCGAGGTGTCGTACCATTTCTGGGCGGTTGCAGTGGCTGAATACGGGCTGGCCTCAAAGTTGAAGAATGCGAAGAGCTTGTTTTTCCAGAGCGGTCCGCCGAGACTGGCGCCGTAGTTGTTGAAGCGGCTATTGTCGCGATTGACGCCGCGCTCAGCCGCAGTGCCGGGGATATTCGATCCTTCGCCGTTCCACCGCTGATAGGCATTCAGGCCCGGGCGATCCATCTTGAAGAAGGCGCTGCCGTGGAGATCGTTGGTGCCGCCCTTGCTGGTCACCTGAATCTCGCCGCCGGAGAATCGGCCCTGCGAGGCGTCGTAAGCGTTCGCAACCACTGTTACGCTTTGGACCGAGTCTTCGCTGGGCGTGATGATCGAGGTGCCGCCCCACACTGCGCTGACCGTGCTGATGCCATCGATCGTGATGCTGTTGGTCTCATACTGGCCACCCATGGTCTGGATCTGGGGGCCGTTTTCAGTCTGGAAGATACCAGCCGCGGAGGCGCCGGAGCCGCCAGGGCCCTGGTTGCCGGGATTGTTGTTGGTGCCGCCACCGCCGCTCTGCGATCCGTCACCGAAGACGCCGGGAGTCAATTGCGCCAACTGGAAGATATCGCGGTTATACGAGGGCATGTGCTGGATCTGTCCGCTGCTAATGGTGGCGCTCTCCGTCGCTGAGCTGGTATTGAGCAGCGGCTCGGTTGAACCGTTGACGGTGACGGTCTGCTGCACATCGCCCACACTGAGTTGCACGTCCAGATTGTTCGGCTGGTCGGAAATCAAGCCTACTTCCGCTACTACGTTTCTCTTGAATCCGGCTTTCTCGACAGTCAACTTGAAGTGATCTGAGGGCAGGGCATTGAAGGTGTAAATACCATTGCCATCCGTGGTGGCTACGCGCTTTTCGTTGGTACCCTTGTCGACGAGCGTGACCGTCGCTCCGGGAATCACAGCTCCGTTCGCATCCTTGACGGTGCCGCGCAAAGACGCGCCGAATTGTGCGTGCGCAGGAGCCACCGAGGCGAGGAAGAGGAGGGATGCCGCGACCCAGAGGGCGAGCATAGAGGCGGAAGCGGTTCTGCTGATCCGAGATGCGATCAGATATCTGGTCTTTTCAATAAGTTGCATGGTGGTCTCCTGAGAAGAACAGGTAGTTTTTGTTTCGGTGAGCGGAGCATCGCGCAGAGAGTTCCGTGATGCGAGACCTTCAGCGCGATCAACGCAATCGATTGCGCAACGAAAGAACAATTAGCACCACGAAGATGCCGCTGTCAAGATTTTTTTTTAGGCCATCGATTTTCATACGATGACAGGCTGGCGGGAGACGGGCGCAAGATCCATCTTCGCTCTGCTATCTCGCATTGAGGTGCAGTAGCGGTCCTTGGGCACTGGCGGCGAGAAAGGACGCGGATTGAGCCCGAGTCGGCTGTTCGCGCAGGGCGCCAGGGCAATCGTGGAGCTGGGCGCTACAAATTTCGGGTTATCGGATTTGGCTTGACATGGAACAGAGCCAGTGATAATACGAAAACAATCGATTGTTCTAACCGTGCGCCCCTGCTGGGCAAGCAGCTATGGGCCGTAACTGATTCAGCGATGCCGTTCATCCCGCAGCGAACTCGTACCACGCGGATGTTCTGGGCATCGATCAGGGGATTACCGTAGTGATGGCTGAGAAGCAGCGCAGCGGGTCGGTCTGGGAGACCTTCATGAAGAATCAAAAATGCGCGCGGGTCATGCAGCGAGCGGGATTTCACGGCTCGGAGGCGGGCGGATGAACCTGGGACTGATGGGGCGCTATCATGCGTCCATGAACAGGCGGCAGATGCTGCGCGCCACCGCGGGAGCGGCAGGTTTCGCGCTGTTTTCGCCGCTGGGATGCGGAGGGGGCACCGGAAGTGCTGGGAACCAGCAGACCACCAATCCGGCGGCGTGGCCACCAAGCCTGCCCGTAGGTGTCTTCGCGCCGTCGGCGGCCGACAACGCCTTCCTCGACGCGCTGGAACAACAGGGTTGCCTCTACTTCTGGGAGCAGGCAAGCCCCACTACCGGCCAGGTGCTCGACCACGCAGCTATCAATCTCACCGGGCAGATCGATCCCACCACCACAGAATCCAGCATCGCAGCCACAGGCTTTGGCCTTACCGCCCTTTGTGTCGCCGACCAGCGCGGCTATCTTCCCAACGTCACCCACGCCGAGATCGTAGCCCGCGTGCAGGCTACGCTCAACTTTCATCTCAACTCCATGCCGAATGAAAACGGTTTTTTTTACCATTTCAATGACGTCAACACCGGCCAGCCGCTGCCTGGTGTAGAGGTTTCCTGCATCGACACCGCATGGCTCCTCTGCGGCGTTCTCACCGCGCGCGCCTACTTCAACGATCCCACGATCACCTCGCTCGCCACCCAACTCTACGAGCGCGTGAACTGGCCGTGGATGCTCAACGGAGGCACGACCTTCGCCATGGCCTGGTATCCCCCTACAGACGCCAATCCTGGCTTTACTCCCTATCGGTATGACACCTTCTGCGAACTCATGGCGCTCTATCTACTAGCCATGGCCTCGCCCACCTTTCCCATCCCAGTCGCCAGTTGGACCAGCTTCTCCCGCCCGCTCCTCAACTACGAAGGCTACATCTACATCAGCAGCAACACCGATCCTCTTTTTACCCAGCAGTGGTCGCAGGCCTGGTTCGACTACCGCAACAAGAGTGATGCCTACGCCAACTACTTCACCAACTCCACCGCCGCAACCCAGGCGCACGAGACATTCTGCCTCTCCTACCCGCAGTGGTACACCGAGGACTACTGGGGCATCACCTCCTCGATGTCTGTGAATGGCTATGTCGCCTGGGGAGGCCCACCTGCGCAGGGTCCCATCGACGGTACCGTCGTTCCCTCCGCCGCTGCCGGCTCACTGCCCTTCCTTCCCAACCAGTGCCTCACCGTTCTCGAATCACTCAAAGCCAACTATGGCTCACGGGCCTGGGGTCGCTACGGCTTTTGCGACGCCTTTCATCCCGCCGCCAACTGGTATCAGCCGACAAGCCTTGGCATCAACCTCGGCATCTCCGTCCTGATGGCCGAAAATCTTCGTACAGGTTTCGTCTGGAACATTTTCATGAGGAATCCCGAGGCTGCGCAGGCCATGCAGTTGGCAGGGTTCAGAGCTACCAGCTGACGGTGCAAAAACATCGCTCAATCTCTTGCAGCAGGAGTTTTCCGCCGTTGCGTGTTCGACCCCGCAATCGCGGCGAGCGGACAGAGCGCGCGGTTCAGGCCCAGACAAATTTCCGTGGCGCGGAGTGATCGATGCCGGAAAGATCCTGAAAAATGGAGTGCGCGCTCAAGCATAGTCCCAAGCCAGGGAAGAAATTGAGGCTGTGCGCCAGACGACTCCAGATTGTACGATGGGGTTCAGGCCGGTGATTCCGGCAACTTGCACAGAGAGGGGAATCGCGCGAAGACGCGGGTCGGTTTTGAAAGGTCAGGGATTGATCCGGGCAGATGGTTGGGCAAGGGAAGTTCCAGCCTTCAGATCCAGACGGATGGGTTTTAAGTTTTAACCTGCACAAGAACATCCCCTGGGGCCAAATCCCATTCCTTTCCTGCACCATTGCGGCACGGCCAAAGCTGTGTCCTCTTAAAACCATTGCTTAACCGGATGCACCTGGCTCATGGGTTTGCCCTGCCCGCACGGGGCTCCGGTTCGCCAACTGCAAGCCTCTGGAAAGGAACGGCATGTCGGAGAAGCCTTTCAAATCGCTGACGTTGAAAGAGCTGTCGGCGCTTCTCGATCTCGATCAGTCTACGGTCTCGCGCGTGGTCAACGGCGAAGCCGATAAATACCGCATCTCGCAAGCCACCCAGCAGCGCGTGCTTCAGGCTGCCGCGGCACACGGTTACGCGGCCAACAACGTGGCCCGGAGCCTGCGCCTCAAGCGTACCCACACGGTTGGTGTCATCGTTCCGGAGATCAGCGAGGGCTACTCGACGTCCGTGCTCGGAGGGGTCGAGGACGAATTGCTCAAGGAAGGCTATTTTTATTTTGTCGTCAGCCACCGGCACCGGCCTGACTTGCTCAAAGGTCACCCCCGCATGATGATTGCCCGCGCAGTGGAGGGCATTATCGCCGTCGATACACCCATCGAGGAGGATCTTCCCGTCCCTGTTGTATCGGTGTCCGGACACAAACATCGTGAAGGCGTAATCAACATCGAGCTTGACCACGTCCGTGCGGCGCAGCTCGCACTGTCTCATCTCAAGGAGCTTGGCCACACCAGAATTGCTTTCATCAAAGGACAGACGGTCAGCTCCGACACCGATCGGCGCTGGTCCGCGATCGTGCACCAGACGAAAGCACTCGGTATCTGCATCGTTCCCCAACTCGTTGTGCAGTTGCAGAGTCTCGACCCAGGGCCAGGGCCCGGCGTCGAGGTCACACGTCAGCTCCTCGATACGGGCCATCCCTTCACCGCCATCTTTGCCTTCAACGACATCACCGCAATAGGCGCAATCATCGCCCTGCGCGAAGCCTCCCTGCGCGTGCCGAAAGATGTTTCCGTGGTCGGTTTTGACGACGTGCTGGCTGCCTCCACCAACAGTCCGCCGCTTACCACCATTCACCAGCCATTGCGCAATATGGGCCAGGTCGCCGCGAGCACTTTGCTGAAGCTCATCCGTGAAGGGACACCGCATCCCCAATCTTCAACGCTGACCGTTTATCCACGCCTCGTAGTGCGTAAATCGACGAGCCAGGTTGCCGGAAGAGAAGTTTGACCTCTTGGGCTATTCGTTCGGACGCTGCTACTCGCCGAAGACTGGACACGCCTGTCTGGACATGGTTCCAGCCCGGAAGCGAGCGATGTGTCTTCCGACGGATTTTCACCCTGTCGAGAGGCCAGTTTAACGGGAGGCTATTGGAATTAACTCAGTTTTCTGCGTTCAAGAAGTTTTGCGCCTGACTGCAGAACGCTGTTTGCAGTGAAGCGTCTTGTGCAGACGCAGGTTCAATGCCTTGAGCAAAGCGCCGGCCTGGGAAGCTGGCTGTGAGGGTGTGCAGGCAGGCGCCGCCAGCCGCACGGAGTTCGATGGCGCAAAGCGTCTGCAATTGGTGTGATCCTGCCGCGACGGGTTACGTCCAGCTGCGTCCAGACGCTGCTGGGGCGGAATCGCGCGGGGGCGCGAAGCAAGCCTGTTAACCCGACTCAACGGAAAGGGCGGCCTTTGACCTGACCCGCGCCCTCGCGGAGGGTGACGAGCTGGTCGGCGGCGGCGGAGAGCTTTTCGACCAGTCCCGAGGGCCAGCGGACCTCGATCTCGGCCGTTGTGGCCTTGCCAAGGCCAAAGTGGAGGCGCGGATCGTTTGCGGAGAGAAAGCTTGTGCCGCTCAGCAACTCCTGCACCTGGACCTTGCCACCGTAGCGGACCAGAACACGGGCGCCGATGGCGCTGCGGTTGCTCTTGACGCCTTCCAGGCGAATCTTGATCCAGTGATTGCCGCTGGGAGCATCGTTGCGCAGCAGGGTGGGCGGCTCGTCGAGGTTCATGATGAGGACGTCCATGTCGCCGTCATTGTCGAAGTCGCCGAAGGCGGCGCCGCGGCTGCAATGGGCATCGACAATGCCGGGGCCAGCCTCCTGGCCCAACTGCACGAAGCGGCCGTCGCCCTGGTTGCGGAATAGCAGACGCGGGCTACGTTCGGGAAAGCGCAGCGAGACCTTGGCCACTTCGGGGTAGACCGTGCCAGCGGTGATGAGGATGTCCGGGTGGCCGTCGTTGTCGAAATCCACCATGCCGGCGCCGAAGCAAACGAAGCGGGAGTTGTGGTTGAGACCGGCCTCAATGGTGACGTCGTCGAAGTTGCCGGTGCCGTCATTGCGGTATAGACCGTTGGGCTGGTTGTAGAAATGGGTTTTGATCACATCTGAGTGACCGTCGAGGTTGTAGTCACCGACGGCCGCGCCCATGCCGCCCATCTTGCGGCCTTCGCCGCTGACAGCGATGCCGCGCATCAAGGCCTCCTCGCGGAAAGTGCCGTCGTGGTTGTTCATGAGCAGGAAGGAGGGCGACATGTCGCAAGCGACGAAGATGTCGGGCCAGCCGTCCTCGTCGGCATCGAAGGTTACGGCGGTGAGGCCGTAGGAGCCGTGAAGGGCGGCGACGCCGGAGGACTCGGAGACGTCGGTGAAGGTGCCGTCGCCGTTGTTACGGTAGAGATACTGGTGCGCCTTGGGCAGACCCTCGGGGCCGCAGTAGGTGGGCACGCCCTCGTAGTTGCAGTTGGGCACGTCGAGCGAGGGCCTGGGTGCGGTGGCCAGGTCGATCTCGAGGTAGTTCGAGACAAAGAGATCAAGGTGGCCATCGCGGTTGTAATCGACGAAGGTGCAGCCGGTGCTATAGCGGGTGCGAGGGTGTAGCAGGCCGGCTTCGGCGGTGACGTTGGTGAAGGTGCCGTCGCGGTTGTTGCGATAGAGCCGGTTCTGGCCGTAGTAGGTGAGAAACAGATCCTCCCAGCCATCGTTGTTGTAGTCGCCGACGCATACGCCCTGGGCCCAGCCGGGATCGGCGAGGCCGGACCGGGCGGTGACATCGGTGAAGGTGCCATTGCGATTGTTGTGATAGAGGCGGTTGCCGGCGCCAGGCGGAATGCCATCGAGGGTACGCCCGCCGAGGATGAAGATGTCGATCCAGCCGTCGTTGTCGTAGTCAAAGAACGCGCAGCCGGTGGCCATCGATTCGATGATGTAGGTGAAGCTGTGGGGCTCGCCGTAGTTGATGGGATCGCGCAGGCCGGCGGCGTGGGCGACATCGACGAAACGGGAGAAGGGCGCGGCGGGTTTGGCAGACGTTGTGGCCGCGAAGAGTTTGGGGATTGCGAGTCCTGGCGCGACCAGTCCCGGTGCGGCGCCGAGCAGGCGACGGCGGGTCCACGGGGCGGGCTTACTGCGATGGGTTGTCAACGCGAAGAATCTCCTTTGCCGGCCGGGCGGTGCCACTCACTGATGATTCTGGGCCTGGGCTAACTGCCGGCTCAGGTCGAGGGCGGCCTGATTGCCGGGCTGCAACTGGAGGGCCCTGGCCACGGCGGCATGCGCCTCGGCCAGATGCGACTGGCTGGCCAGCACGGCGGCCAGTGAAATCCAGGCCTGTACATTGTCGGGTAGAGCCTGAACCGCGGCGCGGAATTCGCGCTCGGCCTTGGCGTTGTCGCCTGCCTCAAAGTCCATGTAGCCGAGCTGGTACTGCGCGAGACCGAAGCGTGGGTTGGCCTTGATGGCCGCGTCGAGGGCGGCGCGCTTGCCCGCCAGGTCGCCCAGACTCTCGACAACCATGGCCAGCCGGTACTCGAGAACAGCATTACCAGGCTGCGCCTGGCATGCCTCGCGATAAAGCTCTGCGGCCAACTTGTTGTCTCCGGATTTCGCTGCCTGGGCGGCCTGCGTGGCTTTGGAGACAGCCAGAGCGTGATCGGACTCCTGTTTCATCCGCTGCTGGTAGAGCGCAAGCTGGCGATTGGCGCCCGCGACGTCGCCCAGGGAGCGCAGAGCCTTGGCCAGCTCGAAGTGGACCTGCGGCTCGTCAGCGCCCAGAGAGATGGCCTTTTCAAGCTGCCGCCGTGCCCCGGCGGCGTCCTTCATGTCG
>JAJYFA010000148.1 GCA_021790995.1 Acidobacteriota bacterium
CACCCTGCCTGAAGATCTGCAAACCACCTGGCGGCGGCTGCGCGACGCGTTCGCGGAAGAGCAGGGAACAAGCGAACAAGGGAGCAAGGGGACAAGCCAGTAGCGCCGCATATCAGATCCGCTGTCGCGCCCGCTACTTCAATGCGTATTCAGGCAATTGCCCAGAGGATCTGAAGATTACTCGCCCTCCGCTTCGGGCGCCAGCGCGAGCGCCGGCTCTTCCACGCCCGCGGCATCGAGCATTGCCTGCGGAAGAGCCTTCTTGGAGCGCAGACCCAACTCCTTGAGCATCTCCACCTGCCGCACCAGGTTGCCGCTGCCGGTTGAAAGCTTCTTCATCGCCGCATCGTAGCTCAGGTCAGCGGAACGCAGGCTCTTGCCCACAGCTTCAAGATCGGCCACAAAGTTGACGAACTTGTCGTAGAGCGCAGAGCCGCGATCCATCACCTCTTTCACGTTGCGCGCCTGCGCCTCCTGCTGCCACAGCACGTTCACGATGCGGATGATGTAGAGCAGCGTCGTCGGCCCGACGAGCAGAATTCCCTGCCGGTAGGCATCTGCCCATAACTCGCCGTCATTTTGCAGCGCCAGAAGAAACGCCGGCTCGACAGGCACAAACATCACCGCGAAGTCCGGCGTCTCCAGGCCCGGCAGCCGCTGATAGCCAGCCCTGGCCAATCCCGTCACGTGGCCGCGCACGCTCACCAGATGCTGTTTGAGCGCGCTGGAGCGGCTGTCATCATCGGCGGCGTTTGCATAATCGGTGTAGGCTGTGAGCGAGACCTTCGAATCGACGACCAGATTGCGTCCGCCGGGCAGGAAGATAATCACGTCAGTGCGCGCCGTCCTCGCTTTTTCACCGTCGTCACCCTCAAGGCCCGTGAAGCTCTGCTGAAAGCTGTACTGTTCGCCCTCGCGCAGTCCGGCCTTCTCCAGCAGATCGCGCAGAATGAACTCGCCCCAGTCGCCCTGCGCCTTGGCAGAGCCGCGCAGCGCCGTGGTCAGGTTACGCGCGTCCTCGGCCAGCTTCTGATTGAGACTGCCGAGGTTGCCAATGAGACCCTCAAGCCTGGCCACACCGACCTTTGAATCGCTCTGCGCTTCTTCCACCTTCTTTCTGAACTCTTCGATCTGTGCCTTCAGCGGATTGAGAAGGCTTCCGATCTCCTTCTGACTTCCTTCCGAGAAACTCTTTGATTTTTGATCCAGCACCTCGCCGGCGAGCGCCTGGAACTGGTCGGCCAGCGTCTTCTTTGCCGTCTCCAGCAGCGCCAGCTTTTCCGCCAGATTCTTCTCTTCGCTCGCAAGCTTCGCGTTCAGCTCGGCGACGCTCGAAGCCTGGTTCGCAGCCTCGTCTTTGCTGGCGGCCAGATCGGCGCGAAGCACGTCAATCTCGGCGGCCAGCTCGCCAATTCTCTTTTCGCGCTCAGCCGCCAGAGACTGAAATCCGGCGCGGGCTGCGGACTCGGTCTTTATTTGGCCAAGTTCGTCGCGCGTCTCGGCTAATTGGCGGTCTCTCTCGGTCGCCAGAGCCTCAAGCTGCGCCTGCGCAGACTTCGCCAAAATGGCGCGAAACAGAAAGCCAATCAAGACGCCAAGAGCCAGCGCCACCAATCCCACGACCGCGATCTGCATTAGCATTTTCCTCTTCGCTTAATCTACGCCCATCGCCTGTGTATTTCCCACCGCGTCATGTCTGCCAATCTTTGATCCACTCAGGCAGACAGTTCCGTAGCTCCATGGCCCAGCGGTGCCGCAGCCCCGCAGTGCCTTAGTCCCTGTTTTTCCCACCTTTACACCCAACGTCCCGACCGGTAAACTTGAAATTTCGGGGTCATGCGCAGATTTTCTTGGCGCGGTGGTTGTCACGCCCTGCCACGGGCCGGTATCGTAGGCACGCGGGGCAAAACAGCAGAGGGTCCCGAAGAGTTTTTCTTGAGTTCCTAATCAAACGAGGAGAAGCACGCATGGCCGTTGAAGAAAAGGTTAAACAGATCATCGTCGAGCAGTTACAAGTGGATGAAGCCGAAGTCACCCCCGGCGCCAGCTTTCAGGAAGATCTTGGCGCTGACTCGCTGGACGTGGTCGAGTTGGTGATGCAGTTCGAAGAAGCCTTCGACATGGAGATTCCCGACGAAGACGCCGAGAAGATCAAGACCGTGAAAGACGCAATCGACTATATCGAGAAGAACGCGAAAGGCGGCAAGTAGCCCTTGAGCCAGGCAGCAACCCAGGCATCGTCCCCAACATCGGCGCGCAGAGTTGTCATCACCGGAGTGGGACTGCTCTGCGGTATTGGCAATACTGCCGCCGAGGTGTGGCAACAACTGCTGGCCGGCGCAAGCGGCGCCGGGCCCACTCAGGGCTTTGACGCCTCCGGCTTTCCGGTTACCTTTGCCGCTGAAGTCAAGAACTTCGATCCCCTGCAATTTGTCGACAAGAAGGAAGCGCGCAAGATGGGGCGCTTCATTCACTACGCCTTTGCCGCCACACAGGAGGCCATGGCGCAGTCGGGTTTGCAGGTCACCGAGTCCATCGCCGATCGCGTCGGCGTCTTCATCGGCTCGGGAATCGGCGGATTCGAAGTCATCGAGCGCGAGCACTCGAACCTGCTGAACGGCGGGCCGCGCAAGATGTCGCCCTTCTTTATTCCTGCGGCGATTGTCAACATGGCCGCGGGCCAGATCAGCATCCGCTACGGCGCACGCGGCCCGATCTCCGCCACCGCGACGGCCTGCGCCACCAGCGCCAACTCCATCGGTGACTCCGTGCGCATGATTCTGCACGGCGATGCGGACGCCATGATCGCCGGCGGCGCCGAGGCTGCGGTCACGCCCATGTCGGTCGGAGGGTTTGCCGCCATGCGCGCGCTCTCCACGCGCAACGACGATCCCACGCACGCCAGCCGCCCCTTCGACAAGGATCGCGACGGCTTTGTGATTGGCGAGGGCGCAGGCATCCTGATCCTCGAAGAGTTGGAGTTTGCCAAAGCGCGGGGCGCGAAGATTCTGGCCGAGGTGATCGGCTACGGCATGAGCGCCGATGCCTATCACATGACCTCGCTGGCCCCCGAAGGCGCCGGCGCGCAGCGCAGCATGAGGGCCGCGCTCAAGGATGCAGGCATCCGGCCCGAGGAAGTGGGCTACATCAACGCCCACGCCACCTCGACCCTGGCCGGCGACGGCAACGAGTCGGTCGCCATCGAGAAGGTCTTCGGCGAGCACGCGCTCAGCCACACGCTCAAGGTTAGCGGCACCAAGTCCATGACCGGCCACCTGCTCGGCGGCGCCGGCGGGCTCGAGGCCGGCATCTCCGTGATGGCGCTGGTCAACCAGATGATTCCGCCAACGATCAACCTCGACACCCCCGACCCCGAGTGCCGTCTCGACTACGTGCCCAACAAGGCCATCGCACACTCGTTCGATGTCGCTCTCTCGAACTCCTTCGGCTTCGGCGGCATCAACGCCACCCTCATCATGCGCCGCTGGACGGAATAAAGCAGAGAATAGGAATAAGGAACAGAGAGCCCCACCCTAAACGCGTTTTTGCGTTCAGGATGGGAATGATCAAGTCCGCCTTGCCCACTCACAACCCACGACCCCTGTCATCCCGGAGTCGAAGAATCCGCGGTTGCTTTTCAGGTCTATTTCTCACGCATACCTTCGGTTTGGCAGGCTGACTTCAGCCGACGACGCAAGGTGCGAAAGGCAACCGCAGATCCCTCACTCCGTTCGGGATGCAAGGCAAGCAGGACTCCTATCCAAATGCGTTTGCCTATAAACGGTAGAGGTTGTGCTCAGCGATATAGTCGCGAATCGGGGCGGGTACGAGGTCGCCGGCGATTGCGGCGCTGCCCGGCGCAGTTTGCCGTTGGGCGCGAATCTCCCTCCGAATCTCGGAGGCGCTGATCTCAACGTGCAAACCCGGCAAGACGTAAAACGGGGTGTGGTCACCGCATGGATTCACTAAATGAAAGCTGCGCACCTCATCGCCGGCCGCGATCTCTTCGTCTGGCGGCGCGGGCACCAGCGTGAGTCCTGGCGGCAATGCGTCCTGAAGACGATCCAGGGGCTGTCCTGGGCGCGAAGCCACGATCAATGGGGCAATAAAAGGAATCTCCGCGGCGCGGCGCCAGTGACGCAGCGCGAGAAACGAATCCGCGCCCAGGAGACAAAAGAGCGTACTGCCTGCTGCGAGGGTAGAGCGCAGGCCTTCGAGCGTGTCGATTGTGTAATTGGGCGCCGCGCTGCCTTCCCTGGGCGCATCCAGGGCCGAGACCTCGAAACACGGCTCGCCCGCGATTGCCAGGCGCGTCATGGCCAGTCTGTCCGCGAAACTTGCGGACGCGCCGGCAGGCTTGAGTGGCTGCACGCCGACGGGGGCGAACAGAACCCGGTCCAGCGCAAAAGCATCGCGGGCCGCGCGCGCCACCGTCAGGTGGCCCCAATGCGGCGGGTCGAAACTGCCGCCAAAAAAAGCTACGCGACTGCCACCGCTGCGTGAGCCGTGCGCAATTCGCGGAGATTCTGCCTGGCGTGGCGGGGGCATGGCAACATCGTACCGCGCCGGGGTGCAAAGCTCGGAGCGAGTGCATCGGCGTGCGTCAGCAAGAGCAAAGCCAATGCGCTGGGCCGCAATTCCAGTGCCCGTGCGCTGATAAAATCAGAACAGATTGATGTTTACGAAATGGTATGCGCGCTGGATGTATGCGTGGGAAACGCGGCTGACAACGCGCGATGAAAATCGCGTGGTGCGGCCACTGGAGTGGGGCTTCGAGTGGATTGTGCCCTTTCTCGAGGCGCACGGTTTTGGCTCCGTTGTTCCCGGCCCTGAGGTCGAGCGGGACAATGCCGCCGCTGAAGACGCAATGGTGCGCATCAATGAGCTGCTCATCCGCAACAGCAGCGAGTTTTTCAGCTATACGCGGCCTGCGGATTTTCGCCTGGAAGAACGCCATCCGCAGCTTTATCCCACAAACGTGCGGCCGGAGACGCTGGCCAAAGACGCGGAGTTGAAGCGGCAGGCAGCCGAGGGCAAGCTTCCGCGAGCGCAGTTTCTGCGATTCACCTCGCCGGAGCGCACGCCGTATCCCGAGAACGACATGGTGAACGCCCGCTGGTATCCCGCGCCTGCGCACAAGGATCCGGCGCGGCCCAAGCAGGCCATCGTCGTGCTGCCGCAGTGGAATGCAGACGGCCTGGGCCATAACTCGCTATGTGCGATCTTCAACCGCATGGGGATCTCCGCGCTGCGGCTTTCAAAGCCCTATCACGACATTCGCCGGCCAGCGGAGCTGGAGCGGGCTGACTACGCCGTCAGCGCCAATATCGGCCGCACCATCTCTGCCTGCCGCCAGGCGGTAGTCGACATTCGCTGCTGCCTTGACTGGCTCGAAGAGCAGGGCTATGAGCACTTCGGCGTGCTGGGAACCAGCCTTGGCTCCTGCTATGCGTATCTGGCTAGCGCGCACGACCCGCGGCTGAGGGTGAACGCCTTCAACCACGCTTCGACCGCCTTCGGCGACGTAGTGTGGGTGGGGCAGTCAACGCGCCACATCCGCCAGGCTGTGCAGCAGGCAGGACTCACGCAGGAGCGCGTGCGCGCTTTGTGGTCCGCCGTCAGCCCCGTCAGCTACTACGAGCAGTTCCGCAGCCCAGAGGCGAACGGCGCGGGCAAAAACGTGCTCGTGGTCTACGCCGACTACGACCTCACGTTTCCTCGTGAATATTCGCTCAAGGTGGTTGAGGCCTTCCGGCGTTCCGGCGTGCGCCACGAAGTCCGCGTTCTGCCCTGCGGCCACTACACCACCGGCGAGACACCCTACAAATTCATCGACGGGTGGTACATGGGCTCCTTCGTCTATCGTGCCTTCAAGGCGCTGCGGCAAGAGAAAACCTTGAAGGGTGTTGCCGGCGCGGACGAGCCGCACGAGGTCGAAGAAGAAATTCTATCGAGCTAGGTGTGTGTCGGGCATAGCGTTTTGCCAAGGTCGATTCAGCGGTTTGCAGGGCTGGTTTTCGAACAGGGGCGCACAGGCAGAAATCCCGCTGGCAGCTTATAGCAAGTTTTCTGTGCCGTTTTGGGTACGGCGGGCACCTTTTCCGGGCCGTTTTATGCCATTTCCAGAACCCCGCCGGCCCGGAACAGCTTCAGCAGGTTGCTCGCCGCGCACACCAGCTTCCACTCGCGGCCGCCGTTGTAGCGGGCCACGCACTTGTGGAATTCGATGTGAGAAAGTCAGGCAATCAGCTGAGCAAAAACGGTCTGGCATACGTTCATGCTCCATTGTTCCGCCGCAGGCGGCATGAAGACGCTTCAGCCCGTTACACCCGATTCCAATTCAAATCATTTTCCCGCAGCCTGCTCCATTAAGCTGATAATAATGCCTTTAGAGAAACTCCTCGTTAGATATACCGGACAGCAGTGAATCAATGTAATCAATGTTTGGCGGAGAGGGAGGGATTCGAACCCCCGATACCCTTTCGGGTATGCCGGTTTTCAAGACCGGAGCCATCAACCACTCGGCCACCTCTCCGCAATCTTCCGGTTCTCTTCGATTGTACGTTGAAATGCGCTTACGTATCGACTCGACCGCGGGCTCGCGTCTTTGGCGATGGGCACATCGATTCGGAGGCTTCATCCGCGCTGATCCGGCGGCCTCGCCATGAAGAAACGAGCCCGGCATGCGCTGCTTCCATTCATGGCTGCGGCAACACCAAAACCTCGACGCCAGAGGCCGCATCCTTCTGGTGGAAGATCTGCTCCGTAGCTTTTTGAAAGTCCCCGGGCTTGGCGTAGGGAATATCGGTGAAGGTTTGCGGGTTGCGATCGGTGAGCGGGAACCAGGAGCTCTCGACCTGCACCATGATGCGATGGCCGCGGCGGAAGGTGTGGTAAAGATCGGGCATGGTGAAGTTGATGGCGGTCGTTTTGCCGGGCGTGAGCGGCTCAGGTTTTTCCCAGCTTGAGCGGAACTTGGCGCGGAAGGGCTCGCCGCGCAGCAACTGCTCGTAGCCACCCATGTGCACGGGCAGCACGCTCTGGATGTGTTTGTTGCCATCGCGAGAAGGATCGGGATCGGGGTAATTGCCGGGATAGACATCAATGAGCTTCACGTCGAAATCGGAGTCGGTGGCGGAGCTCGCGACCTGGAGGTGCGCCGAGATTGGGCCGGCGATGGTCATGTCTTCGGTGAGCGGATCGGTTTCGTAGGTGACAACGTCGGGTCGCGAACTGGCGAATCGCTGATCGTCGACCATGTAACGCTGCGGCACTGTGTCGGTGATGTAACCGACAAACGGCACGGGATGATTGGGGTCGCTCAGGTACTCATCCACGCTCTTCGCTTCTGTGGGTGGATCGAAGCTAAGCTTGCCGCCCGCGTGAAAGTAGAGCGTCTTCGCCGTTGCGGCCTTGGGCGGCCACTCGTTGTATTGGCGCCAGACGTCGGTTCCGGTTTCAAACACAATGGCCGTGGGCAGCGTCTTGCCGTTGCCCTTCAGATAATGCTCAAAGAAGGGAAACTGAATCTGCGTGCGGAAGTACTCGGCAGTGTTTGCGTTGAATCGAACATCGCCGAGGCGGTCACCCGCGCCGCGCGCCCATCCGCCATGCACCCAGGGGCCTTCGACCAACGTGATCGGCGTACGGGGATTGAATTTGCGAATGGCGTAAAAGGTGCGGTAGGGGCCTTCGAGATCTTCGGCGTCGAACCATCCACCCACCACGAGCACCGCGCACTTGACGTTCTTCATGTGTGGCGAAAGATCGCGTTTCTGCCAGTAGTGGTCGTAGGTGTCGTGCTTGTACTGGTCGTCCCACAACGCCGTCGGACTCTTCATGAGCTTGTCGAGGTTCGCAATGTTGCCGTCGTCGAGATAGAACTGGTAGCTGTCGGTCGTGCCGAAGCGGAAGGAATCGCTGGCGGGCGTCGAGGTCGGATTCTTCTGCATGTGGAAGAACGGCGCATAGAAGCCGTAGCCGGCCGAGAGCATGAAGGCGCCGCCGTGATAGGAGTCGTCGCCGAGGAAAAGGTTCGTCATCGGCGCCTGCGGGCTGGCCGCGGCGATCGCTGGATGCGAGTCGATGATCGACGCCGAAGTGTAGAAACCCGGATAAGAGATGCCCCAGATGCCCACCTTGCCGTTGTTGTTGGGCACGTGTTTGAGCAGGAACTGAATGGTGTCGTAGGTGTCAGAGGATTCGTCTACGTCTTTTGGAGATTTCTTCTGATCGATTGCCGGATGCATCTCGACGAACGTCCCTTCGCTCATCCAGCGTCCGCGCACATCCTGATCGACGAAGATGTAGCCGGACTTGGCGAACTCATCGGAGGGACCAAGGTGAGCCGGGTAGCGGTCTTCGCCGTAGGGAGCGACGCTGTAGGGTGTGCGATTCATCAGAAAGGGATACGGCCCGGGATCGGCGGGAAATGCCGAAGGCTTGGGCACGTAAACCGCAGTGAACAGTCGCACGCCATCGCGCATCGGGATGCGGAATTCGTACTTTGTGTAGTGCGTCCGGACGAAGTCCTCGCCGGCAGACTGTGATGCGGATTGCTGGGCGCTGGCGAAGGGCCCGAAGAAAAGCGCGGCGGCAAAAATAGCCAAAGCAAAGCGTTGCGGAGGAAACATCTGGCTGCAAATCTCCTGCGTCACCAGATTAACGCAGCCATCGCCGCCGGGAAGCAAGACTGCAGCGGCGGGCTGGATGCCCGCCGCACTTTCTATTTGTTTGCACTCTTTTCTTCCGTCGGCGCCTTCTCCGGAGTGGTCAGCGGCCGGGTAATGTCGTTGAGATAATCCGGCGCGCCTTCCACGCGTTCGAGCACCGGGAATCGCTCGCCATCGTGGTAGTCGATTTCGGCCATAGAGACAAAAGAATCGGCCTGCACGATGAGGTGAATCGGATCAGTGCTGCCCTTGGCCGTGCGAATCGCCTTGCGCAATGCGTCGGCCGAGTAGATTTGTCCATCGACGGCGATGATTTTTTCGCCGGGAGCCAGACGCGCCTTGTCGGCCGGTCCATTCCAGCGCACATCGGAGATGGTGCCGTCGTGGCCCAAACGCAAGCCGATCGAGTACCAGCAGTTCGGGCCGGCAGAATATCGGCCCGGAATCGCTGCCAGGGTGCGCTCCGTTGCGCTCGGCTTGTCCTGATAAACCAGCTTGTAGCCGCCCTGCTCGATACCGGCCAGATCGGCGTGAGGATTGATCCTGTCGATGCGGTCATGAAGGAACGTTGCCCAATCATAGGGAACCACGGCGTTCAGATCCCGCACCAGTTCATTGAAACCGTAGGTCACGATAAGCGGGCCCGTGTTGCCGCCTTTACCCAGAAAGATCTTCTCGAAGTCGTCGAGTGATTTCTTGTTCTGCGTCAGCTTGCGGATCAGTGTATCGGCGTCGAGCCACAGCAGTCCGCCTTCCTCGTAGTAATCCTGCCCTCGCCTCCAGTTGAACCATGGGGAGTAGCCGCGCAGAACACTGGCGGCGACTGCTGTGTCTTCAGTGGAGCGCCAATCGCGGCCGGGTGTGTAGTCGAGGCTTGCAGCCGTTTCGGCCAGCCTGTCGCGATACTGCACCGGGGTTTCAAAGCCCGCGCGCGCGGCCAGCACATCGCCGAGGTATTCCGTCATGCCTTCATAAACCCAAAGCAGCGCACCTTGCTGCGGGGTGGCGAAGTCCGGCTGATACAGTCCCACGGGACGGCGATATTTTCCATTCCACGAGTGCGTGAACTCGTGCGATAGCAGCGCGGCTTCGCGCAGTTCGTGCGCGTTGTCGGCAAAGCCTTTCTCGCCCACGCCGTTGTCCGAAGACTGGCCGTGCTCAAGCCCCTCGCCGCCGGCAACGTCGGAAAGCGTGAGCAGGAAATGGTAGACGCGATAGTGATGCGCGCCATAGAGCGCGCTGGTCTCGCGCACCAGGTTGCTCATGGATGCCAGCACCGAAGAGCGCAGGTTCGCATCCTCGGGCTGATCGGAAACCACATCGATGTAGTGCCTGGGCGAAATCTCCGGCGCCAGAGCAAACTCGCGGAAGTACTGGCCGGTAATGACAGGCGAGTCCTGAAGCTGCTCGACGTTGGTGACGGCGAACGTGGTCACGGCCCCCGCCGCGGGAACCGGCCAAGAGCCAGAACTGACCGGCATAAGCGCCGTGCCCACACCCCAGCCGGCGGGAACTTTCAACGAAGGCTGAATGGGAATGTCGCGCACCGGAGTGTGGGCTGGGTAGAGCAGCAGCGACTCCCA
>JAJYFA010000149.1 GCA_021790995.1 Acidobacteriota bacterium
GATTCTAAGCAAGAAACTGGCCGCGGGACTCAATGGCCTGGTGCTTGACGTGAAGACCGGCTCGGGCGCGTTCATGCGCCGGACCGAGGACGCGGAGTTTCTTGCCAGCCTGATGGTGGTAACGGCGGAGTCGGCGGGCGCCCGAACCGTGGCCCTGCTGACCGACATGAGCCAGCCGCTCGGGCGCGCGGCCGGCAACTGGATCGAACTCATGGAGTGCGTGGAGTTGCTCCGCGGCGCGAGGCCCGCGAACAGCGAGGACTTGCGGGAGCTTTCATTGGTTCTGGCCGGATGGATGATCCATCTGGGCGGCAAGGCCCAGACGCCCCAGGCCGGCTACACGCTGGCTGAAGCGGCGCTCACCGACGGCGCGGCGCTGGCGGCCTTTTTCAAGATGATCGACGCGCAGGGAGGCGACGTCTCCGCCTTCGACGACATGATGGCCTTTCACAAGCCCGGCGCTACGCTCGAACTCGCGGCCTGGAAGAGCGGCTACGTCGCCGAGATGGACACAACCGCGCTCGGCTGGGCCGTGCAACGCACCGGCGCGGGACGCGAAAAACCCGGAGAGCCGGTCGATCCGCACGCTGGCATTCTCTTCCACACACGGCGCGGCGCGCAGGTCGAGCGCGGACAGCCTTTCGCCACTGTCTATGCCACCAACGAGGAGATGCTGACCGAGCCGGCAGCGATTTTGAAAGAGGCAATTCACTTCTCCAAGACCCCGCCCGGCGCAGTGCCCCTGGTCGGGCGCGTGTTCACGCGCGAAGCGGCGGAGAAGCATCTGAAAGAGAGTAATCAGAGATCGGTGGTCAGTGGTCAGTGATTTGGCGGCGAACCCGATCTTGTTGTCTGCGTTTCGGCATAGAGAATGTGGTTGGTTCCTGGCTGAAAGAAAACAGTTCACATTGCTTCCAGCGAGTGGCCAATGATCGGGAAGATAATGGAAGCCGGCGCTCTCGCTTATGATCTGACCACTGACCACTGACCACTGACCACTGTTGGGAGGCACTTCGCTTGGCGCGATTCACTGGAGTCCTTGGAGTTCTTGCGGTCCTCGGGGCCGCGTGGCTGTTTTCGACCGATCGCAGGCGTATCCGCTGGCGCACCATCTTCTGGGGAATTGGCCTGCAGGTCACCTTTGCCTTCCTGGTGCTGCGCTTCAGCTTCGGGCAGGAAACGATGAACTGGGCCGGCGGCGTAGTCACCCAGATGCTCTCCGCCACCTTTGCCGGTACCAAAGTCCTCTTCGGCGAACTCGGCCTGCCTAACTCCGGGGCCTTCGGCGATTTGCTCGCCAGGGTGCCGGGACATACCGCCAACCAGGGCGCCATCTTCGCCTTTCAGGTGCTGCCCACCATCATCTTTATCTCGGCGTTTTTCGCCGTGCTCTATCACATAGGCGTCATGCAGCGCATCATCCGCGTCATGGCGTGGATCATGCTCA
The DNA here is from genome assembly GCA_021790995.1 of Acidobacteriota bacterium. Classification (GTDB taxonomy): domain Bacteria; phylum Acidobacteriota; class Terriglobia; order Terriglobales; family Acidobacteriaceae; genus Telmatobacter. The sequence goes on from JAJYFA010000149.1 coordinate 1,448, forward strand.
AGACGATGCGCATCTCGGGCGCTGAAAGCATGAACGTGGCGGCCTCCATCTTCATGGGGCAGACCGAAGCGCCGCTCACCATCCGGCCGTTTCTCTCGAAAGCCACGCGCTCGGAGCTGATGACCATCATGACCAGCGGCATGGCGCACGTCTCCGGCGGCATCATGGCCATGTACATCGCGCAGGGCGTCGAGGCCCGACATCTGCTCTCGGCCGTCATCATGACCTCGCCCGGAACCATCCTGATGGCCAAGATGCTCGTGCCTGAAACCGAAACGCCGGCCACCGAGGGCAAGGTTGTCATCCCTCAGGACGAGATGCACGCCGAAGAAAACCTCATCGGCGCCATCGCCCGCGGCACCATCGACGGCGGCAAACTGGCCATGAACGTGGGCATCATGCTTATCAGTTTTCTCGCCCTCGTGGCCCTGCTCGACATGCTGCTCGGCTGGATGCATGGGCTTGCGTGGATGCACTGGATGCCGGCCACGCTCGGCCAGATTCTCGGCTTCCTGTTCGCGCCCGTGGCGTGGTTGATCGGTGTGCCGTGGCGCGACTGCCTCGCTATCGGCAATTTACTCGGCACGCGCATGGCGCTCAATGAGGTCATCGCCTACATCGGCCTTGGCGCGCAAAAGGCTACGCTCATGCCGCGCTCCTTCACCATCGCGACCTTCGCCCTCTGCGGTTTCGCAAACCTTGGTTCCATTGGCATGCAGATCGGCGGCATTGGCGCGCTGGTGCCCGAGCGCCGCAACGATCTGGCGCGTCTCGGTGTGCGCGCCATGCTCGCCGGCACCATGGCCAACCTGATCTCGGCATCGATAGCCGGCATCTTTCTTGGCTAGGCAGAGAAAGAATCGATTCAGAAATTCGACCAAAGGTACGCCGCGCCCGGCGACGCGCTTCTCATGCGGTTTGCGAAGCGATCTGGCCGGCTACCGGTTCAGCCAGCCGCCATCAACTACGAGCACATGGCCGTGCATGTAGTCGCTCGCCCGCGATGCAAGAAAAACCACCGCGCCCGCCAGATCGTCAGGCTGGCCCCAGCGTCCGGCGGGAATGCGATCCAGAATCTGCCGCGAGCGCTCGGAATTCTTGCGCAGCGCCTCCGTGTTGTCGGTTTCCATGTAGCCGGGCGCAATGGCGTTCACATTCACGCCCTTTGAAGCCCACTCGTTCGCAAACGCCTTTGTGAGCTGGCCAACGCCGCCCTTGGCAGCAGCATAGGCAGGCACCAGAATGCCGCCCTGAAACGTCAGCACCGAGGCGATATTGATGATCTTGCCCGAGCCTTGCTGAAGCATGTGGCGGCCGGCGTGCTGCGTCAGCCGAAAAACGCTTGTCAGATTCACATTGATGACAGTCAGCCAGTCTTCTTCGGAGTACTCGGCTGCAGGCGCGCGGCGAATGGTGCCGGCATTATTGACGAGAATATCGATGGCCCCAAAGTGCTTGAAGGTGTCTTCGACGAGACTTGCGCAAACCTCCGGCGAGCCCACGTCGCCCACCAGCGCCAGAGCCTTTTGGCCGGCGGCTTCAACCTTGTGCTGCGTCGCTTCGGGCGCCGTTGTGGAGCCGTGTACAGCCACGTTCGCGCCAGCCTGTGCGAGAGCCACGGCGATGGCCGCGCCCAGCCCGCGCGACGAGCCGGTGACGAGTGCAGTTTTTCCTTTAAGCGAGAATTTGTCGAGAATCATCATCCAGGTGTCAGGCTTCAGGGATCAAAGCACAAAGATTGGCGAATAAGATCCCGTGCGACCGCTCCTCCACTTTTATTATGTCGAAAGACGCAAGCTCAGCGTCCCAAACCGGCTGTCGTGCAGGTTTCCAGACCTGCCGCACCCCTTCAACCTTCGGCACAGGCAGCTAGGTCTCTGACCGCCTGAAGTTGTACCAACTCTGGGTGGGCTAGCACAAAATTATGCGGTCACAGACCTAGCGGGCTTCGCCAAGAAGCGCCTGGACCTGCTTCTCGATGACCTTGGCACTGGTCGCGCCCTGGAAGCGCGCACGAATCACCCCGTTTCTGTCAATGAGAAAGGTCAGCGGCAAACCCAGCACTCCGTTGTAACGCAGGCCGAGCCGCGCATCTCCCATCGCAACGGGATAGTCGATCTTGAGCCGCTCGACCACGCGGCGCGCCGACGCCGCGCTGTCGTCCATCGAGACGCCGACGACCTCCAATCCTCGCGGCCCATACTGGCGCTGCCACGCGCTGAAGGTTGGCATCTCCACCTGGCACGGCGCGCACCATGTTGCCCAGAAGTTGAGCAGCACAACCTTGCCGCGCAGACCGGCAAGATGAACGGCGTGTCCGTTGAGATCCTGCCGCGTGAAATCCGGCGCCTGCTGGTTGAGCAGGCTCCGCGCAGCAGACGGGGATTTCGCCGCCGCGCCAACAGATGTGGCAAGAAACACAGCAAAAATCACGTGGCGCAAACGCATCGCTCGACCGCCAGATCTAGTGCGTGCTCTCAACCGGATACCCCTTGCTGGCCCAGTCAGCGCCAAAGTTGTTGGGCAGGTAGAGAACCTTCGCCCGCGTGAATCCCATGCCGGCGAGCACCTGGTATGCGGGTCCGATGTTCGGGCAATGGCTCCACGGGCAGCAGCCGCAGTAGATCACGATAAAGGTCTTGCGCGGCAGCTTGGCGACACGATTACGCAGCGCCTGCGTGCCGTAATCCGCCGCGCCGGGCCCGATGTACTCGGACTTTGGAATATGCGACTCGTCAAACAGCACGCGCGAGCCTACCTGAAACATCAGCGGCTTTTCCGCGTTCGCCGTGTGCAGGATGCGGTTCAGATCTGCCGGCTGCAACAGCGCAGAAGAGGGAATTGCATATGCACTCACCGGCGACGGCGCGCTCCACTGACCCGCGGCGTACATCCGGCCCTGCAGAACACAGAACAGCACCAGAGCGGCAAATGCTCCAGCCCAAAGAAATCGAGAAATGCGCATAAAGGAAACTCCGCATCCAGTGTAATGCGGGAGGGCATGGGATGCACGGGATCGGGGGCGGCTCACAGTTCCCGCTGCAAGCTCCTCAATCGGCGCAACGCCGCAAAAACACCAGAAATGCCCCAAAATTGAAAACGCCAGAGACCGAAGCCTCTGGCGTTTCAATCTTGATCACTCTGTAGTACAGCCGGTGCTGCGTCCTCCAGCTCCCCCAGCGGTCGACCCAGCTTTCGCTGGCGTCGTTTCCTCTGGCTGCGCCGGCACAAGACCTTCGACTTGCGTCGACGGCTTGCACTCCAGCTCGACCGGTGGCCAACTTTCCGGCTCGGATCGGTCTCGTGTCTTCGGCTCGACCGGCTCGCCCCACCGATGCGCATCGGTGTTCCGCGTTACCTGCCGACCAGCGGCGATCCATCGGGCTTGCGCCCTACGATCCTCGTTTCATCCGGCTTGCGCCAAACGTCCCTTCCCCCGGCAATGCCTACGACCTACCTCCGACTCGCATCGGATGCCGTCCTTTGGCTCGGCTGGCAGCTTCATTCGGCTTGCGCCGTTTGTTGCCCCAGCTCCCCCGGCTGGCTTCCGCCTCCGGATTGCTCCGGCTGCTTTCACCCTCCGGCTTCACCGGCCGTCAACCACTCAGCTTGCGCTTTGCAGTCTCTTCTCCGGTTGAACCTCTGATGCACTCCCTGTTTCCACCGAACCTTGCATCGCCGGCTGAGCCGTCGATGAGTATTCCGTTTCCACCGGCCCTTGCATCCTCCGGAATCACCCAGTTCAAACAACTTCCGGCTTGCGCCGTCTTTTGTCACTCCTGGCGCGTCCAGCGATCCCTCTCAGGCTTGCACCCGAGACTTCACCCTCTGTCCGGGCTGACGGTTGCCAACCGGCTCTCACCGGCTGATCGCTCCGCCCTCCTTGCTGGCTACCAACGTCCGGCTCGCACCGAACGTCTTCTTCGCCAGCCTTCCGGCAACTAGCTCCGATGCCCTACTGGGTCATCAGTTGAAAGGAACAGTACTTCCGTTCAATCTGTGGAAGCAAGTGCAAAAATCAAATAAATCTGTGGATTTCACCGGAACAGGTGCATTCCTGCGATTTTTTCCTGGCGGATCTGGCGCCTGGGCGACCGCTTGCCCTCCTGCCCCCCAAAAAACACCGGGAGGATGGACACGACACCTAAGCCGGAACAACGCCTTTGGCGAACATCTGCCGGATGCCGCGCAACGCCTGCCGCGTCCGCTCCTCATTTTCGATCAGCGCGAAGCGCACGTGCTGGTCGCCGTAGTCGCCGAAGCCAATGCCCGGCGAAACAGCCACCTTGGCCTCGGTCAGCAGAATCTTTGAGAACTCCAGCGAGCCGAGATGGCGATATACCTCCGGGATCTTGGCCCACACAAACATCGTTGCCTTCGGCGAGGCCACCTGCCAGCCTGCCTTGTTCAGACCTTCGATCAGCACGTCGCGCCGCTTCTGGTAGATCTCGCAGATCTGCGCCACGCACTCCTGCGGGCCTTCGAGCGCGGCGATACCCGCCACCTGGATAGGCGTGAAGGTGCCGTAGTCGAAGTAGCTCTTCAGTCGCGACAGCGCAGCCACCAGCTTCTGGTTGCCCACCATGAAGCCGATCCGCCAGCCCGGCATGTTGTAACTCTTCGACAGCGTGAAGAACTCCACAGCCACATCTTTCGCGCCGGGAACCTGCATCACGCTGGGCGGCCTGTAGCCGTCAAAGGCGATGTCGGCGTAGGCCAGGTCGTGAATCAGATAAAAGCCGTGTTCGCGGGCTAGCTCGACCAGCCGCGCCAGAAACGGCAGCTCGACGCACTCGGTCGTCGGGTTCGACGGAAAGTTGACGATCAGCGCCTTGGGCCGCGGCGTCATGCGCGGAATCAGATCCTCAAGCTGCTTGAGAAACTCCTCCTGGTCGTGCACCGGGACGCTCACAATGTGCGCGCCGGCGATGACCGGCCCGTAAATATGAATGGGATAGGAGGGATTGGGCACAAGCACCGTGTCGCGCGAGTCAAGAATCGCGAGGCAAAGATGCGCGATGCCCTCCTTCGATCCGATGGTGACAATCGCCTCGGTCTCGGGATTCAATTCGACACCGTAGCGCGTCTGATACCAGTGGCAGATGGCCTTGCGCAGCCGCGGCAGGCCGCGCGAAACCGAGTAGCGGTGCGTCGGCGGCTTCATGGCCGCTTCCACCAGTTTGTCGACGATGTGCTTCGGCGTAGCGCCATCGGGGTTGCCCATGCCAAAGTCGACGATGTCCTCGCCACGGCGGCGGGCGGCCATCTTCATTTCGCCGGTGATGTTGAAGACGTAGGCGGGCAGGCGCTGAATGCGTGAGAACTCATCCATGATGACTCCAGTGTAAAGGTAGTGGTCAGTGGTTTCGTGATCCGCGCCTAAGGGCCTGGGTCGAAGGTCGCTGGATCAAATCGACGTTCAGAACTTTCGCGGCCCCAGACCCTGCATGACGGTGGTGAAAGTCTGATTTTGAAAGGGCACGGCTTTAGTCGTGCCGTAAAGCCCACAGAATCAATGGGGCTTTAACCCCTGAGGGACGATTCTTTCAAAATACTCGACTTTTGCCACAGGCTGCCAAGGGCAGCCGTCCACTGACTGCTGACCACTGAAGACTGTTTTCGATGAGGTGGGGCGGTAATCTAGGCGGCCGAAGCCGCCGCAGCCGCGGCCGCGCATGCGAAGGCGCGATGGAAGGGGTGGCGCATGAGTTAATTATAGCGGAAACGGCAATCGGCCAGTGCCAGACTGCCAGTGGCTTGTCTGGGGCGACGACCCTCCTGCCATGAACCTTCAACTTCCTGCTGCTGGCTCAAAAGCTCCGGAATTTATACTGAAAGCACGCATGAGCACATTTTTGCCTGTAGACGAACAATTGGATCTGCTCGAAAAAGGCGCTGCAGAGATCATTCGCGTCAGCGATCTGCGCGAACGCCTGGAAGAGAGCCGCAAGACCGGCCGCCCCTTGCGCATCAAGGCCGGCTTCGACCCCACCGCGCCCGATCTGCACCTGGGCCACACCGTGCTGATGCGCAAGCTGCGGCACTTTCAGCAGCTCGGCCACACGGTCATCTTCCTCATTGGCGACTCGACCGCGCTCATCGGCGACCCTACCGGCCGCAACGTTACGCGAAAGCCGCTTACGCGCGAGGAGATCGACAGGAACGCAGAGACCTACAAGACGCAGGTCTTCAAGATTCTCGATGAGAAGCTGACTGAAGTTCGCTACAACTCCGAGTGGCTGGACAAGCTCGGCTACGCCGGCATGATCGGCCTCTCCGCAAAAGTCACGCTCTCGCAGATGCTCGACCGCAAGGAATTTCTCACTCGCTTCCGCGCCGAGCAGGACATCAGCCTCCACGAACTCCTGTATCCCCTGGCGCAGGGCTATGACTCCGTGGCCTTGGAGAGTGACGTGGAACTCGGCGGCACGGACCAGAAATTCAACCTCCTGATGGGCCGCGAGCTGCAGCGCGACTACGGGCAAAAACCGCAGATCGTGCTCATGACGCCCATCCTCGAAGGGTTGGACGGCGTGCAGAAGATGAGCAAGTCTCTCAACAACGCCATCGGCATCAACGAGCCGCCCGCCGAGATGTACGGCAAGCTCATGTCGATCTCCGACGAGCTGATGTGGAAGTACTGGGTCTTCCTCACCGACCTGCGCCAGAGCGAGATCGACCAGATGCACGCCGATGTGGCCGCCGGCAAGCTGCACCCCATGGAAGTGAAGAAGAAATTGGCGCGCACCATCACGGCCGGTTTCCACGGCGAAGCCGCGGCCCAGAGCGCCGACGAGAACTGGGCGCGCATGTTCCAGCAAAAGGAAACGGCGGAGAATCTCGAAGAAATTGCCATTGCTTACGCCGATATCGCCGGGCTCGACGGATCAAATCAGATTCGTCTGCCAAAGCTGCTGGTGGCGATGGGTCTGGCTGCGAGCAACGCCGAAGCCAACCGCAAGATCGCCGAGAAGGCCGTGAAGATCGATGGCGAGACTGCGGAGAGTCTACTGATTCCGGCCGCCGCACCGCCGGCGCGATTGATGGTCCGTCTTGGTAAGCGGGCAAAGGTAGCGGTAATCAATTCGTAGGCTGCGCCACTTCCAACTTTGCCAGGGTAGAGCTGAAGATACTCAGGCGATCTGCGGCGCACAACGAGCAATACGGCCGCAAATTTATAGCCAGATGGCGTATCATCTCCGTGAGAGGCTGCTTGTGGCCACAGTTACCATTTCGCGTCTGTTAGGCGGAGAAGGCATTCTGGGCGGACCCGGACAGTCGGCGCCAGCGCTGGCGCAATTGGTGCGCAAGGGGTTGCCGGCCGAATCGCTTTTACGCCTGGCCGAGCGGCTGGATCTGCGTCAGGCAGAGATCTCTGCGCGCATCGGGATTCCGCAGCGCACACTGACGCGGCGACTGGCCCGCCATGGAAAGCTGACCGCGGCCGAAAGCGACCGGACAGTGCGGCTGGCGCAGGTTTTTGCGAATGCTGCTGAGACGCTGGGCAGCGAAGAGAAGGCCGCGCAGTGGCTCAAGACGCCGAATCGCGCCCTGCGCGGAGGGCGGCCGCTCGACCAGCTCGACACCGACCCCGGCGTGCGCGAGGTCGAGGACGTGCTGGGGCGCATCGCCTACGGCGTCTACTCGTGATGCGGGTCTGGCGCATCTGCCGCGCGGCGTTTGCGGCGGAGGCATTCTCCGGCGAGGGAGCGCGACGGTTTGGCGGGCGCTGGAACTCGCGTGGCGTGCCGATGGTCTACGCGTCGAGTTCTCTGGCGCTGGCCGCGATCGAGCTCTTTGTGCACCTGGAACCCAATCTGCAACCCAACGACCTGGTGTACGTCGCGGCGCTGCTGCCCGCAGGCGAGCCAATGCGCAGCGTAACCGCGGCGGACTTGCCCGCGGATTGGTGGCTGGCGGAGAACTTTGCTGGCATCGAAGCCACGCGGGCGCTGGGCGACGCATGGATGAGGACGGGCGGCTCGCTGGCCATGGAAGTTCCCTCAGCGGCGCTCAGGCCGGAGCGAAATGTGCTGATCAACCCCGCGCACGAAGCTGCAAAAGGGCTGATGGTGGCTCAGCCTCAGCCATTCGTTTTTGATGCGCGCATGTTTCCGGGCCGCGGGATGCAATCGCCAGCTTCAGCCGCCCAGCGCAAAGGCGCGCGCCGACTCCAATAGCTTCGCCACGGATTCCTTCGAGCACGACTCGGTGTAAATCCGCATCAGCGGCTCGGTACCGCTGGCGCGCAGCAGCAGCCAGGTCTCGGCGGCGTTGGGCTTGGTTTTCGCTTCTGGGTTGTCGAGGTAGAACTTCACGCCATCCAGAGTTTCCGTGCGCAGGATAGGCATTCCGGCGAACGCCGTGCCGCCTGCGGGCAACGCACGAGCCCGCGCGATGGCAGCGTTTTTGACGTCGTCGGGAATGTGCAGATCGACGCGCCCGTACTGGTGCTCGCCGTACTCGGCCTGGAGATCGGCCACTAGCTGGCCCAGCGTTTTGCCCTCTTCCGCCATGACATTTGCGAGCAGGAGCGAATTAAGCAGACCGTCTCGCTCGGGCAGGTGGCGCTGGAAGCCGATGCCGCCCGATTCCTCGCCGCCCATCACGATCTCGCGCTCCAGCATGTAATCGCAGACAAACTTGAAGCCGATGCCGTGCTCGATCAGCTCGCGGTTGTACTTTT
>JAJYFA010000150.1 GCA_021790995.1 Acidobacteriota bacterium
GATCGTGGCCGGTCGAGGATGGAGCGATGCCGAGCGGACTCAAGCGGTTTCAAAGAGCAGAATCGCTTCACTCCACCACCTTCGGCTGTTTTCATCGTCTGCCGTTGCTTGAAGCGCTGGGCGCCAGGGAGACGGTCGCGGCTCAAGAAAGGCGTAAGATCGTGCTTTCCCACCCAAGCCGCAAAAGACGCGGCTTGGATGGGGCACGGACCGTCGACTGAGAACCCGGAGTGAAAGAACTTGGCCGGGCCACGCCAACGCCCGCTCATCGCAAAGTACGCGATGAACGGGCCACAGCCACAAATCTATGCCCGACACGCACCTAGAGCCCGACCCAATCGAGGCCCCATTCCGTCCTTCCACAGTTCAGTGCTATGCTTCCGTCGGAGGTTGCATCATGGAGTCTACAGTTGTTCGCGCGGACGCTTCCCCTTCCGCGCCGCAGCAAGTGGTTGTGCGCTCGGGCGAGAGCCTAACCGGAGCGCCAATTCGCTTTGTCGGAAAGGAAACCTTCGTCAAGCTCGCAGCCGGTTCCGGTAAATGCCCCATCTCCATTCTCGAAGACGTGAGCCCGGCGCGTCACGGACCCCCGCTCCACTCGCACGAATTCGAGGAGTTCTTCTACATCCTCAGCGGTGAGTTTCTTTTTGAAGTCGGCGGGAAACAAATCTCCACCTATCCCGGAGATTTCGTCCACGCGCCCTCGAACATTCCTCACGTCTTCCAGAACACGACGAACCACGAGGCGAGGATGTTGGTCGTTGCCCGGCCCGGAGGCATCGAAAACTATTTTGCCGAGCTTGCCGAGAAGCTGATGACAGACCCAAACGACGTTGCAGGGCTCAACGCCATCTCGTTGCACTACGGCATCACGATTCTTGGCCCGCCGATGGCCGCGCGCAAAACATAGAATGACGGCTTTGGCCGCGCTTCCTACGCGTTAATCGGCAGGTGGTCAGAAGCCGAATGGGGCAGTGTGCCCCGTGTATGACAGCCTCTTCTGCTGTCAAGGGAAAACGGAACCGTTCGCCTTCCTTCAAGCGCACCCCCTCCGGCAAATGGATTCGCCGCCGGAACGCAGTCCATTGCGATTCGATTTCCACCGTCCCCTTCGCCCCGGTCGCGTAATGCCGGAAGCGATTCAAGCCGCTCGGCATGGCCCCCCCGTACCGCCCGCTCATCGCGATAAAGCGATGAACAGGGCACAGCCTTTTCCAGCTCAGCGCACTTCTTGACGGCCATTGACCGGGCCCGCCTGGCAGCGGGCGTGGAAGGAGTACACCTTCAATTACCGCAAACTTCTCATAATTTTTGCTATGGAACCCATCGCCTGAGCGAAAATCTATAGGTATGAACTTTCGCCTGACAATTCCTGCTGACCTTCGCGGAGCTGTGGACGCGGCCTCCGCCGACTGGCAATCCAACAACAAGATCGATCGTTTCTGGAAGAAGGACGCTTCGCTCTGGACCGGCGATGGCGAAGAGCAGTGGCTGGGCTGGATCGACATTGTCGAGCGCCAGCAAAGAAGCCTGGCCGAGCTGGCCGAGCTGGGCGGCGACGTGGTGAGCGCAGGTTTCAAATCGGCTCTGCTGCTCGGCATGGGCGGTTCGAGCCTTTGCCCCGAGGTGCTGGCAAAGACCTTCGGGCCGCAGGCGGGCTTCCCCGAGCTGCACATCGTCGACTCGACCGACCCAGCGCAGGTGCTTGCCGCCTGTGCGGCTGTGAATCTGGGCGAGACGCTGGTCATCGTCGCCAGCAAATCCGGCTCCACGCTGGAGCCCAATATTCTGAAGCAGTTTTTCTTCGAGCAGGTGCGCCGCGCCGTGGGAGCAGAGAACGTCGGCAGCCATTTTGTGGCCATCACCGATCCAGGCTCGAAGATGGAGCAAGTGGCCAAGGCTGACGGCTTCCGGGCCATCTACCATGGCGACCCGCAGATCGGCGGGCGCTACTCGGCGCTCTCGAACTTCGGCTTGGTCGCCGCCACCGTGGCTGGCCTGAACGTGGGCAAGTTGCTGAACGAGGCCGCCAAGGCTGTGGCCCAGGCAAAGCAGCCGGTCGGAAGCAATCCCGGCGTGCAGCTCGGCCTGCTGCTGGGCTCGGCAGCCAACGCCGGGCGCGACAAGATCACCATCTTCACCTCGCCCGAGATCTACGACCTGGGCGCATGGCTGGAGCAGCTGATCGCCGAATCGACCGGCAAAGAGGGCAAGGGCATTACGCCCGTGGACCGCGAGGCCATCGGAGCGCCCGAGGTCTACGGCAACGACCGCGTCTTTGCCTACGTGCGCCTGAAAAGCACGGCCGATGCGAGTCAGGACGCCAAGGTTGCGGCACTTGAGGCCGCCGGCCACCCTGTAGTTTGGATCGAGATCGAGGACCTCTATGAGATTTTCGGCCAGTTCTTCACCTGGGAGATTGCCACTGCGGTTGCCGGCTCGGTGATGGGCATCAACCCCTTCAACCAGCCCGACGTGGAATCGGCAAAGATCGAGACGCGCGCCCTGACGGCGGAGTACGAAAAGACCGGCAAGCTGCCGGAGCGCGATCCGGTGCTCAAGGAGGCCGGAATCGAGCTTTATGCAACCGATTCCTATGCGGCAACGCTTCGAGCGGCGACGCTCAACCATTCGCTCACCTGCTTCCTGCGCGCGCACCTGAATCAGTTGCACGCAGGCGACTACTTTGCCGTGCTGGCCTTCCTGCCTATGTTCGCTGAGCACGAAGCGGCGATCCAGACGCTGCGGCACAAGGTGCGCGACAGCAAGCACGTGGCCACCTGCCTTGGCTTTGGTCCGCGCTTCCTGCACTCCACCGGGCAGGACTACAAAGGCGGTCCGAATACCGGCGTCTTTTTACAGATCACGGGGCAACATGCCGCGGATGCCGAGATTCCGGGCCAGTCCTACACCTTCGGCGTTGTGATCGACGCTCAGGCGGCCGGCGACCTGGCAGTGCTGGAGTCACGCGGGCGGCGCGCCCTGCGGGTACACCTGGGAACCAATATCACCGCGGGCCTGAATGCGCTGAACGCGGCGTTCGACGCGGTCCTGGGATAGACCTCCGCCGAGAGGCGCCCACTGACCCGACGAGTTTGCGCTCTGGAAACAGAGGCAACTTTTTCTCTGAAGCCGGGTCTGACGGGATGACAGGCTTGTGGCCGGGGTCGTCTAACGGTATGGGTGCTGGGGAAAAGCTCCAAATGCCGTTCTCCCCGTGGAGTTTCTCCGGAGACTGAAGGGCCTCGGCGAGGAGAGAACGAAATGAAACATAGCTTGCTGAAAAACGTGATTCGGCCGCTCGCAGCGTGCGCTGGGGTAGTTGCGCTGTGCGCCGCAGTCGCGTTTGCGCAGGGCGCAGGCGTCCCAGCGAGCCAATCGCAGAGCACGGCGCAGGGTCAACCAGCCGCGCAGCAGGGGCAGCGCACCGATGGACAGATTGAAATGGACGTGGTGCACGCGCTCGATGCCTCGGCGACTCTCAAGAATGACTTGATTACGGCAGCGACCATCCAGGGCGAAGTAACGCTCTCCGGAACCGTGTCGAGCGAGGCGTCGAAGAAGCTTGCCGGAACCATCGCCTCGGACATCAGTGGCGTAACCAAGGTAAACAACAACTTGAAGGTCGGCAATCCAAACGCCAACACCGGGAGCCTGCAGCCCGCCCCGGACACCGAGCAGATACCCAACTCCGGTCAGCCTCAGACAGAGCAGGGCACTGCGGGTTTGCCGCCTGCCGGACAGGCTCCGTATCCGGGCGCCAACCAGCCCCAGAGCGAGAGCCAGTCCCCGGCGGCTACGCCTTATCCGCAGCAGGGCGGATATCCGCCTTATCCGCAGCGTAGGCCGCAGTACCAGAATCCCCAGTATTCGCAGCAATACGGCCAGCAGTACGGATCTGGCCCTGCAGAGCCACAGTACACGCCGGCAAGCGGCCCGGTGACTTTGCCTGCGGGAACATTGATGCAGCTTCGCACCAGCGAGCCAGTGGATAGCCGGCAGGCCCAACCGGGGCAGCCGGTGCAGTTCGTGGTGATTCAGGACGTAACCATGGGAGGCGTGCTGGCGATTCCGCGCGGGGCAGTGGTGCACGGCGTAGTGACCGATAGCCAGAACGCAGGCTCCGGCAAGATGGCAGGCAGCTCCTCGCTGGCCCTCACGCTCACCTCTCTCGATCTGGGCGGGCGCAATTATCCGCTGTACACGGACCAGTTCAGAGTGAAAGGCCCGAATAAGGCCGGTCAGACGGTGGGTGGTGCTCTGACTGGCGGCTTGATCGGCACCATGATCGGCTGCATCGTAGGCCGCGGCTTAGGTTGCGCCATCGGCGCGGGCGCGGGCGCGGCGGCCGGCACGGCGGCCGGTACCGCAGCACCCGGAGCCAGAGCCTGGATTCCCACCGAAGCGCTTGTCACCTTCCACCTGGCAGAGCCGCTTACGGTGCAGCCGGTAAGCCCGCAGGAGGCCCAGAGGCTGGCACAGGGTCTTGATCCAGGCGGACCCACGCTCTATCGCCGTCACAACCCTTATTACGCATCGCCCTATGTTGGCTACGGATACGGCCCTGCGTATTATGGATATCCCGCGCCCTTCTATCGGCCCTATTACATGATGGGTGGAATGTATTTCTGGCGGTAGAAAAGACAGGGAAAAGCGAACAGGGAATAGAAAACCGGAGCTGGGCATCCGCAAAGGCGGATGCCCGGTTCGTTTTGGAGTCTGTGCGCTCGCCATCGCGCACGGAACGCGGCTCCCTGTCGTCTATAATGACAGAGTCGAAACTAGCGAAAACTGCGCATCGCACGGCCGTGGAAATCGAGCGATTCTGGCGCCGGCTGCCACTGCGGACGTCGTGAGTGCGCGTAGAGAGTTGAAGGTCCCGATCCACCCATGATTCGTTTTCTGCAATCGGACAATCGCATCACCAAGGCATTGTTTGTCGTCGTGATTGGCGCCGCATCGGTGGCCATGGTGGTTTACCTCATCCCCGGACTGGCCGGCGCTGGCGCATCCGCGCCCGACACCTACGCAGTGGTCTACCCCCACTGGTACAGCCGTATCCTGTCCTCCGGCGACACCATCAGTCAGTCGCGCGTAGAGCAGCTTACGCAGAACGAGCTGAGCCAGCGCGGTCCCCAATATGCCGGGAACCCGATGATCGTGCAGTACTTTGAGCAGCAGGTGGGCCAGCAGCTCGTGCAACAGGCGGTGCTCTTGCAGGAGGCGCACAGACTCGGCATTTACGCCACGAGCGAGGACGTGCTCCGTTATCTGCATACCGGCCCCACAGGCCAGGTTCTCTATCCCGATGGCAAGTTCATCGGCGAAGAGGCGTATCGACAACTGATCGACGACCGTCTGCACGAGTCGGTCGACCAGTTTGAAAGCCAGATCAAGGACCAGATCGCGATTCAGCGCCTGCAGGCGTTCGTCACCGCGGGGGTTACGGTAAGCGACCAGGAGGTCCGCCAGATCTATCGCAATGCCAACATCAAGATCAAGTTTGACTACGCGGTGATCTCGGCAGACGACCTGCGCAAGACCATCAATCCCTCCGACAGCGATCTCGAAGCGTTCTTCAAGAAAAACGCCGCGCGCTATGCCCAGGCAGTGCCCGAGATGCGCAAGATCACCTACTTTGCCTTCACGCAGGATCAGGTTCCCGGTGGCGTTCTTCAGCCCACGCAGGCGCAGATCCAGCAGTATTACAACGACCATCTGAGCGACTACTCGGTTCCCGAGCAGGCTCGGTCGCGGCACATTCTCATCAGCGTTCCAGCAGGCGCCGACGCCAAGACTGACGCGGCGGCCAAGGCCAAAGCAGAGAGCGTGCTGAAGCAGCTCAAGGCCGGTGGAAGCTGGACCGAACTGGCCAAGAAGTACTCCGACGACCCGGGCAGCAAGGACCAGGGCGGCGAGCTCGGGTTTGCGCAGCGCGGCAAGATGGTGCCCGCCTTCGACAACGCCATCTTCACGCAGAAGATCGGCGACATCGACATTGTGAGGACCAGCTACGGCTACCACATCGTGCAGGTGGAGGAGCGGCAGTCAGCGCACACAAAGCAGTTGAGCGAAGTGCAGCAGGACATCGTCGCATCGCTCACGCGCGAAGCCGCGGCACAGGCGGCGTCGCGCTACGCGCAGCAGTTGACAGCCGAGGCAAACAAGGATGGGCTTGCAAAGACCGCGGAGGCTCATCATCTTCAGCTCGCGACATCCGATCCAGTCGCGCGCGATGGCGTAATCGCCGCATTGGCTGACAGCTCGGAGCTTCTCTCCAAGGCATTTAATGCCAAGCAGGGCGATCCGCCGCAGACCGCGTCCACCGGCGAGGGCTATGCCATCTTCCAGGTATCAAGCATCGTTCCAGCGCACGCGCCTTCGTTTACGGATTGGAAGTCGCACGTTCTGAGCGACTATCGCGAAGAGCAGTTGCCGGCCCTGCTGCACCAAAAGACCGATGATCTTGCCGCCAAAGCCAAGTCGATGAACGATCTTGCCAAGGCAGCCAAGGCTGTGGGCGCAACGATGAAGACCAGCGACCTGGTGGGCGAGAATGGCCAGGTGCCCGACTTTGGCGAAGTCGGCCAGGTGGCGCCACAGCTCTTCCAGATGAGCGTGGGCACCATCAGCGGACCCATCGACGCAGGCCGCACCGGCGTTGTGGCGAAGATTCTTGACCACCAGGAACCCACCGGCGACGAAATCGCGAAGAACTTCGATCAGACGCGGGAAGAGGTTCTCTCACAAAAGCGCAACAACGCCTTCAACGTCTTCTTCAGCGGCGTCTGGAACAATTACAAAAGGCGCAACCTGATCCGCATGAACCCCAAAGCGATGCAAACGCCGGGGACGTAGGGCAGCAAACCGGCGAGTCAGGGCGGCACAGCACTGGTTCGCGACAACAAGGCCCGCAACCACTTCGGTTGCGGGCCTTGCTATACATTCGCTCGATTTTCTCCAGGCTCAACGACCACGAACTAAAAGTTGGTGGGTTGGGGTCGCGACTGAAAGTCGCCGGTTTGCGGCTCAAGCCGCTTGAAAGGTTCCCGGCTCAAGGCTCGTTCGGCGCGGTAATCTTGAAGTTCTCGCCCGGATCTTGCCACTGCTGGTTCTCGATGTACCGCCGGATCGTCTCCTCGTACACCGCACCTACGCTCGCGCAGAAATACCCCCGCGCCCACAGATGCTGCCCCAGTACCGCTTCTTCAGTTGGGGAAATTCCGCCTGCGACATATGGCTCGATCTGCCCTTCATGTACTGCACCTGCTTGGCCGGAGCCAGTTGCGGCGGCACGCTCACCAGCATATGCGCGTGATCCGGACTCACCGCACCTCGCACGATCGTCACCTCTCGGCCCTGGCAGACCTGCCGCAGCACATCGCTTGTCCGCACCGCTATCTCCCCACGCAGCACCTTGTAGCGGTATTTCGTCACCCAGATCATGTGGTACTTGATGTCCCACACGCTGTGCTGGTTCTGCCGGTATTCGACCATCTTGCCATCATCCAACACGGCATCCGCCTCAAAAGTGGCGGGCTTAGACCTGGGGGCGGAAGCTAAAGTTATCCCCTCTTCGTTGCGATCAGGAGAATGTGGTCGCCGTACCAGCGAAAGAACCAATGCCGCTGTAAATGATCGTAGCGACGGCGCTGCAAATCCGAATCGGCCTTTGCTGCCAAAAAGAAGAAAGTCTCAAGCTGATTCACTTCACAACCAAGCGATTTCATCAATTCTGGAAGCTTTCGCGGCCTGACACGTGTGATCATGTCGCAGTCGGGGTAAACAAGCATCGCATCCAGATCCGGAGGGATGTTCTCGTACAGGACGTGACTGAAAACCAACCGCAGCTCTGCCGCTAATGCGCCAACTAGGTTTATAGCTCGCACCGCCCGCCTCAAATTCAGATGAGGGTTCATAGTGTAGCCGTTCGGTGTTGTAAAAAAAACCGTCCCGCCCGGCTTGGTTACACGCACCATTTCGCGGATAACTGCTACCGGATCCCAAACATGCTCCAAAACCTCAAAGCTGTATGTAATGTCTGCATAGTTATCCGCGAGAGGCACCTTGGTCACATCCGCCTTCACTACCCGATGTTGACCGCGGCGGGAGCGTGCCCTATGTAACGCCAAGTCGGCTATGTCAATTCCTGTCGCTTCTTTAGCCAAGCATCCAACCCTGCTTAATACGACGCCTCCTCCACATCCGAATTCGACTAGGATGTCCTTTGGCTTGATGCACTGTATCAGTAGCCTTACCTGTGGGTCTTCAATCTTATCCTCTGAGGCCGTCATTGCATGATAATCGGTCCGCTGTGAATAAAAGGCGGCTAAGGCGGGTGCAACAACATCCTGCTGAACATGCTTGGGAAGCCAATACCTCATCAATTTCCCTATCTTGTTCACGTAAGACACATCTGAAATTGGAGCGACATCCTGAGTGCGTCTCATTTTTCCTCACTGTGTTATTCGGGTTACTGAAAGATTCTAAGTTTAGAGACTATTTTCCAAACCGCCCTACCGCAACCCCTCCGTTGCAAAGGACAGTCCAGTCGTGGGCCAGTGATCCGGTTGCGCTTCGACGTTCGGCGCTACGCTCACGCGGCCAGACTGCGCCGGCGCCACCGTCACATTCCAGCCATCGACGGCGATGAGCGGGTTCTCGCCCTGGAAGTCCCCGTCCGCAGCTTCGATCGTGATGGTCTTCGTTTCATCCGGAAGCAGCGTGACGTAGTTATCGCTATAAAAGACAGGCAAAACCCGCTCGCCCGATTTGCGGCGCAGTTGCACGTGCGCCATCAGGGCGATGCTGTGCGTGGGATTGTGCAGTGTGATCGCAATCTGGCGCCGGCCGTCGATCGTTCCCTCAAGCTCTTCCGCCTTTGCCGTGAGAGTCACCATCGGCATCTGGTTCAGCGCTGTCAGGTCGTCGGGATGATCCGGCGCGCCCTGCCAGTAAAAGTTCGTCGAGAGCGTCTCTCCGGTGGCGTCGCGCAACTCCAGCCAGACGAAATGCACAGGCGAAAGCTGCGCCGGGAAGTCGATGGTCCCGAGATTCGTGGCCATGTCGGGAGCGGCGGTGACCTTGATCTCGTGCTCGTAGGCGAGCGAGCCGTCGAGGTTATAGACGCTCACATGCGCCACGGCATCGGCGACCGGTTCGGGCTTATTGTTGATGACCTGTACCTGCCCGTTAGCCTCGTTCATCTGGATGTGCACCATCTCGGCGGCGTGCATCACGGCGAACAGCGAGGACATCGGCTCCAGATCGTAGTGGTAGAGCTGCCAAACGAAACTAGGCTGCGCGGGATTGCTCATCCACGTGATGACGGCCGTGGTGGGATGAAAGAGCTGCGCGTTGCGGCCTTCGTACATGGCGCGGAATGCCTCGTAGTTCATCAGTTGCGCCTTGCGCGCAAAGTCGGCCAGGTTGGCGATCTTGCCGTAGCGCGCAGCCATGATGCCGGGATAGAGATTACCCTGCTGCGCGCCCTTGGCGAAGTCGTGCATGGCCCAGTCGTCGTCGATCGTCTCCCAGTCCTTCCTGGGCATCATGCCCTGGATGGACTCGAGTGTGGGCACGCTCATGCTGCCGGTTTCCGTCTTGAAGTAGTCGTCGGTGACTTTGTAAAACTCGCGCGGTGTACGCCAGTGATAGGGGCCGTGCGAGCGTACACCTGCACCGTCGGTCGAGCTGGGCTGGTAGCGCCGCGCAGGTTCAAGCTCGGCCAGCACCTCGCGCAGCGCTGCGTCGATCGCGGGAGGAGGGTAGCCCTCGTTACGCGCGCACCATAAGGCAATGGAAGGGTGATTGCGGTAGCGCAGCACCTTGTCGCGCACGTTGGCCACGTAGGTTTCGAGATCGGTGGGGTTCGGCCCATCGGCGGGATTGGGCTGGAAGAACTCGTCCCACACCAGGATGCCGTACTTGTCGCACAGCTCATAAAAATCCTCACCCGTGCTCTGGCCAACCCAGTTGCGGATCAGATTCATGTGCGCGAGCTGGTGCATGTGAATCTCGGCATCGAGCCGCTCGCGCGGAATGCGCTTCATGGCTTCGTCGAGGCCCCAGTCGCCGCCGCGAATGAAGATCGGC
>JAJYFA010000151.1 GCA_021790995.1 Acidobacteriota bacterium
CGTGCCAGGTCTTCCCCGGCGTATGCGAAAAGACGTCCCAGATGGACTGGCCGCGGCCGCCCTCGTGGACTCCGCCCTCGATCTGATAAGCCGCTGTGGCGCAGCCCCAAACAAAACCCGGAGGAAATTGGCGGTTCTCGGTCTTGGATTGTGCATGTGAGAACTGCGGCGGCGAAACGCCGGCCAATGCGGCCGCGGCAGCCGCAACTTTGCCAAACTGGCGGCGGGTAACGCTTGTCATGAGTTCGATAGCCCTTTCGCGATCAAAGGGGATTATAACGGAGTGTGGATGCGCGCCGGCGTTGACTGGGAGGAGATCACGCACAGCAAACGCGCAACGATCCTCGGCGCAGGCCCGCCCCGCAACCGGTGCTCAAGGCCGGGCCCGAAAACTCTCCACGGTGATGCACGATCAAGCGGTCAAAGACTTCGCGGCGGTGAAGAGGGCCGCTTGTGAGGGAACACCGGCTGCACTCGACCGGGAAGCATCGGCATCTCTGGCGGGCGCGGCACCTCCCATGTTGGTGCGGTAGCGCGCCACGCCGAGACGCGCGGCGATGAGAAGCTCGTTTTTTCCGCAAGGCTTCACCAGGTAATGGAAGGCCTGGCTCTGCTTCACGGCGCGAACAGCCTGATTGTGGTCTCTCAAACCAGTAAGCAGAATGCCGACGATATCCGGCGCCAGTTCGCGGGCCCGCGCAAGAAACTCGACCCCGTTCTGCCCGGACATGCGCATCTCGGCGAAAATGACAGCAAAGGGGCCGAACATCTGCATGGTCGCCAGCGCCCGCGTGCCGCCGGAGGCGGTCTCAACGGTGAAATCGTCCGCGAGCAAGCCCTTGTGGCGTTCGAGAAGGCGCGAGTCGTCGCTGACGATGAGGATGCGATGCGCCAATATGTACCCCTCTGACGGGTTTATCGGCCAGTGTGGCGATTTTTTCAGCGGGCAGCGAAAATGACTCTTCCGCGCCATGTTCATCGCGGCTTGGTGAACAAAAAGCCGCAGCCTTTTCTATCGACTGCGGCTCATTTGAGTGTGGCGCGAAGCGCGGCTGCCCCACGCAGTGGTTACATTTCTTTGACGCCTTCGACGAACGCCTTCAGCTTGCGGCTGCGGCTGGGATGGCGCAGCTTGCGCAGCGCCTTGGCTTCGATCTGGCGAATGCGCTCGCGCGTGACCTGGAAGCTTTGGCCCACTTCTTCGAGCGTGTGCTCGGAGCCGTCTTCGAGGCCAAAGCGCATCTTGATGACGCGCTCCTCGCGCGGCGTGAGCGTACGCAACACCTGCGAGGTGTATTCCTTCAGATTCACTCCGATCACGGCTTCGGAGGGCGAAACGGCCTGGCGGTCTTCGATGAAGTCGCCGAGGTGCGAGTCTTCCTCTTCGCCGATCGGAGTTTCGAGCGAGATCGGCTCCTGCGCGATCTTGAGCACCTTGCGCACCTTGGCCACGGGAATGTCCATGCGGCGGGCAATCTCTTCGCTCGAAGGCTCGCGGCCCAGCTCCTGCACAAGCTGGCGGCTGGTGCGGATGAGCTTGTTGATGGTCTCGATCATGTGCACCGGAATGCGGATGGTGCGGGCCTGATCGGCGATGGCGCGCGTGATGGCCTGCCGGATCCACCAGGTGGCGTAGGTCGAGAACTTGTAGCCGCGCCGGTACTCGAACTTGTCCACCGCCTTCATCAGGCCGATGTTGCCCTCCTGAATCAGGTCGAGGAACTGGAGGCCGCGGTTGGTGTACTTTTTGGCGATGGAGACAACCAGGCGCAGGTTGGCTTCGATCAGCTCGCGCTTGGCCTGCTCGGCGTCCATGTCGCCCTGGATCATCTCGCGCTGCGTGCGCTTGAGTTCCGCAATGGACACGCCCGCGTCAGCCTCGATCTTTTCAAGGTCGGTGCGGCAGTTCTTCTGCTGGCGCCGGTATTCCTTCTTCAGATCCTCGCTCTTCGAGGCGTCATACTTCTGGTCGAGCGAGCGGATCTGCCGTTCCAGCGTGCGCATGGTATCGACGGTCTTGTTGACCTTGTCGAGCAGGCGCTTGCGCTCCATGGCGGTGTACTTCAGCTCGCGCACGATGCGCGAGATGTAGATCTTCTCGCGCGCGATCGACCAGCGCAGACGGCGCGCTTCCTTCGCCTTGGCCTTGTTGCCCGGCGCGATGCCGGCCAGCTTCTCTTCAAACTGCGCGATCTTTTTCTGGTGTTTCACCAGAATGTCGGTGCGCGTCACCGTGGCCTTCACGCGCGTCTGTACCACTTCCTCGGTGAGTTCTTCTTCGTCGAAGACCACGACTTCTTTCACGTTGCGCACGCCGCGCTTCAGATCCTCACCCAGAGCCGCAATCTCGCGGATCACGATGGGCGAGCGCGAAATCGCCTTGAGCACCCGCATCTGCCCGCGCTCGATGCGCTTGGCAATCTCCACTTCGCCTTCGCGCGTAAGCAGCGGCACCGTGCCCATCTCGCGCAGATACATGCGCACCGGGTCGTTGGTCTTTTCGAGCGTGCCCGGCGTCAGATCCAGCTCAACGTCCTCGCCCTCTTCCAGCTCGAAATCCTTGTCGCCGGGAAACTTGGGAACGTCCAGAAGATCGATGCCCTGGCCGCTAATGGTTGTCATCAGGTCGTCGAGTTCGTCCGGCGAGCCAATCTCATCGGGCAGCGCGTCGTTCACTTCACCGTAGGTGAGATAGCCCTTCTCCTTGCCGGTCTCGATCAGCCCATGCACGTCATCTTCGAATTTGTCTTCAATCGCCAAATGATTCCTGCTCTCTTCGGCACGGCGGAATACCCCGCTCACTGCCCGTTTTCACGATGGACTGCGGCGCTCTCGGCACCGGCCCAATCTCGCGCGCGCTAGTGCGCGTCTTCTCTCTTTCGATTCGCGGCTGCTGCCGCGCGTTGCGCCAGACTTGTTCCTCAGCGCACAGTTCTCAGCGGCGCGCCCAATGCTGCGCACGCATGGAGAATCGCGCGTGAGGAGACCCTCGTACGCAGACACATCCAACTTCCCGCTGAAGCGGCCGTAACTTTCACTCGGAACAGGATGCCATGCGCATCAGGATTCACCTGGGTCGCCCGCGAGCCGCAGCTCTTGTGTGGGGCAGAAAGGGCGCGCATCCTCACTGGTACGAATAGTTTACCACGCTGCTCGGCATAGTAAACGGCAAAATCTTCTCGTCGCCTATCCGCAGTCGTTCCCCTCTTATTTAGACGTGAATGCAGGCCTTAGGACGCAAATACAAGGACAAGCCATGCGCTCCGAGCACGTTCTGAAGGAGGACGAATGCCATCCACTACCACGAACGTGTCACATCTGAAAGAAAATAAGCATGTTAATTGGCGATTAACACCCAATTTTCTCTTGACTTATCCGTGCGGGATAGGCAGAATCAGATTGATTTCAGGTTCTTTGGACCTGTTCTCAGCGAGTTTCCCCTTCACCTTTGACATTCTGATTTTTGTTCCATGCGAGGAGTTTGCGATGCGTGTATTGCGTGGTGTCCTTCTGCTGTGTGCCCTTTTGACGGTCTCCCTATCTGCCGCCATGGCCGACTCCCTATCGGGCACTCTGACGGTAGACAATGGGTTCTACGCTTATCTGAGCACTTCAGCCACATCCCAGGGCACGCTGCTGCTTGCGGAGGCCAACAGCTGGCAGACACCGGCCAGCTTCTCCAATATTGCACTCACGTCTGGCATCACCTACTATCTGCAGATTGCCGCTTTCAACCAAGGTGGTCCTGGCGGCGTGCTCGGAAGTTTTTCGTTGAGCGGAACCTCTTTCGCGTTTGGGAACGGAACGCAGACGCTCGATACCAATACGACGGACTGGACCTACAGCTACGCCACCGCCAATACCGCGACTTATCCAAACACCGATGTGGCCAGTGGATGGGGAAGTTCCGCGCTTGCGCCGGGAGGGTACGGAACCAACGGAGTAGGTCCCTGGGGTACGATTGCGGGTATCGATTCCAACGCCCAGTGGATCTGGGACGCGACGAGCTCGTCCTATGGCAACAGCAGCCAGCCGCAGCTCCTCTTCGAAGCCTCGATCACCCCAGTAGCAACTCCCGAGCCAGGATCGCTTTTCCTGCTTGTCAGTGGATTGTTGACCGTGGCTGGGATGGGTCGCCGCCGCCTCGCCAAGATGTAGACGCTGTTTGAGTCATGCAAAGGCCGCCGGAATCGACCCCGGCGGCTTTTCCGTTGTTTGCCGGCGAAAGTGCGGCTATGGCAGATGCGCGTGTTGACCTTGCAAACGGCGCAGGGCGCGATCCAGATCCAGCTTCTGCTGGGTCAACCCGGCTAGCTCGGCATAATCGCCGCGCCGCTCGGCTTCGGAGATCTGCGCACGCAGATCGCGCAGGCGGCCCTCGATGGCCCGCTCCTCGATCTCCTGCAAAGCGCCCTCGACCACGACCGCTTCAGGCATTCGGGTTTCGCCCAGGAGAGCCTCGGCCAACAGCGCCTTTTGCGCCGCGTCTGCGACCACATCCATGGGATCGTTGGCCGCGCGCGTGGCAAGTGCCTGCAAGGCCGCGAAGGCGCCGAGGTGCTCAAACCAGGCCGGCTGCTCGACCACCGCATTGGCCGCCAGATGCCGCGCGGCTTCGCCCTCGGGATCGGTGATCGCGAGCGCGCGCAGCAACACGCGCTCCACTTCGGTCAACACTGTCGTCCTTGCTTCCACATGTTCACGCCGCCTGAGCGCCGCCTGCCGCAGTTCTTCGCGCAGCACGGCCGAGTCGATGCCCATCTTCTGCGCGGCATCGGCGGCAAACTGTTCTCGCGCCAGCTTTTCGGGAATGCGGCGGATGTGCGGCAGCAGAAAGTTCATCGCCTTCACCTTCTGCTCGGCACCGGCGCCGGGAAACAGAAGCCTGGCCCGCTCGATCAGGTAATCCGCCTGGCGGCGCGCGCCGCGAATCGCCTGCTTGTATGCCTCCACGCCGCGTTCGCGCACGAAACGGTCGGGGTCCAGCCCGCCCTCCAGCGTCACCAGCTTGATCTGGAACCCCTCCTCGGTCAGCAGAGCGATGGATTTTTCGGCGGCATTTGCGCCGGCCGTGTCCGGATCGAAGTTGACCACCACATTCTGCGTATGCCGCTTGAGGATCGCCACCTGCTGCTCGGTGAATGCCGTGCCGCTGGTCGCAATCACGTTGTGGATTCCCGCAAGATAGACGCTGATACAGTCCATCTGCCCCTCGACCAGCAGCGCAAAGCCGACGGTGCGGATCGCCGCCTTCGCCTTGTCAAGGTTGAACAGCACCTGGCCCTTGGTGTAGAGCGGCGTCTCCGGCGAGTTCACGTATTTCGGGCCTGCTCTTTCGCCTTCCGATGGCGTGCCCAAGATCCGCGCCGTGAAGGCAATCACGCGCCCGCCCTCGTTGCATATAGGGAAAACCACTCGCTTGCGGAAGCGGTCGTAGAGGCGGCCGTGACTCCCGTCTTCCTGTTCCTTCGAGCTGAAGAGTCCGCTCGCGCGCAGAGTCTCTTCGTCGGCCATGCCACTCAACCGCTCGCGCAGGGCGTTGAAGCTGTCAGGGGCATAGCCGATTCTGAACTTTTTGATCCCCTCGTCCAAAAGCCCGCGACCGTGAAGGTACTCGCGCGCCAGCGCGCCTTCCGGCGAGCGCAACTGCTCCTCGAACCACGCCGCAGCGGTTTCATGCAGTTCGAGCAGCTTCGTTCGCAGCCGCGCTCCGGCGGCTTCTTCCGGCGAAGAGAACTCACGTTTCGGCAACGGAATTCCGCACTTTTGCGCGACAATCCTCACCGCTTCGGGAAAGGTGACGTTCTCAATCTTGCTGACGAAAGAAAACACGTCGCCCGAGGCCCCACAGCCAAAGCAGTGGTAGAACTGGCGCACCGCGTGGACATTGAAGGACGGCGTTTTTTCCTTATGGAACGGGCAGAGCCCGGAATAGTTCTGCGCCCCAGCCTTGCGCAGGCGGATATAGCCCTCGATCACCTTGACGATGTCGGCCTGCTGCTTGACGGTTTGGGCAAAGTCGGACATGAAATGCTGCTTTACCCAGAATAAGGCTACGGAGCCGCCCGGCGAGGGGCCAACCGGTAAAATAGTTGTTGCAACAAATATTTGCCGCGCGCATCTAATAAATTGAAAGCCCGGGATGCCCCAGGGCGCCCAAATACAAAAGAACAGGAAGGATTCCCGCCATGACAAACACCGCCGTAACCACCTGGAACATCGACCCCGCCCACTCCGCGGCCGAGTTTAAGGTCAAGCACATGATGATTTCCAACGTGAAAGGCAGTTTCTCAGGCCTTTCGGGCGCATTGACGGAACATAGCGATGACGCCACACTCTCCTCTGTCGAAGCCGCGATCCCCGTTGCCGCGATCTCCACCGGGGACGCGCAGCGCGACGCGCACCTCAAGAGCGCAGACTTCTTCGACGCCGAGAAGTACCCTGCACTCAACTTCAAATCCACCAGGGTGACACGCAAGGGTGAGGCCGCGTACGAGGTGACTGGCGATCTGACCATCCACGGCGTGACCAGGTCCGTGACGTTCGCCGTCGAGGGACCGAGCGCCCCCGGTAAAGACCCCTGGGGCAACACACGCATCGGACTTTCTGCCACCGCAAAGATCAACCGCAAGGACTTTGGGCTGAGCTGGAACGCGGCTCTCGAAACCGGCGGCTTTCTGGTGGGTGAAGAGATTGCCATCACACTCGACGTGCAGTTCATCAGACAGTGAATGGAGGACGGCAGAGGGCCGCGGTCCTATGAGTTTTGCGGCAGGCCTGGCGGGAAACGACCGCGCCAGGCCTTTGTTCGCCACGGCGCCTGCAGCCACGGGAAATAGCTGTTGCAACGAATATTCTGCCCGCGCATCGAATGTCTGTACGGAATCATCGGAGTGCAGCGGATCAAGGTGGCTTTTTCGCAAGGAAATGGTCATGCTGAAAGGAGCCGCGCGTTCCCGTTCCGTCCCCGGAGGTTCACCGTGTCACTCAGAGCAGTCAAAGAAATCTACCAGACCAAGCCCACCATCGAGGGAGCTGGCGTGAAGCTCCAGCGCGCCTTCGGCTTCGGCAAAACCCAAGAATTCGATCCGTTCCTTTTGCTCGACGACTTCCGCAGCGACACCCCGGCCGACTACCTGGCCGGCTTTCCCTGGCACCCGCATCGCGGCATCGAGACCATCACCTATGTGTTGGCCGGCGAGGTTGCGCACGGCGACTCGCTCGGCAACAAGGGCCGCATGACCGCTGGCGACGTGCAGTGGATGACCGCCGGCAGCGGCATTCTGCACCAGGAGATGCCCAGGGGCGACGAACGCGGGCGCATGCACGGTTTTCAACTTTGGGCCAATCTGCCCTCGCACCTGAAAATGACCAACCCGCGCTACCAGGACATTCCCGCGAGCGCCATCCCCGAGGTGACGGAAGACGACGGGACCAAGGCGCGAATCATCTGTGGTGAGTTCTGGGGTAAGACCGGTCCGGTCGAAGGTGTCGCCACGGGGATCGGTGTTGACGCGCGTTACGTCGACATCTCCATCCCGCCGCTCAAGCGCAGGCGCATCCAGGTGGAGACGACGCGCAACGCCTTTGCCTACGTCTTCGCGGGAGCCGGCGCCTTCAGCGACGCGTCCGCGCCACAGTCGGTGCTTACCGAGTCGGCGGTCGATCCCAATGCCGCACCGGTCTACGACGCCAGGAACCACTCGCTCGTGCTCTTCGACCGCGGGGATGAAATTGTGGTCCAGGCCGGGCCGGAGGGCATCCGTTTTCTGCTCGTCTCCGGCAAGCCGCTTGAGGAGCCGGTGGCGTGGTACGGGCCGATCGTAATGAACACCCAGGCCGAACTGCGTCAGGCCATGGCCGAACTCCAAGACGGCACCTTTATTCGCCACGGATGAAGGATTGCCGTCAACCTGGCAAGTGGGGGTGTAACTCTGGGGGTAGATCGTCAAACATTGAAGTTGATGCGCTCCCTGGCGATCGAGTAGCTTGTTACACGCCCACAGCCTTGATGCCGAACATGGAGTATCCGACGGGCATTGCGTGCCTGATCAACGGATTGTCAATAAGTTCTGCGCAGAGCGCCTCGGCGGTCATTGGACGCCCAAACAACCAGCCCTGGCCGTAGATCCTCTTTGTCGCCGAGGAGAAGTAATCGGCCTGCTGAGTCGTCTCGATTCCTTCGACAATCACTTCCAGATTCAAGGATTGCGCCATATTCATGATCTGCGGAAGGATCAGCCCCGCAATGGACTCGGCGCCAATCGTCTTGGTAAATGCCTTATCGATCTTGATGGTATCGGCGTAGAGATAGAGAAGCCTGTCCAGGTTTGAGTAGCCGGCGCCGAAGTCGTCAATGTGGATGCTGTGGCCCAGCCTCCGCAGGTTGCGAATTGTTTCCTTGGCGCTTTCGCTATTCGCCGCGGACCGCTCGGTAATCTCCACGACGAGGTTTTGCGGCCGCACATTGAACTCCCGCAGGGCGCTTTCCAGCATGGGCAGGAAGTTTGGATCGGCAAGATCGGATGCGGCCACATTCAGGCTGACATGGAATCCTGGGCGCTTCTGAATCATTGGGGCAAAGTCGCGCAGGATGCTTTGCAAGACATGCCTGGTGATGGACCCTACAAATCCAGAATCTTCCGCCGCCTTCACAAACAGTTCCGGATCCACATTGTTGTTGTCTTCATCTGTCCAACGCGCCAGGGCTTCGGCGCCCACAATCTCTCTGGTTTCCAGGTTGACGATCGGCTGATAGACCACCTTCAGATCGTTGTGCTTGATTGCGCGGCGAAGCTGGCAGGTCAGTTCCCGTCTGCTGCAATATACGAACGAGAACCCCATGCCGCATAGAATTCCGGCCAACCCTCCCGCAAGCGCACTGGAGGCAAGGAGGCCGGACTGGCTATGAATCGCGTCGGGAATTGACGTGGTGGACGTAACGCAGTCGAAGTTGGATTCCGAGCAATACGTTGAGTTCAGCTTGCTCCCTCTGCCGCCGCGTCCTGCAATTGCCGCGAATAACGCGGCTACTTCGTTGGCTACCGTTGCCGCGAGGTCCTGTGAAGAAATGCCATTCGGCCTCGTCGTGATGGCCAACTGCATTGGAATGGGGCCGGATGTAGGTGGGAGACCCAGAGGAAAGACAACGTAGGCGCTTCCAAGTCGCAGAAGCACCCGCTTCCGTTCTGTATTTTCGTTCGTTGGGAGGTTGCGATAAGCTGCGGCGCCGCCGGCCAGACGGAGATCGGGCCGCAACCGGCCAAGGATACTCAGCGAATCACCGGATGTAACAGCACACTCGATTCTTCCACCACGGATCCGGCCCGCATCCTTGATGTACTCGGAACGAAATACGAGCGACTTGAAATGCTCCATCTCACTGGCGGAGCAAAAGCCGGAGGAGAGCCGCTGCATCGAGTTCAGAACACTGCGGGCTTCGGCAAGCGCAGCGCTGTCGTGGGCCGCCACGGCTTCAGAAGTTTGGCTCAGCCATTCGGTTGTTTGGATGATTGCAAGCCCGTTGCCGAGCAGATATCCCAGTGCCGCGCCAAGCGCCGCCATGGCGACGATGGCCAAACGGCCGACCAAAACACGATTTTTGGATGTTTGGCCCATGCTGGTGACAAAGTTCCTTCTCGCTCTCGATCAACGTCTTTTCTGCGGCACTTTGAGGAATACGCCTACTGGAGAACGCCAACAATCCATCGGAATGGGTAGCCGGCAGGTCCTTATTGGGGATTTGGCAGATTTTGGTAACCATTTGGCCGGTTACCTGTCCCGGTTTACCCGGCAAGA
The DNA here is from genome assembly GCA_021790995.1 of Acidobacteriota bacterium. Lineage (GTDB taxonomy): Bacteria > Acidobacteriota > Terriglobia > Terriglobales > Acidobacteriaceae > Telmatobacter. Next base: position 9,799 of record JAJYFA010000151.1, read on the forward strand.
AGACGCTGCTCTCGTCCCTATCCATTTCTCGCGTCCTTCGCGGGGTACGGGTGGAGGACCATGCCCTCTTTGCTTTAACGGGCCGGGTTTTTCTTGGGAGGGGTAAAGTTTCAGACTGGAAATTCCCGTTCAGGGCTCTTCCGTAATCCGGCGATAAGGTTTGGGCGATGTTGCGGCGAGGGGGATGTGGGTCGCCGACAGGAGTTGCTGCAGCGCATTCGGCCTGAGGACTGGCTGCAACTGCCGCTCGACGCCGTCTCTGGACGCCGGTCAGCGGCTCGACA
>JAJYFA010000152.1 GCA_021790995.1 Acidobacteriota bacterium
AGATGCGCGCGTGCGCACCTACCAGACCTATGCCGACGGGATTGCCTGCTTCCGTCTCAATGCAAAAGGCGCCGCCAATGCCGGGTGCGGCGCATCCCATTAGCGGGCGCGTCGCCGGCCAAAATTCAAGATCGCGAGCGCATCCCTCTAGATTTTTCAGAGATACACCATCGCCTGACCCGCCGGCTTGCGGTTTACGCGTGACCCATGGATCGAATTATGAAACAATAAACGAAATGCCTTCTTTGCCAAAAATCATCCAGGGCGGCATGGGAATCGGCGTATCGAACTGGCGCCTGGCTCAGGCTGTTTCCCGACTGGGACAGCTCGGCGTCGTCTCGGGAACCGCGCTCGATCAGTTAATGGTGCGCCGGCTTGCCGACGGCGACGAGGGCGGATATATGCGCCGCGCCTTCGATGCTTTTCCGTTTCAGGAGATGGCCAGACGTATCTGGAGCGAGTATTTCGTGCCCGGCGGAAAGCCACCGGAAGCTCCATATCCTACGCTACCCATGCACCAGCGCAGCGGTTCGCGCAAGCTGGCGGAACTGCTGATAGTGAGCAACTTCGCCGAAGTGTTTCTCGCGCGCCAGGGGCACTTGAACAAGATCGGCGTGAACTTCCTCGAAAAGGTGCAGCTCCCACACCTGGCCTCTATCTACGGGGCGATGCTGGCTGGCGTCGGATGCGTGCTGATGGGGGCGGGGATTCCACTGCACATTCCAGGCGTTCTGGATCATTTTGCCGCTGGAAAGCCGGCAGAGTACAAGCTGGCTGTGACCGGCGCTCCGGCCGATCGGGACACGATGCTGCGCTTCGATCCGCGCGACTTCGCCGAGGGGCCGCTGCCAGAGCTCGAACGGCCCATGTTTCTCGCGATCGTCTCCTCGAACACGCTGGCGACGACCATGTTGCGGCGCGCCTCGGGCAAGGTGGATGGATTTATCATCGAAGGCCCGACTGCGGGCGGGCACAATGCGCCTCCGCGCGGCAAGGCCGCTTTGGACGCATCCGGACAGCCGATTTATGGCGAGCGCGATCGGGTCGATATCGGTGAATTACTGCGGCTCGGAGTTCCGTTCTGGCTGGCGGGCGGATATGGCAGCGCGGAGAAGCTGCGCGAGGCGCTCGATGCCGGTGCTGCCGGAATTCAGGTGGGCACCGCTTTTGCCCTCTGTGAAGAGTCCGGGCTGCGGCAGGATTTGAAGCGGAAGCTGGTGGCGCAGGCCGCAATGGGACAGGCAACGGTATTCACCGATCCGCTGGCGTCCCCGACAGGATTCCCCTTCAAGGTGGCGCAGATCGATGGAACTTACTCCGATGCGGAAGTTGCCGCCGCGCGTTCGCGCATCTGCGATCTGGGGTATCTGCGCGAGGCGTACTGGACATCCGACGGGCAGATTGCGTACCGCTGCGCGGCCGATCGGGAAGCATTGTATGTCGGCAAAGGCGGCAAGCCCGAGGACAGCGTTGGCCGCAAGTGCCTGTGCAACGCACTGCTGGCCAATATAGGATTTCCGCAAACGCGCAAAGATGGCGCCGTTGAGCCGCCGCTGGTGACCATCGGCGACGACGTGAACAGCGTAGCTGCGTTTCTGCGCGATGGAGCCGAAAGTTACAGCGCCGCGGATGTCGTTGAGTCACTGCTCGCGGGCAGCCCGGCCTGAGTTGGAGCGTCCCGTCCAGGCTTCGCTTGGGCGGAAGTGCTCAATCTCACATCGGAAGAAATCCCTGCTATTCTTGGCAGCTGGATGGCCCGCCCATGACCACACCTCGCACGAAGCTCATCCGCATCATCCCGCCTGTGCAGCAGCGAACTTCATCCCTCCATCGATATGAACAAATTGTCATGCCCCGCGAGACCACCCCTTTGTGGCATCGCGTCGTCTAACCGGATGTGTGCAACTCCCCGCCCACAAGAGGCAAATCATGCATCCAGCAGAACAGCTTCGGCAGTCGCTCAAATCCGAGCGCCTTATTATCGCTCCAGGCGCGATGGACTGCGTCTCCGCCGCAGCCGTTGAACAGAATGGCTTCTCCGCTATCTACATGACCGGCATGGGCACGGCTGCCTGCCGCCTCGGTCTCCCCGATTACGGCCTCGCCACCATGACGGAGATGGTGGCCAACGCCTCGGCGATGACGAAAGCCGTCCACATCCCCATCATTGCCGACGCCGACACCGGCTACGGCAATGAGCTCAACATGACGCGCACCGTCATCGAATACGAACACATTGGCGCCGCCGGAATTCACGTCGAAGATCAAGTCTCCCCCAAGAAATGCGGCCACCTCGATCGCAAGATGGTTGTTCCGCGCAACGAATTCATCAGCAAAATCGCCGCCGCTGTTACAGCGCGCCGCAATCCCGATTTCCTGATCATTGCACGCACTGACTCCACGGCCGTCCTCGGCTTCAACGAGGCCATTGATCGCGCCAATGCCGCGCTCGACGCCGGCGCCGACATGGCGCTCGTCGAGGCCCCCGAATCCACCGACCAGCTTCTCAAGATCCCCGAGCTTGTTCACGGACCGTGCGTGCTGAATATTCTCTTCGGCGGCAAAAGCCCGCTGGTCTCCTTCGATCTCATTGAGCGGGCCGGATACCGTCTCGCCTTTCTCTCCGATGTGCTGTTGGGATCGGCCTTCGCAGCCTACGATCATGCCCTGCGTCAGGTGAGGGACGCCGCCCATTGCGCCGGCGTTCTCCAACTGCCCCACATCGCTCCCGCACGCGAGATCTTCCGCCGTCTCGGCGCCGAGCACTGGGACGCATTACGCGCCAGTTGATCGCTCCGAGCACGGCCGAGCCGGAACAGTGCGACCATGCGCAGAGAAAATGCGGCCCGCCCGTCGCCCAGCGGAATTGAGGACCGGCGCGGACCTTCATGCTACCCCAACCACTCCTCCATCTCGCCCGCCTCCACGGCCAGCTCGTCGGCTAGCGGTCGATCACCAGGAATCTCCGCTCGCGCGCGCTCCTCAGCGCCCCCGGCGCGCGCCCGTTGTGGCTCAATGCGCAGAACGCCATCCAGCAGCGACAAAACGACAGTGTCGCCGAGCTCAAGGCCCATACCCCTGCGGATGACCGCTGGAATGACAATCCGCCCATTCTGATTAATCCGGGTCTGAATCCCATCGATCTTCATTGTCGTAGCCTTTATGTCATTTTATGACACATTTCTTATGCAGTCAATTTCCTGTATGTCATAACATGTCATTTATCGCCTTTCTGGCGGTCATCCCATTTCCCTGCGCCGTATCCCCCTGACTATTTGCCACAAGCCGCGCTCCCCGTCAAAAATAGGGCATATGCGAATCGAGACATCTTTCACCCCAATCCCGGAGATTGCCACCGAACTACTGGCCGTTCTGGCCGTCGACACCCAGGCAGCCAACGGACGCAATGCCAAGCCGCAGCCCACACTATTGGTCTCCGATCCAGCCGTGCTTGCCGCTGCAGCCGGCGTACTTGCAACCGGCGAGTACAAAGGCGGAGCCAATGAGACCATCCTGCTGCACGCTCCTGCGGGAGTCGCCGCCAGGCGACTGCTGATCGTTGGGCTCGGCAAGCAGGCCAAAGCCACGGTGCACAGCGTGCGTGAGGCGGCCGGGACTGCGATCCGCTTCGCCAAGCCACGGGGTATTCGCAAGATCGCACTCGCCCTGCCTGATAACTTCTCCCAAAGTCTGCCCCACGCGGCCGTGGCGCGGGCGGCCGTTGAAGGCGCGTTTGTGGGAGACTTCGATCCCGACACCTATCGCAGCGAGCGCAGAGACCAGAGCATCGAAGCGCTCGCCATCGCAGCGCCGGCAGAGGCCGGCCACAACATCATCGAAAGCGCAGTTGCCGAAGGCGCGATCATCGGCGAGAGCCAGAACTTCGCGCGCGCTCTAATCAACGAGCCGGGCAACAAACTGACGCCTACGATTCTGGGCCAGCACGCCGCGATGATGGCACAGAAGCTCGGCCTCGGATGGGAGGTGCACTCAACCGAGATGCTGCGTGAACTGAAGATGGGCGCGTTCTGGAGTGTGGCGCAGGGTTCGGCCGAGCCTCCGGCGCTGATCGTTCTCCGCTACGAGCCTGAAGGCGTGCAGGACGGTCCGATCCTTGGTCTTGTCGGCAAGGGCATCACCTTCGATACCGGCGGCATCTCCATCAAGCCATCCGACAACATGGAGAAGATGAAGTACGACATGGCCGGTGGCGCGGCCATGATCGGCGTCATGCGCGCGATTGCGCTGCTCAAGCCGCGGGTGCGGGTGATTGCCATTGTCTGCGCGGCGGAAAACATGCCATCGGGCACGGCGCAGAAGCCGGGCGACGTACAGACCGCGATGCCGCTCGCTCCGGAAAAGCCCGGTAAGACCATTGAGGTCATCAATACCGACGCCGAAGGCCGTCTGGTGCTGGCCGACGGGCTCACCTACGCGCGACGGCTCGGCGCAACGCATCTGATCGACGCGGCGACGCTCACCGGCGCCATTTCGGTGGCCCTCGGAAAGATCATTGCCGGCGCCTTCGCGAACGACGATGACGCCTACGCCCGGTTCGAGGCCGCGCTCTCTGTCTCCGGTGAGAAGTTCTGGCGAATGCCGCTCGGCGAAGAGTACGCCGACCTGATCAAGTCCGACATTGCCGACATCAAGAACACGGGCGGGCGCTACGGCGGAGCCATCACGGCGGCCGAGTTCCTGCACACCTTCGCCGAGGATACGCCCTGGATCCATCTCGACATCGCCGGACTGGCCTGGGTCGAAGAAACGCGCCCGTTCATCGCCAAGGGCCCCAGCGGCGTGGCTGTGCGGTCGATTCTCGAATGGGTGAGGAGTTTTTCAAGCGGAGCTCAGGCATAGGCAATCACGCCGTCTCCGCAGTACGATAAGATCACGTCGCGATCGCGTCCAGGGACGGACCCACATCCCTCCAGCTGACGGGCCTTGAAGACACTGTCGCAGTCTGATTTGGCAGCAAGAGCCTTTCCTGCCAGATCAGGAGTGCGCCGGCTCTTCCATCCCGCCAGCAGGTTCCGATTGCAGCATCGTGTCTTCCGGCTTCGTCTCGCCATCGGCGCCGCCGATACGAAATTCCTGGAGCTTGTAAAGCAGGGACCGGTAGCTGATCTTGAGCCATTTGGCGGCCTTCGAGCGATTCCAGCCATTGGCCTGCAAGACCCGAAGGATGATCTCGCGCTCCAGGTCCTGCGTCGCCGCGCGGGTAATCGCCTTGAGTGAGATTGGAGTGGCCAGGTCGATCTCGGTGGTCAGCCGAGCCTGTGCACTTGGAACCATCTCCGACACCAGGGCATCCTCGCTGCCGATGAGCACATAGTTGCGGACCATGTTCTCCAACTGCCGGATGTTGCCGGGCCAGTGGTAGCGCTCCATGATGCGCATCATTTCTCTCGAGAGCGGCTTGGGAGTCTGCTGCAGTTCCTTTGCATACATCGCGAAGAAATAATCGACCAGCATTGGCAGGTCGGCGATCCGATGGCGCAAGGGAGGCAGATCGATGGTTACGGCGTTGATTCGGTAGTAGAGATCCAGCCGGAAACTGCCCGCATCAACCTGCTCGCGCAGATCGCCCCGTGCTGCCGTCACGAGACGGGTATCCACCTGCCGCGCGTCCTGCGCGCCAACCCGCATGAAACTTCCATCCTGCAAAAGCTGAAGCAGCTTGGCCTGAACGGCTATGTCCAGACTGCCCACCTCGTCCAGAAAGAGGGTGCCCTCGTGCGCCAGCTCTACCCGGCCGCGCTTGGTCGCATGAGCCCCGGTAAACGCTCCCCTTTCGTATCCAAAGAGCTCGGACTCGATCAGAGGCAGCGGAATCGCCTGGCACGTTACCTTCACCCAGGAAGCATTGGAACGCCGGGAAGAGACGTGCAGCAGCTTGGCCATGATCTCCTTGCCCGTGCCGCTCTCCCCCTGAATCAGAACCGGCACTTCGGTGCCCGCCACGCGCTCCAGCTTCTCGTGAGCCAGAGCCATCTTCGCCGAACGGCCAAAAATAACTTCCATCGGCGGCATTTCCCGCAGGTCGACGATCTCGCTTTGAGATACCAAGGGCATATGCGGAAGACTCCACGACGAAAATTGAGCAAGGTTTAACAAACTGTCGTTGCAATTTTTATACCCAAGTGCAAGAATTAACTCATGTGACGCCAATCACACGCAAGTAACAGCAAATTGCATCAGAAGTAATCGCTCAATGCGTACTTTTAGGTCACAATCTGAAGGGTAAGTCCGGCTGGAGGCATCTTCGGTCAGGGTAACTATTACTATAAGCATATTTTTTATGAAAAAGTTTGCGCAAAAAGTGAACAAAATGCCACATTCGGTGCTACGATTTTCTCACCCGAGAATACTTTAACTCTCTGCTAGCAAACAAAGTGCAGAGACAATCAGCTGGGTAGAGAAAAGTTTTTCCACATCTTGCCTACGGCTTGGTTCTCACATCATAGCCTTGCTCCGCGTTCGTGATCTTTGATGCTTGCGGGGATCCCCGAAATTTATATCCGCGAAGGCATCGTACCCCAGAGATAGTCTGCACAGGATGACGATGAAGACTCTCAAAAATGGTTTGCCCAAGATTGCGGCGCTGGGCACTGACCTGGCGATCCTCCAATATGTACATCGGATTCTGTCTGATCGTTTCCATGTCAACCTGTTTACCGAGCAGGCGGAGCTGACCGCCAGCCTGCGGGAGGCAGACGGCACCGATTTACTCCTGATGGACTGGCGATCTGGAAACGGCCAGGTACGGGAGGAAGCACTTGCCCAGTTGGCCAGCATTCGCGCGATCAATCCTTTACTCCCTATCGTGCTGTTTGCCCGTGCCGTCGATTTGAGAGACGTGCTGCAGGCAACGCGCCTTGGCGCCACCGATGTCATCCTGAAGCCGTTCGCCAAGAGTGACGTCGAGCGCGCGGTAGAGCAACACATGCTCAACGGCTCTCTCAACGCCGGAGTTTGCGGCGATCAGGTGCAGGAGATCCCGCTCGATGAAGACACTACTTTTGTCCTATCGTCCCAGCGCATGCGTGATTTGGAGGCGCAATGCCGGCTCGTGGCGCGCACCGATATTCCCGTTCTGATCCTGGGAGAGAGCGGGACGGGCAAAGAAGTCGCGACGCTTTTTATTCACAAAATGTCGGCGCGCAGCAACCGCGACTTCCTGAAGGTCAATTGCGCAGCCATGCCCTCAGACCTGCTGGAGAGCGAACTCTTTGGCTACGAACAGGGCGCCTTCACGGGAGCGGTCAAGTCCAAGCCAGGCAAGTTCGAACTCTGCAACGGCGGCACCATCTTCCTGGACGAGATCGGAGAGATGCCCGCGGCGTTGCAGGCCAAGCTGCTGCAGGTGCTGCAGGACGGTACCTTCGCGCGGCTGGGCGGCCGGTTTACGCTGCGTGTCAACGTGCGCGTGATTGCCGCCACAAATATCGACATCAAGGAGGCGATTGCGCAAAAGAAGTTCCGCGAAGATCTCTATTATCGTCTGAATGGCTTCACGCTGAAGATGCCGCCACTACGGGAACGAAGCGAGGAGATTCCTGTCTTTTCCCACTACTTTATGCGCAAGGTGGCGGCCAAGCACGGCAGCATGCCGCTGCACATTTCACCCATGCTGATGCAGGCCCTGTGCGGTTATCACTGGCCCGGCAACCTGCGCGAACTGGAAAACATCATCAAGCGCTATTTCATTCTCGGCGACGAGCAGGCAATACTCGGCGATCTGAGGCCCGCGCCAACCATGGGCCTGTCCGCGATGGGGGCCGGCAACACGATCCCCGCCCCAGGCCTGAAGCGTCTTGTCAAAAGCATTAAGGGTGATGCTGAATCTCTGGCAATCGCCCAAACCCTGGAGGGTACGGGATGGAATCGAAAGGCAGCCGCAAGCAAGCTGCAAATAAGCTACAAAGCACTATTGTACAAAATCAAACAATACAATCTAACTCCGGGCGAGAGGCAGCAAGGATCCAGCGTCATGTGAGCGGGGACGCCAAATCAGGCACTCAAAGCACTCTGGCTGGGCCGGAGCCTGTGGTAGTTCGCTGTGATGAGCGGATCATCAAGGGCTACCTTGAATCGCCGGAATGGAGTTCGCTGCCTGAAGCCGCCAGCGCGGGGAACGGGCACGTTCACGACACCTTCCGGATTCGCCATCTGGACTCGAATGCGGTCGAGGAGGTTCCTGCCGGCGATGTGAAGGCCATCTTTTTCGTGGGCGATCTGGACGGCGAGCCGGACTACAAAAGTTTTCGCTTCCATGCCCAGGAACCGATTATTTCCGGAGTATGGGTTCAAGTGCAATTTAGGGACGGGGAGATTATGGAAGGCATTGTTGAGAACTCCATTCGCCATCTCACCGGTCCCGGTTTTTTTCTGCGCCCCACCGATCCGGATGATAACAACAAGCTGGTCTACGTGATGAAGAATTCACTCGTCGAACATCACGTGCTTGGCTTGACGCAACTCTGACCCGCCGGACGCGTGGAACGGGCCAGACGGAGACGCTGAGCCCTTTTGCTTCCATTGCCGGCGCGGCTCGCGCATCTCTTCAGATTCATCCGGCAAAGTAACGCCACACGAACCGCCCCTTCGGGCGGCCGGTGTGGCATGTCATCGCAATGAGATCCGTGGCACGCAAGCCGATCACATAGCTGAAAGAATGTGGTAGCAGAGCAAGCCCAAAGACAAGGAGGCCAGCCGAAAGATTCCGGCTGGCCTCAAGGTTCTGCTGAAGGAAAACTTTTAGGTTAAGCTCTGCGAACCCTTCTATGCATCACAAAGGGTTCGCAGAATGGTTGAGTGGTTCGAGGCGCACGCTCAGACTAATTCGCCGCGGTCTTCTTTGCGGAGTGGTGCTTCGCGTGGTGCCTCATCGGCAGGGGCTTGCGCACCTGCGGCTTCACCGCGGTCTCGTCCACCGGGGTGGTTCCAGTCACGTCCTTGGCGAAGTCTGCACCCGACGGCACAAGGTAGTTCTCGACCGTCTGGCTGTCTGCCGTACCCGTCGCCACACCGATGCGGGAAGCGTCGATGCCCTGCTCCGTCACCAGGTAGTCCTTGGCATTCACAGCGCGTTGCGCTGCAAAGTTATCGACCGTGGCGCGCTTGTGATGCTGCGCGTACTTCTCCTGCTTGGCTTCGATGGCCGCTTCCTTGCCGGTCTGCTCGCCAACCACAACTGCCTTGGCGTCAGCCTGCTGCTTCAGATCCAGGGCTACCTGATCCAGGCAAGCCTTGGCTTCGTTGTCCACACGCATAGGCCTGCGCTTGTCGGTCGAGAAGCCGATCGTGCAAAGCGCCTGGGTCTTCGGCTGCGGAATCACAGGAGCCACAATCGTCAGGTCGGTGTTTGCCGTCGCCGACTGACCCTTGTCGTCTGTCACCTTGCAGGTGATGCCTACGGCTCCGGTTGGCGCGCCTGCCGACGAGTACTCCGCCGTGGTTCCGCTTCCCGTCACTGTGCCTGCGGTGGACGTGTAGCTGTAGGTCAGAGGCCGGCTCTGCGGGCTCACTCCCACTGACGTTACGGTTGCTGTGCCTCCGGGGGCAATCGTGGTCGGATTCACCGAGCAACTGATTGTCGGCGGCTCAAACGCTTTCACAGTAAAGCCTGCGGTGCAGGTGGCCGTCTCCCAGGGCTTCAAGCCCTCCTTGCCGGACTTGCCTTCCTTCACGGTGCTGGTCACCGTGTACTTGCCAGGAGCCAGAGCACCGGTATCGACCTTCGCCGTCGATCCGCTACCCGTTACGCCTGTTCCAGACCAGCTGTAAATTACATGATCCTTCGGATTCAGAGCACCTGCGGTTGCCGTCACCGTAACCGGCTCGCCCGGGAATACGGATTCGGGGCTCGCCGAGCAGGCCAGCGTAACCGGCGGTGGAGGAGCGATGGAGCCCAGATGGATCACAGCACCAGCGCTCAGGCGCACAGCATTGATGTTGGCGCGGCCACCATAAGGCACCTGGCCCCAATCGTCATGCA
>JAJYFA010000153.1 GCA_021790995.1 Acidobacteriota bacterium
CTGTTTTCCAGCCACGCCCGTGTATTCAGCAATTGCCGCTGGTCGAGCGCCCAGACTTTGCCAGTCAGCGCGTCTGGCGCGCGGCCTTCACGGGCCGACTTTTCGAATTCGCTCGCCATGGCCTGCATCTTGGCGTCGAAGTCGTCGACAAAGTTCAGCGCCAGCGCCTCGGGAATCATGGGCAGCTTGGGTGAGCCGAATTCGAGTTTGCCGTGATGCGACAGGATCATGTGCAGCACCAGCGTCCGCAGTCGCGCGGGAAAACCGGGCAGCCTGTCGATCGTCTTTTCCACCAAATCAACGCCCATCTGGATGTGGCCCAGCAGCACGCCCTCGACGGTGTAGTCGAAGCCCGTCTCCCATTCCAGCTCGCGAATCTTTCCAATGTCGTGCAGGATCACGCCGGTCACAAGCAGGTCGCGATCGAGCAGCGCATAGTGCGCCGCCACGCGATCGGCCAAGCCCAGTAGGCTGATCACGTGCTCTAGCAGTCCGCCCAGCCACGCATGGTGGAGTTGCCGCGCTGCCGGAGCCTCGCGATAGGCCTGGGCAAGCGCCGCATCGCCGAGCAGAGTCTCCAGCAGCCGCTTGAGGTCCGGATTCGTGAGGCTCGCGACCGTCGCCTCGAGCTGGCGCCACAACTCGCCCACATCGTGCGTCGTCGCCGGCAGCATGTCGAGTTTGTCGGCCTCGCCCGGCTGCGCCTTGCGCAACTGTTCCACCTTGAGCTGCACCCGATCGTCGTAGCGCGAGACGCTGCCTCGCACCTTCACCATATCGCCGGAATTCAAGTCCTTCGCGATGCGCGGATCGCTCAGATCCCACACGCGCGCCTCGATCTGGCCGGTCTTGTCGCCGAGCGCCAGGTTCCAGTAGGGCTTGTTTTGTTTGGTGGTGCGCTGCTGCTTGTTCAGAACCAGAAAGAAGCTGTCGAAGAGCCGTCCTTCATCGAAGCCGGCAAGATCGGAAATATAAATATCTTTCATCCTGCCGAGAAGATTAACGCAAATGACCCGGATAGCCCAAAAACGCGAACGGGAAGAACTCCGTGAGACACGGCATATATGCCGCGGGCCTGGGATATGCTCCCAGGCCCGTCTGAGGAAACCGGCTGTTTACGAATGGCTACTGTTGCGGTTGTTGCGTAGCCTGCCCAGGCGCGGGAGCTCCCGCCACCGGCGGAATGGGCGTTGGCTGCTGCACCGGAGCATTGTTCTTCTCCTTCTTTTGCTCCGACATGCGCGTCTTCTCTGCCGTTCTCTGCGACGCTCTCTTCTTCTTCTTTTGCGCAGTGGCTCCGTTCAGGCCCAAAGGAGTCGACTGTATCTCCCGGTCGGAAACCTCGGCCGCGTCGGGCGCTGCCGGTTCAAAGGCGTTACTCGACGCTCCGTGTTGCTTTTGCTTTTTGGTCCGCGCGCGCGCGCTGAAGCGCGTCTTCGTGGTGGGCGCTTGAGGTTCCAGCGGATTGGCCGGCAGATTCTCTGCGGAATTCTGCTCTGTGGAATTCTGCGCGGTGGAATTCTGCTCCGGCAATGCGCCAGCATCTTCCGTAGAGGAGTTGTTGGCTGCGGTCGGCAGTGTTTCGCGCGGCGCCTGGCCATAGCGAATCTTTTCGCGCTTGCCCGGTTTTTCCGTGCCCTGTTCGGCCTTCTTGTTTTTCTTGCTCTTCTTGGCCTTTTTGCTTTGTACCGGCGTTGTGTCTTCGCTAACCGCACCCGATTTCTGTCGGAAGGAGTGCGTGCTCTCGCGGAAGCGTGTTCTCTCCACCTTAGCCTTCTTTTTCGGCGCAGGCGGCACGTAGGCGCTGAAGGCGATGCTCGAATGCAGCTCGGCGTAGGTGGCGCCTGTATCGGTGTATCCCTGCCTGATCTGGATGAAGGCCTCGTCTCGCATCTTGCTCAGATAGGAGCGAATTGCCGGCTCCATCCGGCTCATGTAGTAGGCCTGCTCCACATCCTGCTCCACGTCCTTGAAGGGCCGTGGTCCGCCCGGCGTGTGATCGTCCACCCGCAGAATGATGTAGCCCTGCCGCGTCAGGATGGGATCGGTGTACTGCCCGGACTTGAGAACAAAAACCTTGTCTTCGATCACCTTGCCCAGCTGGCCGTGCTGGTACTGCCCGAGATCGCCGCCTTCGGCCGCCGTTGGGCCGTTGCTGAAGCTGCGCGCCAGTTGTGCAAAGTTCCCGCCGGCATGAAGCCTGGCCTCGATGTCTTCGGCCTTGGCCTTGGCGGCAGCCACCTTCGCGGGATCGTCGCTGTTACCCGTGGAGACCAGAATCTCGCTCAGCCGCACGCTCTCCGGTTGTGTGTATTCCTGCTTGTGGGCCTCGTAATAGCGCTCCACCTCGCCGGGCGTCATATTGATGTGCGCGCCAACCTCTTGCCGCATCACATCCTGGGTGACGATCTGGTTGCGGATGTTGGCCTTGAAATCCTCGAAGGAAACGCCCTGTTTCTCCGCCTCCTGTTGCAATGCCTCGATCGAGTCCAGGTGGTATTGCTTGCGGATGTCATCCAGGCGCTTGATCAGGTCCGTCTCGCCCGTGATTCCCATCTCTTTGCCCTTGGAAAGCCAGAGTTGCTGGTCGATCAGGTTGCGCAGCAGATCCCTGCGCGCGTCCGACATCTGTTGCATCGACTCCCCGCGCTGACGGCCTTCCTGGTCGAGTTCGTCCATGGCGCGGTCGTAGTCCGATTTGGTGATGATCTGATCATTGACGCGCGCAATGATGTCCTCTACTACGCTGCCGCCGTAGGGGCTGGCTGGCCCATTGGCCTGGGCAAGCGCCAAGGTGCCTGCCGCCATCGCTGTTGCGCCCACCACGAGGGCCGCGCCAATACTAAGAAATCTCAATCTCGTCCTGCCGGTAGCCGGCCGGGCGGCTGGCTCGCGATTCTCTGCCACCGTTTCCATCCTCTGTGACCGCGCGATTAGGAGATGCAAAAAACCTCGTGCCGTCTTCATTTCCATCATTCGTTCCTGACTCCATACCTATCCCGTTCGATTGGACAACCGACCGGATTGCGCGGTCTTCCTGATAGACGCCATTGTAAATGCCAAGGCAGCAAGAGTGCGATTTTCACTGCCACCCCACTCGCCGGCATGAAGGGAATGTCTCGGGATTGCCTTCACTGCACAGAGGAACCGGCGTGCCAGCGCGGAATTCCAGAAGACCGATCTCTTGGCAGCTAGGGCGCTGTTGATTTTGTTCGGTTTACGGCGCTGCTTGAACCGGACCAGTCAAGTCCTTTCTGCGTGTCGATGCCCCTGCCCGGCAACGCATATCTCGCTTCCAGCGGCTCAATCCTTCACCCGCTATACTTGTTTTTCGGGAACCCGCAAGAAAACGCAGCAAACAAGGCTGCTGGAGACGCCAGCCGCAAGGAAAAGGAACGAATGACTGCCAAAGTCACTGTCGCCGATGTCGAACGTGTCGCCGAACTGGCGCATCTGAAGCTCTCGCCTGAAGAGATAGAGCCGATGCAGAGCGACCTGAACGCCATTTTGGACTATATGACCGAGTTGAATGAGATCGACACCACAGGCATCGAACCACTGGCGCAGGCGAGCGAGTTGATGGCTGAGCAGGCTGGCGCCGCGCGTTCCGGGTTGCGCGCCGATCGTCTGGAGGCTTCGCTGCCGCGCTCGGACGTCATGCCTCAGGCGCCGGAGACCGACGGCGCATTCTTCAAGGTGCCGAAGGTGATTGAAAGATAGAGTTCAGGTTTCAGGGAACAGGGAACAAAAAAGAGGGACGTCCTTGCCGAGCGAACCGAAAAGCACAGAGAACTACGTCGAGAAGCCGAAGACGCTCGCCGCGTTGCGCGAGGAGATTTCTTCGGGCCGCGTGAAGGCCGCGGACCTTGCCGCCAGCTACTACGCACGCATTGAGCAGAAGAATCCCCGCCTCAATGCGTACCTGAGCCTCACCAGAGAGCGCGCACTCGCGCAGGCCGAGCGCATGGACGATTTGGCGGCGAAAGGCGATCCACTGCCTCCGCTGGCCGGTATTCCCATGGGGATCAAGGACGTGCTCGTCATGCGGGGCGCGCCTTCGACCGCCGGGTCCAGAATCCTCGAGAATTACGAGCCTCCTTACGACTGCACAACCGTTACCCGGCTGGAGGCTGCGGGCGCCGTGCTGCTGGGCAAGCTCAACTGCGATGAGTTCGCCATGGGCTCGTCGAATGAGAATTCGGCTTTCGGCCCGGTGCGCAATCCCGTCGATCCAGATCGTGTGCCGGGAGGTTCGAGCGGTGGCTCGGCCGCGGCCGTTGCGGCAAATCTCGCGGTCGCCACGCTCGGCTCGGACACGGGCGGCTCCATCCGTCAGCCCGCGAGCTTCTGTGGCGTGGTGGGCGTGCTGCCCACCTGGGGCCGCGTCTCGCGCTACGGTCTGATCGCCTACGCCTCGTCGCTCGATCGCATCGGTCCGTTCGCCGCTAACGTGCGCGACGCTGCAACCCTGCTGGGAGTCATCGCCGGCCACGATCCCAAGGACGCGACCTGCTCCGCGGCTCCCGTCGAGAATTACGCAGCCGAAAGCGACAAGCCAGCGGCAGGCCTGCGCATCGGCGTTCCGGCTGAGTATTTTGGCGAAGGACTGGACACCGAAGTGCGCGACGCCATCGAGAAGGGAATTGCCGCGCTCGAAGGCGCCGGCTGCACGATCAAGCCTGTCTCGCTGCCGCACACGAAGTACGCCGTGCCGGCCTACTATCTGGTCGCCACGGCCGAGGCCAGCGCGAATCTGGCTCGCTTCGACGGCGTGCGCTATGGCT
The DNA here is from genome assembly GCA_021790995.1 of Acidobacteriota bacterium. Classification (GTDB taxonomy): domain Bacteria; phylum Acidobacteriota; class Terriglobia; order Terriglobales; family Acidobacteriaceae; genus Telmatobacter. The sequence goes on from JAJYFA010000153.1 coordinate 4,785, forward strand.
ATCGCTCGCCGCGTTCGGCCACGCTCTCCGATATGTATGCGCACTCGCGCGACGAGGGCTTCGGCGCCGAAGTCAAGCGCCGCATCCTGCTCGGCACCTATGCGCTCTCGGCCGGCTACTATGACGCCTACTACCTCAAAGCGCAGCAGGTGCGCCGTATTTTGGCTGAGGAGTTTCTGCGCGCCTTTGCCGAAGTCGACGCCATCGTCACACCGACCTCGCCTTTTCCGGCCTTCAAGATCGGCGAGAAGGCCGGCGACCCGCTGGCAATGTACCTGGCTGACATCTACACCGTGACGGCTTCGCTCGCCGGCATCTGCGGCGTCACTGTGCCATGCGGCGCGACAAAGGCCGGTCTGCCCGTCGGCATGCAGGTTCTGGCGCGGCACATGGGCGAAAGCACCGCGTTTCGCGTGGCGCGGGCCGTGGAGGCTTCTGCGGTCTGAGTTTGGAGTAGAATCATCAGATAGAGAGGCGCGCGAAATGTTATTTCACGTGACATTGGAAAACGCGGAAGACGGCTGGATTGTGGCCGAATGTCCCGCTTTGCCCGGCTGTGTCTCTCAGGGCCGCGACGAGAAAGAAGCTCTCGACAATATTCGCGAAGCCATAACAGGATGGCTTTGGGCGGAGGATCAAAAAGCTGCCAGCTCAATCCCTCCGCAACAGACTCCTGTGGTAGTTGCCGTCTAAAATGCGTCTATTACGCCGCTGATTGAAAAATAAAATCACAATTCAATCACAAAAGTTGTGAAAGAGGCTTGACCAGTCGCCCTGTTTGTCTTATCACTGGCGCTAGGCAGAACAACGGAGCGCACTTGGGCGAACTCGGCAACATCTCGGGCAAGGAGGCGGTCAAGGCCTTCGGGCGTGCTGGCTGGATTGTCCGAGGTCAGGTCGGCAGCCACGTGATGATGACGAAGCAAGGCGTCCGCGCCAACCTTTCAGTTCCTCAACATAAAGAACTCTCGACAGGAACCTTGCGCAAGCTCATAAAGGCCGCCGGCCTGGCGGTTGAGGAGTTTCTGGGGTTGCTCTAGAATTTGTGCCAAGAGATGTCTAAACCCGGTTGTCGCAATGCAAGCAGTATTTTTCCCAGAAGCGTGTTTCAGAGGAATCCGGATTCGCGAAGAGAAAACCGCAGATCCTTCGACTCCATCCCGCAGAAGAGGGACTTCGCTCAGGATGACAACGCATCCGAACGGTAAGCCCAAGAGCCTGGATCGGAGCCAGTGACGGAGCATCGTTCGCGAAGCGGATTCACGATCGATCAGGAGAGACACGCCTCATGCGCCTTCAGTCAAGATCTGCCTTGACAGCCCTTCTTCTCGCAATATCTCTGGCCTTTCCCGCGGCCGCTTCGGCCGCTCCGCGCAAGGCCCACACCGTCTATCTCGGCGCTGCGAAAAAAGTACCGTACTCAAAGGCAGGCGACCCGTCGGGCGCCGCGCCCGGCGAAGACTCGCTCCGGATTCGCGCTCTGCTTGTCGATGGCGTCGTCAAGGAGTGGACCACGGGCGACGTGCACGAAATTACCGACAGGAGCTTTGCTGTCCGTCGCGCCATGCGCATCAACGACGCTCTGCCGGGCGACAATCCCACCCCGGCCGGTTACTGGGTGTGGCAGCGCGGACCGTGGCTGCTGGTCGATCGCGCGACCGGCCGCGTCAGCGCCCTGCATCTGCCGGACTACAATCCTGGTGTCAGCCAAGTGAGCTGGTTTCGCGATTACGCGGCCTATTGCGGCCTGACGCCGAGCGGCAAGAGCCTCTACGCCGTCGTTGCGCAGGTGGCTGTGCGGAAGCCAGTGCTGGCCCGGAAACTCGCGGCCTTCGATGCCGCCAATCAGGCTGCTCCGGCGTGCGCGGCGCCCGACTGGCAGCGCGATCCACTGCGCATCGCGTTTCATCCGGCGGGCATGAACGCGATCAGCTACGACATCGTTCCTGGATCGGCGGCCCTGGTAGAAGACAGCGGCGATGCAGCGGCGGCAGAGGCGGGGAAATAGGGAGCGAGGGCGTGTTCGCGGGAGGGATAACGCATGGGTGATTCGTTCATGGATGGTGGACAGGTTAAAGGGTTGAGGTGTTTTGCTCCCTTGCTTCCTCGCATCCTGCTTCTTGACACCGGCCCGCTCGCACATTTCTTATCTATTTCAGGCATTCTTTTGGCAACCCTGGGAGGGACGAGGCGGGTGGAACCGTTTCTTGCCCGCTTTGGGGCCGGAAGTCGAGCTGTGTCGAACAGGAAGCAGGCGGTAGCAGGGAGTTGCGGCCGGCGCCGGTGGAGGAACCGATGAGTTCCCGAGCTGCGCAATCGGACCCGCCTTCCGGAGTCTGGGGCTGTGACGATCGAGGCCCCGGGGACCATTCCCGCAGACAAGTTTCGATACAAATTTTCCTTGGGCGCCGGCCGAAACGGCTTGGTGCGCCTGTGCCCAAAGCCGGCATGAGCCGGCCGCGGGGCGAGTAAAGGATGTAGGTCAGGCATGAACCTAGTGGCGACTTTCATTTGGTGGGCGGCGGCGCCGGCCCCTTCAGCAGGCGGCGGCTTGGGGTTGCTGCTTCCCATTCTGCTTTTCATTCCGCTGCTCTACCTGCTCATGATCCGCCCCCAGCAGAAGCGGCAAAAGCAATGGCAGCAGATGCTGTCCAATATCAAGTCCGGCGATCGCGTCACTACGGCCGGCGGCATCCGCGGCGTCATCCTTTCCATCAAGGACGACTGCATTGTGATTCGCGTCGCGCCCGACAACCTGAAGCTGGAAGTGGCCAAGACCGCCATCGCCTCGGTCACCACACAGGAAGAACCCAAGGTGGAGAAGAAATAAGCGGAGTTTGCGGGCTGGCGGTGTTGGCTGAGTTGGACCCGCAGCGGAATGCGATCATGTTTCATCCACGGCGGGCGGGAGACGCCGGTGAGGGACTAACAAGAGAAACGAAACCATGAAGAAAAATCTCAAGAACCAAATTGCCCTGATTGTTGCGGTCCTGCTGGTTTTCCTCTACGGCATCTTCAGGATTCCTCAAGGGCTCACAGGCAAGGCTTTGCTGGCATCCATCCAGCAGCACATTCACCTCGGCCTCGATTTGCAGGGCGGCGTCCACCTCATTCTGCAGGTCCAGGTGCAGGAAGCGGTCAGCGACGAAACCGACAGCGCCGCGGCCCGCGTCCGCGATGCCCTCAAGACCGGCGGCTTCACCTACTCGCAGGTCATCAAGCCCGATCCGAAGAGGCCGGAACTGATTGAGATCGACGGGACGCCGGCAGGCAAGGCCAGCGATGTGCGCTCGCTACTCGACGAGAAGTTCTCCAACGAGTACGACATCAACTCCGGCGCGACCGACAACACGTGGACGCTGACCATGAAGCCGCTGGTCGAAAAGGACTTGGAGCAGAAGACGGTTTCCCAGGCCATCGAGACCATCCGCGACCGCGTCGACGCACTTGGCGTGAGCGAGCCGATGATCGCGCCCTACAGCCTGGGCGCCAACCAGATTCTGGTAGAGCTGCCCGGCGTGAGCGATCTGGACAGAGTGAAGGGCATCATTCAGTCCACGGCGCGGCTTGAGATTCATCCCGTGGTGGGCGACGGCAATGGCTATCCCGACGAACAGTCGGCGATGGCCAGCGTCAACGGAGCCCTGCCTCCCGACGAAGAGTTGCTGCACGGCTCCGGAGCCATGGCCACAGGTTCCGACACCGATCACGTGTTTATTGTCGAGCGCGCGCCCGTGGTTTCCGGTACCGATTTTCGTTCGGCCGAGCCCGGCACCAACTCGAACACCGGCCAGCGTGTGGTCAACTTTACGCTCACCGACGAGGCGGGCAACCGCTTTTACGACTACACCAGCGCCAACGTCGGCAAGTACATGGCCGTCGTGATGGGCGACCGCGTGCGCGAGGTGGCCGTGATCAAGAGCGGCATCCGCGACAGCGGACAGATCGAGGGATCCTTCAGCCAGGACGAAGTGACCATGCTCTCCAAGATGCTGCGCACCGGCGCGCTGCCCGCCTCGCTCATCTATCTGGAGCAGCGCACGGTGGGAGCTTCCCTCGGCGCCGACTCCATCCGCGAGGGCGTCACGGCGGCTGTCGCAGGCGTTCTGCTGGTCTGGATCTTCATGCTGGTCTACTACAAGGGCTCGGGCATCAACGCCGATCTGGCGCTGTTCCTGAACCTGGTGATCCTGCTAGGGTTCCTGGGCTTCACGGGCGCCACGCTCACCCTGCCCGGCATCGCCGGCGTCATCCTCACCATCGGTATGGGCGTCGACTCGAACGTGCTGATCTTCGAGCGTATCCGTGAGGAGATTCGCGCCGGCAAGTCGGCTTCGGCGGCTGTCGATCAGGGCTTTGCCCACGCCTGGATCACCATCGTCGACACCCACGTGACAACCATCGTTTCGGCGGCCTTCCTGTTCCTGTTCGGGACCGGTCCGGTGCGCGGTTTTGCCACGACATTGACCTTCGGTCTGCTGGCGAACCTGTTCACCGCGGTCTACGTCTCGCGCGTGATCTTCGAGGCGCACCTCAACAAGCTGAAGCCGGGTGAGATGGTTTCGATCTAGGGACTGGGGACCAGGAAGTAAAAGCTGATAGCTGAGAGCTGAATGCTGATAGCTGAGAGCTCGTCAGAAGGGAAAAGAAGCAGTGGAATTCTTTCATAATCCAAAGGTGAACTGGCTGGGATGGAAGTGGTACTTCCTGGCCTTTTCCATGATTTTCAGTGTGGCCGGCATCATCAAGATGGGCTGGAACTGGGCGCATATCGGCACGCCTGTGCCACTAAGCGTAGACTTTCGCGGCGGCACCGAGGTGCAGGTCGAGTTCGCCAATCGTCCCGACATTGAAGCCATTCGCGTGGCCATCGGCGCGGCCGGAATTCACGACGCGCGCATCCAGAGCTACGGCGAAGCCACGCTCAACGAGGTGCTGATCAGCCTGCCCAGGCTGCCCAACGAGACTACGCTCGATCAAGGCCGCCAGCGGATCGTCGACGCGCTGCGCGCTCACTACAACAATCCCTTCAACGACACTGGCATCAAGGTCGATACCGTGGGCGCCACGGTCGGCCATCAGTTGGAGTCGCAGGCAACGCGGGCTGTTGTCTGGTCGATGCTTGGCATGCTGGTCTATCTCTGGTTCCGATTCCAGTTGATCTACGGTGTGGCCGCCGTCGTGGCCTGTTT
>JAJYFA010000014.1 GCA_021790995.1 Acidobacteriota bacterium
CTGAAGGCGGCGAACCCGCTGGGGATATTGCGGCAGATCGACGGCGTGTTTACCCGTGAGCCGCTCCAGAAATAGATACTTGCCGCGGCAAACAACAAGGGCAGCCTCTCAACGACGGGCTGCCCCTGTTTCTGTTCTGCGCGGCGGTTACCAGCTTCCGCGCTCACCGAACATTTCAATCACGCGTTCCAGGCGTGTGCAGCCGTTTTCCCAATTCGCGCAGAGCGCGCGCTCCAGGCGGTCGGGGTCTCCGTTGAGTAGCGCCGCGATAATCTCTTCGTGTTCCTTCACGGAAGTCTTCAGCTCGCCGATGATGGAGCTGGCATAGAGGCGCCAGTAGCGTTCCGTTTGCGGCTCGATGGCACGGTGCAGAGCGACCAGGCGTGGCCCTGCGCCCGCCGCAATCAGCAGGCGATGAAACTCGTGGTCGAGATCGAAGATCTTTGGCCCACCCAGGCTCCGGTCGTTCGCGATGGTGGCCAGTTCTTCATTGATCCGCTCCAGCTTGCCCGCCAGTTCCTTGCGCTCCGCCAGCGGCAACGCAGCCGTGCGCCGCCCGGCAAGCCCCTCGATGCGTCCGATCATGGGATACAGCTCACCGGCATCCTCTTTGGTCAGCGGCGCAACAACCATGCGCGACTTGCTGCCGTTGCGAACTTCGTGCACGTACCCTTCGCGGTGCAGCAGGTAGAGCGCGCCGCGCACCGGCGTGCGGCTCATGTTCAGGTGCTCGCACAGATCGCTCTCCACGATCCAGCTCCCCGGCGCCAGCTTGCCGTGAACGATCAAATCGCGAATCTGCTGGAAAGCCAGCCCCACGCTGGTTCCGTGCTCGGCTTTCGCGGCGCGCTTCTTCGAACCGCGAACCGCCCTCGTGGCTGCGCTTTCCATGGTCTTCACTCTTTCGTTCCCGGGCCTGGACCTTGCGGCCTTCGCGCGCCGTGCTCTTTCCGGGCTATGCAGAATGTTGGAATCGCCCGTTCCAGGCGCTATCTTGCGTCTCACTTAGGATACATCTTTGCACTTTTGCCCGGTTCTGCTTCTGCCGCGCGGGTTTACGCGTCGATGCGCCGCAGGTAGACCGAGTAGCGCTCGTCCATGATCTGATTGAGCGGAACCAGCGTGTGGCGAGGACCGCGGCCCTTGGTGTGAAAGCGCAGGCCATAGCGAGGCGACGCTTCAGCCTGCTCGAACCAGACGTCATCGGCGACGGCCGGCGGCGCCTGGCTGCTTTGGCCGTGGTGCATGGGGGGACGCAGGTCGACGGCGGGCATTGGATAGCCGTCGTCGAATCCGCTGGGACCACTGCCGCCATAGATCATCGAGGTAGTCAGCCCTTCGGTTCCGAGTAGCGCGGCCAGCACCAGAGGACCGTACATGGCGGTCTGCACATTCTTGTCGTCAGGCGTAGTGCCGAGGTGCGGCGTGAGAGGCATTTCGACGGTGACGAGGTCGCCGGTTTTCCAGGTGCGGTCGAGCGTGAGATAGGTCGAGGGCGCGGCGGCGACGTTCTGCAATGCGCCGTTCACGCTCACCTTGACGCCCTTGGCCGCCCAGTAGGGAACGCGAATCCTGAGCGCCGTGGGTTGAGTGGGCGCGGCATCGAACTTGAGCGCGATGCGATCGTCCTGCGGAAGATCGGTAGTGAGGCGCAGTTTGAGGCCGCGCTCGTTCCAGTCGAGCGTGGAGGGGATGAAGAGGTTGACGAACAGCGACGACTCGTCGTGAAAGTAGATCGAGTCGGTGAGCTTGGAGTACTCCTCGCAGCCCGTGCCGGTGCAGCACCAGAAGGCGTCGAAGGGCGTACCAAAGGTCTTGTACATGCCTGGCTCCAGCGGCACGTAGTACATCAACATGCCGTTGCGGTCCTGCGTGCCGTAGCGGACGTTGTAGAGCAGCCGCTCATAGTAGTCGAAAAACTTCGGGTCGGGATTCTGGCCATAGAGATGGCGCGTGAGCTTCATCATGTTGTAGCTGCAGCAGCACTCCTCGGCCGCGGGGCCAAGCTGAGAGGCGATGGCGTCGGGGGCGTGCCACATCTCGCCGTTGCTGGTACCGCCGGTGCAATAGATGTGATGCCCGGTGAGGATGCCGTAGAAGTTCTCGCTGATCTTCCGGTAGCGATCGTCGGCCGTGAGCTCGTAGCCGCGGGCCGCTCCAATCACCTTGGGAATGTTGGTATTGGCGTGGTTGTGGTCGAGGATGTCCTTGTCGTCCGCCAGGGGATCGAGGATGCGGCGATGCTCGAAGCGGAACCCAAGGTCGCGGTACTTCGTGCTGCCGGTGATGGCGTAGAGATTGAAGGCCGACTCCATCATGCCGCCCTGTTCGACGTTGAGCACGCTCTGCCAGTCGGCATCGGTGAAGGAAGCCGAATAAGCCGCGGCCCAGTCGGCCATGCGCGTGGCCATCTCAAGCGCCTGCCGGTTGCCGGTGTGCTCGTACATGTCGATGAGGCCGGCCATGATTTTGTGATAGGTGTAAAAGGGCGCCCATACGCGCTCGTGCTTGCGCAGGCGCTCAAAGTACGAGACGGGGAAGGCGCTCAGATAGCCGTCTTTCTGCTGGCACTCGGCGAGCATGACGACGAGTTCCTCGGCTTTGGCGCGAATGAAGTTGTCGCCGGTGCTGGCGTGCATCAGGGCGCAGGATGACATGTAGTGGCCGACGTAGTGACCGCGCAGCTCGCAGTCGGGCGCCTCCCATCCGCCCAGCGGATCTGCGTCGGACGCAATGCCGGCGTTGACGCGAAAGTTATGCGCCAGCCGCTCGTTGGGCAGCGAGTAGAGATAACTGCGGTTGAGCTCCATCATGTCTTTCCAGAAGCTGGGCAGCAGACGTACATCGGGCATCGGAAACGGCTCGGCCTTCCATTGCACTCTGGCAACCTTGGAGTGGACGAGATCCTGGTTGGCAACGTCCTCCGAGCCTGCCGAGGACTGGCTCGCGCGGGCAGCGTCAAGCGCCACCGCGGGATGAGCAAGCAAAGTGGCTGTACTGGCGGCAACTGCGCCGCCGAGAAACTTCCTTCGATTGAAGCTGGAATCCATGACGTTACCTCGTGAGGCCGGCCGAAAAGCCTGCCGGAACCTCTTGCTGTTGATTGAGCATTGACAACCGATCGTTGACCACTTAGGGATGGGTCGGATGATCGCCGTAAAACTTCCACTGGCTAGTGTAATCGCTAACCAACTTCAGGTTCTCGATATCGGCGCGCAGCAGTTCGACGGGCATGTTGTTCTCGTGCAGAATGGCGTCGTGAAACTGGCGATCGGTCATCTTTCCCGAGTCGACCAATTCGTGGTGCATCGCGCGAAATTGTAACGCGCCGAGCAAATAGGCGCTCTGGTAAAGCGGCCCAACCGATCCGTCGAAGGCGCGGCGCACCTCGGCAGCGGCGTTATCGGGCTCGAAATCCACCTTGTCGATCAGATACTGGACGCATTGTTGCGGCGTCCAGCGGCCAAGATGGAAGTTCATGGTGAAAACGATGCGCGCCGAGCGGTGCATACGCCAGGCCAGCGCGCCGATACGTTCCTCTGGCGTCTTGTCGAAGCCCTTGTCCCAGAACAGCATTTCCCACCAGAAGGCGTTACCTTCGGTCCAGAACGGCGTGTCAAAGATCTGCCGGTATGGCCGGTAGCGCTGCTGCATGTAGAACTGCAGGAAGTGGCCAGGTATCATTTCGTGAAAGGCCGTGGCGTGCGCGAAAGGAATATTGTTGCCCCTCATGCTCATCTCGCGCTGCTCGTAGGTCATGGTGTTGGTGGGGTAAGAGACGCTGATCTCGTCGCCGCCGGTGAAGAAGGGATTTACGAGCTGCCGCTCAGGCGTCATCATGGTCATGCGCCAGGTCTCGTCGGCTAGCGGCGGCACGGTCACCAGGTTGTTGTCCTTCGCAAAGTCGCTGCCCTCGATGACCAGCTTGCGGATCAGGTCCGGCTGCTCACCGGGCGGTACGTGCATCTGCTTCACTTTTTCAACCGCAGCGCGCCAGTCGTCGCCGTAGCCCATCTCGCGCGAGGCTTTGAGCATTTCTTTCATGCACCAGTCATACTCGGTTTCGGCGATAGCGATCAGCTCCTCGGGTGTGTAAGGAATCATATTGTCGGCGAGTTCCTGATGAAGTGCTTCGCGGCCGACAGGATCGCCGAGAATCGTCGTCGTGTCGCCCGGTGCGATACCGGCCAGCTTTTCCCGCAGAAATCCCGCGTAATTCTTCAATGACTCCTGAGCAGCGTTGTATGGCATTTTGACCCACCAGGTGAACTGGGGATCATAGCCGTCGTACTGCTCGAACCACTTCTGCAGATTCCTGCTCAACTCCTCGGTAGCCATCGCCGCCCGGTTGGCGACTACGGCATCGAACTTCGCTTTGTCTGTCGTCGACCCAGGCAGCACTGCGGCTGCGCGACCATGATCGAGTTGCGCGCGGAGAAGCTTGATTTGCCGCACCATGTCGCTCAGCGCCTTCGCATCCTGCTCCGCATCGGGGTGCTGCATCAGACGCTTCTTCGCTAACAATCCCTCGATGACCGGAGCAAAGGGCAGCAACGGAGCCATCTCGTTCACCCGCTGTTTTCTAAGGGCTAGTTGGTGCTTTTGGCTACGTACGTAGTTGCGAAGCAATAGGTAATCGATCTGATCTTCGTGTGAAAGCGTGATGAAGTCGATCGCCGCCAGATTGGCTTCAGTTGCAGCATAGAATCTTTCCAGTCGCTTGCTGCGATCCGGAGAGATCGCAACCCGGTAAGTGCTGTCGATCGCGTACAGATCTGCCGAGAACTCCCGAATCATCTGCGGCATTTGTGGAGCGGGCTGGGCCGCCAGAGGAAAACTGCAGAACAAGCAAATTGCGGCGGCAAAACTGCCAAGGATGCCAACAAACCGCGCGAAGATTCCCATCGATTCCTCCCGTGTGGATAAGACGATAGAGATAAGCTCAGCATTGATCGGACCCCGCCAGGGACATGGATTGAGTTATACAACAAGAGAATAATGAATACAACATCGTATTTCTGTTTTGGCAAACTCTCCTACCCGGCTTCGCAGTGGTGAAATAGCCGTGATCTGGTAAAGCTCCGGAGAACGCAAGGAGGAAGATTTGCAGATGCTGATATACAAAATTGTACACATTGGCTGAGTCGGGTTATGATCTCTGCTATACGTGCGGCGATCGCTGCCATTCAGGCGGCAAGCGTGCGGGAGAAGATGTTGGCGGACAGGAAGATTTCGCTCACCGTGAACGGCAAGCCTGTCGAAGTGGCGGCCGGAACGAGTGTCGCCGCGGCGGTGATGATGGCTGGTGAGCCGTCCCGGTTTTCGGTTACTGGCGAAGCGCGCGCGCCGCTCTGCGGCATGGGCATCTGCATGGAGTGCCGGATGACGGTCGATGGCGTGCCGCAGCGGCGCGGCTGCCAGTTGTTGTGTGCCGACGGCATGGAGGTGCAATCGTCGTGAGGGCACGCTTTGATGTTGTAGTGGTTGGCGCCGGTCCGGGTGGAATTGCTGCCGCAGCGGTCGCTGCCGCTGCAGGTATGCGCGTCTGTCTGTTGGACGCGAATCCTGGCTTGGGCGGACAGGTGTGGCGCGGCATCGGCGCGGGGACGGCGCGCTCCTATCCGCACGGAGGCAAGTTCGTGCGCTGGAAGGCGCGGCTCGATGCGTCTGGGTGCGAGGTCTGGCAGGGCTGGCAGGTTGTGGACGCGCCGAAGCAGCGGCTGCTGCGTGTGGAGTCGGATGTCGAGAGTAGGGAGATTGAATTCGTGCACCTGATTCTGGCGACGGGAGCGCGGGAGCGATTCCTGCCGTTTCCAGGATGGACGCTGCCGGGCGTGATGGGCGTTGGCGGCGCGCAGGCAATGGTGAAATCAGGGCTCGATGCGAGCGGCAAGCGTGTTGTTGTGGCGGGCAGTGGTCCACTGCTGCTGGCCGTTGCCGCGGGCCTGGCCAAAGCCGGCGCGACGATCGAAGGCGTCTTTGAGCAGGCAACCCGAGCGCAGATGGCGCCGTTTGTCTTGTCCGCACTCGCTGCGCAACCTGGCAAATTGATTGAAGGCGCACTCTACCGATTATGGACGTTCGGCGTTCCCTATCGCTTCGACTCGTGGGTAAGGCGTGCGGAGGGACACGCGCGCGTGGAACGCGTGTGGGTGAGCATTGGCGGTAAAGAACGCGCCATCGCCTGCGACTGGCTGGCGTGCGGATTCCATCTTGTGCCGAACTTGGAGCTGCCGCGGCTGCTGGGATGCCAGATCCTGGCTGGTTGCGTGAAGGTGGACGCGTTGCAGCAGAGTTCCGTCGAGGGTGTGGCCTGCGTGGGCGAACTGACCGGAATTGGCGGACTCGAAAAAGCACTGCACGAAGGCGAGATTGCCGGATGGGCGGCGGTGGGCAATCAGGCGCGAGCACTTTCGCTCGCCAGCCGGCGAAGAAGGCAGTTGGAATTTGCGGCACGCATGGAGCGAGCGTTCGCGTTGAGGCCGGAGCTGCGCCGGCTGCCGACCGATTCCACGATCGTTTGCCGCTGTGAAGACGTCACGCACAAAGAACTAGCCGCATGCGAAGGCTGGCGCGAGGCCAAGCTGCACTCCCGTTGCGGTATGGGTTCGTGCCAGGGGCGCATCTGTGGCGGTGCGGCGGAGTTCTTGTACGGATGGGGTCCGAAGGACGCCCGGCCGCCGGTTTATCCAACCAAAGTTGCAACCCTGGCCGCCGAGACCGACACGGCGGATAGGGCAAGCCGCTGAAGGCATAGCGCGCTTCAGCGTATATCACTTTCGAAAGGAAGCTCCGCGATGCTGCCGTTCCAGTTCAAGAGAGGCAATGCTTTGTCTTTCCGTTTTACATGGCTGAAGGTACCCCAACTGCATCTTGTGGCTGCTGTGCTCTTGTTGGCGCCACTGCCTGCCCGAATTGCAGCACAGCCAGCGCCGGCCGACTATGAACGAGCTCTCGACATCAACCAGAAGTATCACGATCTCGTAGATCATCTGCCTGGTCCGGTGCGCTGGATCGAGGGAACCGACCGCTTCGTCTACCGCAGGGCAATTCCCGGAGGTTACGAGTTTGTCGAGGTGAATGCCCAGACCCAAACCTCAAGGCCGGCCTTCGACCACACGCGGCTGGCCGCCGTGCTGAGCAAGGCGATGGGAGAAGAGATCAAACCTGAAGAATTGCCGTTTCAGGATCTGCGTCTCGATAAGGATGGCAAAACCTTTCGCTTTTTGCGAGGACGCGCCTTCTGGCGCTGCGACCTCGCGGCATACACCTGCGAGAAGGCGCCGCCGCGCGAGGGCTTCGATCTTTCCGCCGACGATGACGGCGGATACGACTCTACGCCCAAGGCCATCAACGGCGCTGCTCGCGGCGTCAAATCGCCCGACGGTAAATGGCTGGCGTTTGTAGAAAACTACAACCTCGCCGTGCGGCCGGCAGACGGCAAGCCCGGCGCTGCCGAGAAGCAAACCGCGATCCTGAGCCAGGACGGGTCAGAAGGAAACTATTACTCGGTCGATACCATCGCCTGGTCGCCCGACTCGAAGCACGTGTTGGTTTGCCGCATCCGGCCGGGTTACCGGCGTTTGATCCATTACGTCGAATCCTCGCCTGCCGACCAGTTGCAACCGGAGTCTTCGACGATGGTATACCCCAAGCCGGGTGATGTACTCCCGCTCTTTCAGCCGGTGCTGTTTCAAATTGACGCGAAGCAGGAAGTGCCGATCGGTAATGCGCTCTTCCCCAACCCCTACGAGCTGACGAACTTCGCCTGGCGCAAGGACTCGCACGCCTTCACCTTTGAGTACAACCAGCGCGGCCACCAGGTCTATCGCGCGATCGAGGTGGATGCGGCCAGCGGCAAGGCGCGTGCGCTCATCGAGGAGACCAGCCGTACCTTCATCAACTACGAACCGCTCACACCCGGCCAGTACGACCACGGCAAATACTTCCGCCACGATGTCGCCGACGGCAAGGAGATCGTCTGGGCCTCGGAGCGCGACGGATGGGAGCATCTCTATCTCTTCAACGGCCAGACAGGCGCGATGGAGCGCCAGATTACGCGCGGCGACTGGGTGGTGCGCGCGGTCGATCGCGTCGACGAGGCCCATCGCGAGATCTACTTCGAGGCCAGCGGCATGAATCCCGGCGAAGACCCGTACTACGTGCATGGATACAAGATCGGCTTCGACGGCACGGGGCTAACGCCGCTTAGTCCGGAAGAGGCAGATCACGCGCTGAGCTACTCCTCCGACGGCAAGTACTACGTAGACAGCTACTCGCGCCTCGATCTGCCGCCGGTGATGGAACTGCGACGCTCGTCTGACGCGAGTCTGGTGATGACGGTGGACAAGGCCGACGATGCGCGACTGGTTGCGGCAGGTTGGAAACCGGCTGAGCCCTTCCACGCAAAAGGACGCGACGGCAAAACCGACATTTGGGGCGTTATCTGGCGGCCTGCCAACTTCGACCCCAGTAAAAAGTACCCGGTTGTCGAAGATATTTACGCGGGCCCCCAGGGCTCGTTTGTGCCCAAAGACTTTACCCCGCGCGTTGAGCCGCTGACGGAACTCGGATTCGTTGTGGCGCAGATCGACGGCATGGGTACCAATAACCGCTCCCGCGCCTTCCACGATGTAGCCTGGCGCAACCTGAAGGACGCCGGGTTTCCCGATCGCATCCTCTGGCACAAAGCCGTCGCGGCCAGATATTCGTGGTACGACATCTCCCGAGGTGTCGGCATCTTTGGCACCTCGGCTGGTGGGCAGAGCGCCATGGGCGCGCTGCTCTTTCATCCGGAGTTCTACACCGTCGCTGTGGCCAATTCCGGCAGCCACGACAACCGCATGGACAAGATCTGGTGGAACGAGCAATGGATGGGCTGGCCCGTGGGGCCTTGGTACTCCGAGTCGTCGAATGTGGACAACGCCTGGCGGCTCAAGGGCAAGCTGCTGCTGGTCATGGGCGAGATGGATAAGAACGTCGATCCCTCGACAACGCTCCAGGTCGTCGACCGCCTCATCAAGTCGGGCAAGGACTTCGATTTCCTTGAAGTGCCAGGTGGCGGCCACGGCGCTGGAGGCCGCTACGGCGAGCGCCGGCTCATGGACTTCTTCGTCCGCAACCTGATGGGCGAACCGGCACCGGACTGGAACAAGCTGCCCTGGACGGCAGGGAAATTGCGGTAGAGAGTGGAAGCCGCATTCCCGGTCTGTTTATAAGGCGCAGATTCAATAGGGCTTCCGTAAGACGATGTGCCACGGGCGCGCCAAGAAAAGTTTTTTGCAAAAACCACTTGCAAAGAATACAACATCGGATTCATAATCCTACGCTAGGTTGTATTGAGAATGCGTTTACTCGGTATAAAAATTCGCAGCCGGCAGAATTTGGCTAGCAGGGCGGAAATCGCGGGCATGCGGGAGTAATCGCCGGCGGTCCTCTACTGCTCCGTTCGCCCGTCTGCAACTGGCGCATCAGGTACGGGGACGATGAGATGTTCGCTTTTACTTAACCGGTGGCCAGGTTGTGCTTACGGCACGGACCCGACGGAACCACAGTCGACATGAAGTAGTTCACAAGGAGAGGCGCAATGATGAAATTCACCTGCATTTCGAAATGGATCGCTGGCGCTGCGATTGCATGTGGCTTATACACAGTCGCAACGCGGACTGCATTAGCTCAGGATCTGTCAACCGGGGCTCTGAATGTGACTGTGCAGGACAGCACAGGAGCAGCTATCAACGGCGTGCAAGTGGCCCTGAAGAATCAAGGCACTAACGACATGCACAAAGCCACAACCGGCGGTATCGGCAACGTGGTCATTTCCTACCTGAATCCCGCGCGGTACAGTTTGACGGTTACCAAGGACGGGTTCCAGACCAAGGTATATCCTTCGGTGACAATCCAAGCCAATCAGGTAACCGATCTGACTGTCACATTGGATGTGGGCAGCGCGGCGCTAAGCGTTACAGTTTCGGCGGAGAACAGCCCCCTTCTTGACACCACCTCAAATACCCTCGCGACAACCGTAGATTTAAAGCAGGTGGATGAATTGCCGCTGGGAGGCCGCGATGCGTTCGGCCTGGCCTTTCTGGTTCCTGGCGCAGTGGACGACAACTTTAACAATCTGCCAGGTGGAGCGGTCGATGTCGGCGCCAACGGCTTTTCAACCATGACGAATCGCTTTAAGAGCGGAGGCTTCGATACGAATGGATCATCGACCACAAACCGCCTGGAAGATGTCCAGGAGATGACGGTACAAACCGGCGAACTAGACGCCAGCCATGGCGGCACCAGCGTCATGGACATCGGATTCGTCACCCGGAGCGGTACCAACCAGTATCACGGCCAACTCTATGAGGATTACCGCAGCGGCGGCCTGAACGCCAATAGCTGGTACAACAACAACGTCGACCAGCCGCGCGCGTCTATGGTTAAAAACGACTTCGGTGGCAGCGTCGGCGGCCCGATTTTGAAGGACAAGCTCTTCTTTTTCGCAAGTCTTGCGAACTTTCGCCAACCATCGAATTACACGGCTTCGACCGTGGTAGGAAACGCCAATGCGCTGGCCGGGATTTATGCGTATGTTCCCGCGGGTTCTTCGACCACGCAGACGGTTAACGTGTTGCAGGCGGGAGCCGGCGCCGGATGCCCGACATGCACAGGAGCAATCAACTCGCTGATTGCCACCGACCTGGCGAATGCGGAGTCCACGTATTCCACGCCCAGCCAATATGACGTCAGCTACACAAAGGGTTATGATCTAAACCACGATTTGATCAGTTTTCCTGTACGCGGTTATATTCTGAATAAGTTCCCCACCCTGCGCCTCGACTATAACTATTCCCAGCGCTTGCGGTTTACAGGATCGGTGAACGAGAGCAGCTTTTACAACCTCAATACGGGTGCTCCGCCTTACCCCGGTCCTCTCTATGCCGATATGACCGGCAGCACCTTCTCCAGGAACTACCAGGTTGTGGCCGGCTTTGACTGGGACGTCAAATCGAATCTGGTGAATGCTTTTCGCGTCGGCTATCTCTACACAGGTTTTACGTATAACTCGGGAGGCATGAACTCCCCAACCGCCGCCATGATGCAGCAGGGCGATCTCGCTTTCGGCTTTAATTTGAATAGTGGAGTGAACGGTTTTGCTCAACTCAAAGGCGGATCCCTCTATCCAGTTCTGAGCGTGAAGGACGACGTAACCTGGCAACACGGCAGACATACCGTTATCTTCGGTGTGCAGAGTGCGACCGAAATCGACCACTACTATAACAACCAGTTTGTGCCGTACATCGGCGTGAACTATATTATCTCGGGCGACCCAGTGCAGAGTGCGCTGGACAGCTCACTCGTCAACCCTCCAAGTTATGCAACCGGCGATGTAGAGGGTCTCTACGCCACGCTGACCGGCCGCATGACTTATTACAGCCTGGGTGAGTTTCTAAATGCGAGTACAAAGCAGTTTCAGCCAGGAATTTCCTTCAATCTCCACGAGCGGCTGAATCAGACCGCACTGTTTGTCGAGGACTCTTGGCGGCTGAGACCATCACTCACGGTCAACGCGGGATTGCGCTGGGATTTTACAGGCGCATCGAAGGATGAAACAGGATTCTATACTCATCCAACCATTCCGAATCTGTGGGGTCCGACCGCGGTGGGCAGCATCTTCGATCCGGGATCGCTGGGCGGGCTGTCGAACCCCTATGAGGGGCCGGCGGCGGAAGCTTATGCTCCAACATACGTCCATCCCGAGCCGAACGTCGGTATCGCATGGAATCCCACCACAAAGCCTGGTTCTGTCCTCCACAGATTTCTGGGCAGCGGGGCAACGGTCATTCGCGCAAGTTATACTTTCAAAAACTATACCGAGGGCGCGCAGAACTTCTGGAACTTTGGCTCCAATAATGGCGCTAATTTCAACACGTATTTGTACGCCAATGCGGTTGCTCCCTCCGGCACAACTCCAGGCCCCGGTTTTTACAATGCAGGAACGGTGACTCTCGGGAACACACCAGCTTCGTCGCAGCTCGCTTCGACCTCGCCAATCCCCTATCAACCGAAAATCTACGAATCAACACAAGCCTTTAGCGGCACCGAATTCCTTACTTTCGATCCGCATATCAAGCAGCCCTATGTCGAGTCCTGGGAGGTGGGCGTCGAACGCCAGTTGAGCCCAAACAATGTCCTGGAAGTGCGCTATGTGGGTAATGTGGCCCGCGACCAATGGATGCCCTACAACTACAACGAGATCAACATCTTCGAAAATGGCTTTCTGAAGGACTTCCAGGCAGCGCAAGCCAATCTGCAAACCAACGGCGGAACGACCTTTAAGGGGCCTCTGCCCACCCCTATCCTCGATGCAGCCTTTGCCTCTACCGGTGGCGCAGGCTACACCGACGGTGGCTTTATCACCGATCTCCAACAGGGGCAGGCGGGAGCTTTTGCCTCTACGCTGGCAGGCAGTCCCACGTACCTTTGCTCCATGGTGACCGGCTTCAATGGTCCCTGCCAGGCGGTGAACGGCACGAACTCCAGCGGCCCTTATCCCATTAACTTTTTCCAGGTGAATCCTTACGCCACCGGAACGGGCATTCTGGAAATGACAAATGCCGGGTACTCTAACTACAATGCGCTGCAGGTCGACTTCAGACAGAAGCTCAATCATGGCATGCAGTTCGACGCCAACTACACCTGGTCGCACTCACTGGGAACCAGCGTTCAGGGGAGTGTAACTCCAGGGTTTTACGGCGGCAGGTCCAACAGCGCACCAGGGTTCTATACCCTGCGTAACACACATCTGAACTACTTCCCGAGCGCATTCGACGTCCGGCAGGTTTTCCACCTGAGCGGCACCTACGATCTGCCGTTCGGTCATCATCAGCAGTTCTTCAATCAGAACCCGATCGCAAATTCCGTGATTGGAGGTTGGACGGCGGGCGTAATTCTTACCCGCCAGACAGGTGAGCCCTACCTGTTTTACGGCGGAACAAGCACCGTCAATCAGAGCGACTCTGGCATTACGCTTACAGGTGTGACGCCATCCCAATTACAGAAACAGATCAAGGTTCGTCCAGGTACCCCCGGAACAGGCCGGGTCAACCTATTCGATCCCAAGTACTATTCTTCCTCAGGCACATCCAGCACCAACTACATCAGCCCAAACTTCACCGCTGGACAGTTTGGCACGCTGATGTGGCTGCACGGTCCTAAGTGGATCAATACCGATCTGGCGGTCACCAAACTCGTTCCGATTCACAACGAGATGAACTTCACTCTGCAGGCGGAATTTCTGAATGCCTTTAACCATCCGGCTTGGATCGGCATGGATTCGGGGGTACAAGATACGACGTTCGGGACGACATCCAGTACAGCGAACGCTCCGCGTAACATTGAACTGCGTGCGAATTTTCGCTTCTAATTCAAAACCCCACATGCAGCCGCTGGCTCTTAAGCGAGCCGCGGCTGCACAACAATCGGCAAGCTGAAATCTTCACCCGCCGGGCTCAGCAAATTAATGCTCTATCAGTGGCTTTTCTAAGGCTGCGCAGCAGAAGGACGCATACGGAGCCGAGCCTGAAAGCGGCCACATGGCGCATCGGTTCTCGAAAAGTGAAGGGTGCGTAAAGTTCACGACCCACCAACGACCACGCTTTTGCCAAAGAGCACGAAACAATGGAATCGACAGTTTTCGGGAGAACGCGTAGTGCGAAGGCATCAGTTGACAGGGCCGAATACGGCGACAGCGCGGGGAAGGCGTTTCAACAGATACGCGATTTGATTGTTCACGGCAGGCTCGCGCCAGGAAGCTGGATTGTGGAAAGCGACTTGTGCGAGCATCTACGGATGAGCAGGACGCCGGTGCGGGGTGCGCTCTACCTGCTGGAGCGCGAAGGCTACGTGCGCGAGCGCCGCAACGGTAGCAAAGCGAAGATGTTCGTCGCGCCGCTGACCAAAGAGGATGCCGGCGAGTTGTACTCGATGATCGGGCGCATTGAAGGACTGGCCGGAAGGCGCGCGGCACAATTGCCAAGAGCAGTGCGAAAGAATCTCGCAGGAAAACTAACTGACATTAATCTGAAACTCGATAAAATCGCGTGTGAACAAGGCTGCGATGGTCCGGCAATCTTCGATCTCGACCACGAGTTTCATCGTCTGCTCGTCGATGCAGGATTGGGACCCCGGCTGAAAATGATGCATCGTGCGGTCGAGCCGCAGGCAGAGCGCTATTGGCGTTTGTATGCCAGCTCGATTATGCATCAGCTTCACGTTTCGGTAGCAGAACATGAGGAAATCGTTGCCGTGCTCCTCAAAGGCGATCCGAACCAGCTTGACCGGGCACTCTGTGTCAACTGGGAAAACGGTTGCACACGCTTGGCTGCGGTCATCGATCGATTCGGTGAGCGCGGCAGTTGGTAAAAAGCAAGGCTGGCGTCGCTGTGTGGAATTAACGAACTGAATCAGCCGCCGAGGGTGACAGTATTTTCCTCCGTGGCAGAATAGAAAATCGCATGGAGGATTCTTGAGTTACTGGAGCAAGTTTGTAGGCTTCCTGATGGCGGGTGTGCTGGCGTCTGTCTGTGCGCTGGCGCGCGCTCAGTTCTATCCTGCCGGCCGTGATGCTCGGCTCGGCTCCATGCTCGATGATGGGCTGACAAGTTATGCGACGCCACAATTGAATCTGCGCCTGGTGCGATCGTCGGGAACCGCCGCAGGATTAGAACCGAGCGGCGGCAATGGTTTTGACTTCGTTCCTTCCGAACTACTCGCCGCGCGCTCGACCGACGGCTATTATCATCTGGGCGATCTCGATCTTCGCTTGCGTGCAGTGGGGACCGACGAATGGCGCGGTTACTCGACCGCGCTCGCTCGCCATCCTGTACGGCCGCTTCCGCCAGCAACAGGGGAGTTGCGTCGCGACGACTTGCGGCCAACCTTACCCGCCGATTTTCCGCTCGAAGTGACGCGGAGTTGGGCCGTCGTGAACGGTGCGCTGGCGCTGCGCTTCACGCTTCGTAATCCAGGCAAGAAAGCGATCGAGATAGGCGCGCTGGGCATTCCGCTGATCTTCGACAATATTCTAAGTGGCAAAGACCTTGCACAGGCGCACACGATTTGCAGTTTCTCGGATCCATCGATCGCGCTTGATGCCGGATACGTGCAGGTCACGCGGCTTAACGGCCACGGACCGGCGCTGGTCGTTGTGCCGGATGGCAGAACGCCGTTCGAGGCCTATAAACCAATCGCAGGGCCGTATCGATCCGGACATCAAGCGGAACTCTTTCACGACCTGACGCCGCGCAGCATGACCTTCGAGGGTTTTTACGAGTGGATGGTCGCTTCGGCCGCCTACCAGCAGAACGAGTGGAAGAACGCCGAGCCGTGGAATCCGGCAACCAGCATCGTTCTTGATCCGGGCGGGGAGCGTACAGTGGGTCTACGTTTTCTGACGTCGAAATCGATTGAGTCGATAGAGGCTATGCTCGTTCGTGCCCACCGGCCTGTGGCCGTCGGGATTCCCGGCTACATTTTGCCCGAAGATATCGATGCCAGCCTCTTCCTCAATTATCCCAAGCCGGTGAAAACGATCATCGTCGACCCGGCAGGTGCAATCGAAGTAAAACCGGATGGAAGAACTCCGCACGGCTGGCAACGGTACGCGCTCAAAGGCAAGCGGTGGGGCCGCGCGCGACTTACAGTAACGTATACCGACGGATTAGTGGAGACCGTGCAGTACAAAGTCATCAAGCCCGAGACAGAAGCAATTGACGATCTCGGCAATTTTCTCTTTACGAAACAATGGTTCGACCAGAAGAACGATCCGTTCCACCGCGCGCCTTCGGTGATGAGTTACGATCGCGAAGCAAACGCCATCGTGACGCAGGATAACCGTGTGTGGATCGCAGGCTTGAGCGACGAAGCCGGTGCAGGTTCGTGGCTTGCGGGGGCCATGAAGGAGTACGCGCGGCCCGACAAGCATCAGATCGAACAGTTGGAAGACTTCGTCGATAACGTGCTCTGGGGCGGCCTCCAGTACAAGGACGGCCCGAAAAAGTACGGCGTACGCAAGAGCTTGTTTTACTACCAGCCCGATAAGTTGCCCGCTGGCTACTATCGCAGCGATCTAAATTGGCATACATGGGAGAGTTGGAACGAGCAAGCCAGTGAGGATGTAGGACGCTCCTACAACTATCCACATGTTGTGGCGGCTTACTGGGCGCTGTACCGGCTGGCCCGCGATCACCAGGGCCTGGTAACGCATCACGACTGGCGCTGGTATCTTACGCAGGCCTATGAAACTACCATGGCGATGACGCGCTATGCGCCCGATCTTGCCCAGTTCGGCCAGATGGAGGGTGATGTCTTTGTCGCAGTGCTCGACGATCTGTACCGCGAAGGTATGACCGCCGAAGCCAAGCAACTTGAGGCTGCAATGCACGCACGAGCCGAAGCCTGGCAAAAGCTGCCGTATCCGTTCGGCAGCGAAATGCCGTGGGACTCAACCGGGCAGGAAGAGGTCTACGCCTGGTCACGCTACTTTGGCATGGACGCGAAGGCACAGGCGACGCTCGACGCCATTGAAGGTTACATGCCAACCATTCCCAATTGGGGTTACAACGGCAGCGCCCGCCGCTACTGGGATTTTCTCTATGGCGGCAAGTATGAGCGGCTCGAACGGCAACTGCATCACTACGGCTCGGGGATCAACGCCATTCCCGTGCTCGATGCCTACCGCCGCAACCCTGCCGACCTGTACCTATTGCGCATAGGCTACGGCGGCAACATGGGCGCCATCAGCGGCATCGATCAGCAGGGATTTGCCTCCGCAGCCTTCCACAGCTATCCGGACATGATGAAATTCGATCCGTACAGCGGCGACTACGGTCCGAACTTTTTCGGCCACGTCTGGGCCGTGGGTACTTATCTTGCCCGCGATCCGGAGTTCGGCTGGCTGGCCTTCGGCGGCAATCTGAAGCTCTTCGGTCAGAGCGTGAGTGTCGAGCCGCGCGACAGCCTGCGGCAGCGGGTGTATCTTGCGCCACTGGGGTTGTGGCTCACGCTCGATAGCGGCCGCTTCCAGCGTGTGACCATGGATATCGTCACGGGCCGGGTCGATGTCACGCTCGCGCCAGTCGATGCCTACACCCCGACGGCGTTTTTACGCGTTGCGCAGCAGGTAAAGATTCCAGGCGTGGGCGCGATTACACCGGTGCAGAGTTACGATCGTGTACGCGGCGCCTATGCGATTCCTCTCGGTGAGAAACCTGAAGTTGTGAGCCTGACCAACCAGTTGGACGCAGTGAAGCAACCATAATCTGGAGCGCGGCAAGAAGTTTTCTGGCACCTGCGGAATCAGCCGCGCCCCTCTGCGCCCTGCGAAGCCGCGCTCGGGAGCTTCTGAGAACCGGTAACGGCTCATCGTGGATGCCGACCAGGAGACGGGCGGCGTGAGCCCGCTTTTGCCTAGCCAGTTCACCTCGCCGCTGAAGCTGCTCAAACCTCCGCCACTTCAGATCCGTCTTCCAGGTGGCCGTTCCGTTTCGCTCTCCGCGTCCAAAAGAGATATACGGGAATCCCCATCAGAACAAGAACCAGACCCGGCCAGGTGTACTGCGGCTTATAGCGCAGCAGCGCGAGGCAGGTTCCCGAGGCCAGTACGATGTAGAGCGCAGGCAGCCACGGATAGCCAAAGGCCTTGTAAGGACGTTCCGCATCGGGCTGTCTCCGGCGCAACACAAATAATCCCGCGATGGTCAGGATATAAAACAAAAGCACCGCGAAGATGATGTAGTCGAGCAGTTGGCTATAGGACCCCGAAACGCAGAGCATAACCGACCAGATGGCTTGGATGGACAGTCCCGCGGCGGGCGTTTTGAACTTAGGGTGCAGCCGGCCTACGCTGCGGAAGAACAACCGATCGCGGCTCATCGCATAATAAACCCGTGCGCCGGCCAGGCTCAGTCCGTTGGCGCAGCCAAAGGTTGAGACCAGGATCGCCGCAGCCATCAGATAGCCGCCTACGCGAGGAAAAATCTGCGTCAGCGCCGCCGTGCCCACGCGGTCTTCAGTGGCGTACTGAATTCCCCGCGCCAGGACGGTCGCGCCGTGTGGGTCTCCTTGGAGTGGCAGGATCATCAGGTAGGCCGCGCTGGCGAAGAAGTAAGCAGTCAGCACGAATCCCGTGCCCAGCGCCAGTGACAGCGGAATGTTACGCCGCGGGTTTCTGGTTTCACCCGCGGTAAACGTCACGTTGTTCCAGGAATCGGAAGAGAATAGCGAGCCTACCTGCACCACGGCCAGAATCGTCAGCAGGCCTACCATCACGGTTGGTCCGCCGGCACCCACCTGGACAGGGTGCAGCGCCTGCCAGTTGGCATTCCTCCAGAAGTTTGCCCAGTGATGCCCGAAGTTTGCTTCCACGGCCGCGGAATTGCGCCCAACGGTGAATCCCAGCAGAACCAGCGCCGCCAGTGACGCAGCCTTAGCCACTGTGAAGACATTTTGCACCAATGCGCCCAGCTTGACGCCCAGTACGTTCAGCGCGGCAAGCACCAACACGACCGAGGCTCCTACCAGGTTTGCCGTGTTCACTCCTATTTCTATATTGCCCAGCGCTATGGGCCCGACGCGAATCGCGGGCACATGCGCGATATGCCAGAGCCAATGTGTGCTCGAAATCGAAGGAAAGAAGACGCCCGAGAACTTGCCGAACGCTACACACACCGCGGCGATCGAACCGGTCTGGATCACGATAAAAAATGTCCAGCCGTACAGGAATCCCCAGAGCGGCCCCAGCGATTCGCGCAGGTAAACATATTGCCCGCCGGCATTGGGCATTAGGGCCGCCAGTTCGCCGTAACTCAGCGCCCCAATCATCGTCATCACCGCGGTGATCGCCCAGGCCGCCAGAAACAACGCTGGAGAATCTGTGGCGCGGGCAATGTCGCAGTCGACGATGTAGATGCCGCTGCCCACCATGGAGCCGATAACCAGCGCGGTGGCGCTGAACAGGCCGAGGCTCCGCGTCAATTCGATGGGAGCTTCTCCTCTTTGTTCGGTGGTCGATTCTACCTGTACCGGCACTGCCATCGATATTCGACCTCATCCTCGTGGGAACTGCGTCTGCGCGTTAGCATGCTACCGCAAGGCCAGGAAAAGTGTTTTATGAATTTTCCAGGACAGTTCCAATAACGGAACTTGTACGCGAGTCATTGTGAAACTAATTGTATCCAGAGGGCTATATGAGATGTCGATTCCTGCGCTGATTGGCTTCTCTGTCACCTCCAACTCCTTGCCTTGCCAGTTCTTTCAGCGGCCATGAAAGAAGCATCGAAACGAAGTTATGCGTGAACTCAATCATTACCTAAGATCGACAGTTGGCCATATTCCCGGGAGGATCGGGGAAGTTGATTCAAAGACTTTCCGCGCTATGGCGTTGAGAGCGCAATCCACGAGAGCCGATCTGACTTGAAGTGTTCGCGACCGACCGGGAGTTCCGCATCGTGGCCCCGGATCCGATGCAGGCGAACGGACCTACTCGAGTCGGCAATAACAATAGAGGGACTGCTGGGTTGTTCCAAAGGGCTTGTGATGCAGCTGTTTCGTGCTTTCCACCAAACGGAAGCGCTTGCCGAACTCGTCGCGCAACGACTTGGCGTCACATCGAACAACATCGCGACCACTGCACCGTGTAGGGCCCTCCGGTCCAAATGTGCCTACGATCACATGACCACCGGGTTTCGCCGCCTTTGCAACTTGGTGAACATAGAGAAAGCGGTCCTCGGGGGCGGTTAGAAAATGAAATACTACGCGGTCGTGCCACACTTCGAAACTTGAAGGCGGCAATTGGACCTTCGTGATATCAGCCGTAAGCCAGTGGACCCGCTCTGCGTTTTCTCCGAGCCGCTCCCTATTGGCATCGATAGCCCTCTGCGAAATGTCGAGGACCGTGAGGTTCTGGTATCCCCGGGCCAGTAGGTCGTCGACCAAGGTCGATTCTCCGCCGCCAATGTCGACGATCGCGGCTGCACGCGAAACGAATGCGCGCTCGATCAAGTCGAGCGAGGCATCGAGATGAGGGCAGTACCAACTCACCTGATCCGGAGCCTTCGTCCCTAAATCTGTTCCCAATGCTGCTGAGTGTTCATGGAATGAGCATTCCTTTCGTGCTCAGAACATATTCACCAGGGTGGAAATCGCGCTTGTAAAACGCTCTTGTGTCACGGACTCAGGCAAAGGAATCGTCAATGCAGGGCGGTTTGTGCAGGAGTCGCGCGTGAACAGTGAGGATAGAACCTGACCCAAGCGAATGGTTGGCACGCCATTTGAACTCCCCGCTGCAATCGATTCGATAAACCTCATCCCGGCCTCGAGGAACGACGCTGCCGCAAGCTCGACGTCGCTGGCATTCGGCGCCGCTGCAGTTACCGGAGAAATGCCTACGGGCTCCGGTACCGTTTCTCCGGACAAACTGACCAGCTGTGCCTGAACATCGGCCTGTTTTTGCGTAAGAGCAACCGGTTCGGCGGGAGCGTGGTCAATTACCGGTTTCGGCTGGTCCGGCTGTTCAGCGAAAATCTCCTTCACTGCCTGCAGAATTGTCTTGCTGCCTAGCTTGGCGAAGCTGATCTCGGCAGTGGGAGAATCAAACACCCCGGCGAAAAGCGATTTCTTCAAGGCCAGCGTCTCCCACACGCGCTCTTCGATGCTTTTGCTGGTCAGCATGTGAATTACGTGCACCGGTCGCGACTGGCCCAGCCGGTGTACGCGTCCGATGCGCTGCTCCAGCCGGGCAGGGTTCCACGGAGGCTCGAAGTTCACCACCACCGAGGCTGCTTGCAAATTGAGACCCACGCCTCCCGCATCGGTCGAGAGAAAGACCTTGCACGCCGGATCGTTGCGAAACTGCTCGATCAAGGCGCCACGCTTCCGCGACGGCACGCCACCATGAAGAGACACGAATCCGATGCCCAGCTTGCGCAACTCCTCGCCTGCCAGATGCGTCATGCGCTCAAACTCACTGAACACCACGACTTTTCGCCCTTCTCCCATGACGACGTCGGTCATGATCTCGCGGAACTCCTTGAGCTTGGGCGAATGATGGGTCTGCTTATCGAATAGAAATGTCGAGTTGCACAACATGCGCATGTTTTGAATGCAGCATAGAATGCGCTTTTGATCGATCTCTGAGAGCCAGCCTTGGCGCTCCCACTTGCGTACGAGCTGCGCCAGCAGATCGCTCTGCTCGTAGTAAGGCTCCGCCTGATGACTGGTCAGCGGTACGCGAAAAACTTTATCTGTCCGCTCGGGAAGATCCTTCAGTACCTCGGCGCGCGTACGCCGCAGCAGGATCGGGGCCAACTGCTCGTGAATGCGATCCAAGCCGCGATAACCGGTCAGACGGCCTTTTTCGTCCAACACGCGGTGCTCGTCCACGAAGCGGAATGCTGGTCCGAGCCTGCGGCCGTCGACGAACTCCACAACGGAAAACAGCTCCTCCAGTTTGTTTTCGAGCGGCGTGCCGGTAAGCACCAGGACGTAGCGGCTCTTCAATTGCTTGATGGTGCGCGCGGTCGCGGTGGTCCAGTTTCTGATTCGTTGCGCCTCGTCGAGGACGATCAGGTCCGGACGCAGTTCCTGCATGTATCGGATGTCTTTGAGGACGAGCTCGTAGTTGGTGAGAGTGAAAAACTCCGGGGACGCATACGACGTGCGCCGCTGCGGCAAAAGACCTTCGACGATCTTCACGGAGCGGTCGGTGAACTTTTCGATCTCCGTCTTCCACTGGTATTTGACCGAGGCCGGCGCAATCACCAGGACTCTCTCGATTCCTCGCCGTTGACGCAAAAGTTCTGCCGTGGCCAGTGCTTGAATCGTTTTGCCAAGCCCCATGTCGTCGGCCAGGACCGCACGCCCGCGGCAGGCTGCGAACAGGGCGCCGCGGGCCTGATAGGGCAGAAGCTTCGTTTTTAGAATGCCGGCGGTGGGATCCTGCCCGCGCTTTAATTTAGCAAGCAGCTTGTGCTCCAGTTCCAGACCTTCGGCCAGCTCGTTTTCCCGGTCGATGTAATCCAGAACATCGCTGTAGATGACTGCCTGGCCGTCGGCGTTGCGCAGCGATTCCAACACCTCTGAGAATTGCAGGTAACGCTCGCGGCGCAGAAGACCGTTGGCGTCGAAGTGATCCGCAGCGAGCGACAAGAGCGCAGACGAAGGCGACACGGGCATGCGCAGCCGCACCTCGATCGTATTCCCATACTGAAGCGAGATGGAAGCGCGCGTGCGCTTGAACCTTGCGGTTTCCAGCCTCTTCTGATGGCGCTTCCGCAGCCGCAGAAGCATCGCCTCGACGTGCTTGCAGGTTCCCAGCGTATTGATCGCGAAATCCGGGCAGGAGCAATAATTCTCGAAGCGCCCCAGGCCGCGAATCGCCACCTTATAGGTCCGCCCGCTGGCCGACTTGACACTGTAATCGCCATAAGGCCCGCTTGCGGGCCGTTTCAAAATCTTCAGCGGGGCCGCCGCAGCCCGTTCCTGCCGAGCGGCGATCTGCTGTTCGATGAGCATAGGAAAGCCCCCTCTTCAGGAGCGTATAACATGGCGGGCTCCATGGCTCAAAGGACTGAGCCCTCTTGCGTTCGCCGCGCCGCATTTTGCCCGGTCCATTGCGGCTCAAGCACTTTCGATGCAAGCCGAACCGAAACCTTGTGAGAAATACAGGCAAGAGGCGGGTCTCATGACAGAAAAAGGCCTACGGATCGCTCCCCTTTTACCGATTCTTATCTTTATTTGCTGAGATCTCTTCCCTGTTCTTACGATTCCGACTCGCGTCCCTTCATGTTGCGCGCCAGAACCTTTTCGACGACGCGCTCCACATCGGAGAGGAAGAAGCTGTTGGCGGGCTGGGGCACGGCAACACGGGTACCTGTGTGGCCCAGTGCGGATGCGATCTCGTTCCAGCGGTAGATGGTCGAGTTGGCCGGTATGAGGATCGGCTTGCGCGCAGGCTCCGGCAGGATGCAGTAGATCGTCCAAATGACCAACGCGGACAGGATCAGGGATTCGTAGATGAACTGAACCGGATCGTTGTAGGAGGTCAGGTGAGAGCTCCACGACGCCAGGATGAAGTCGCCTGCCGACATGATGCCGAAACCAAAGGCGATGCCAAAGGAGAGATTGCGCACCGTCAGGCGCAGCGCGTTCATGCTCAGGCAGAGGAAGGCCAGCAGGCAAAGCAGCAGGACGCTCGCCGAGTGCATCAGGTTGTACAGGATTTCGACGATGAGGTGGAGATTCAGGTTTACGTACGCGGATGTGGTTGAGGCTAAACTCACGACCATGGCGACAATCGCGGCCCAGCGGAAGATTACAATGGCGAATTTCGCAATCGCGGGGAATGGCGCCAGAGCGTCGCGAAAGACCTCAATGCAGACAAAAAACAACAGAACCACGGCCACGAGGTAGCTGCTCGTGAAGCCCGCTGTATAGATTTCACCTAGAAGAGCGTGGTGTGCCAGGCCCCAGGGCTGCGTTTTCTCGTGCAGCGTAAGGAACAGGATCGGCGTAAAGAATGCCCTGAACGCCAGATAAAAGCCCATGGCGCGAAAGCGGCTATACAGGCCCTTGCCCCAAAAGAGAAGAGCAAGCGCAGCCCATAGAAGCATCTCTGCTGTACTCATCGCCGACATGGCAACATTGAAGGGCATAAGGCCTTGGCGCAACCTGTAAGGAGTTCAGGATAGCGCCAAGCTGCCTTGAGCCTCAATGACAAAAGGGTAATACGGTACTGGCACTTTAGTGCCATCTCGTTCATTTCGCAGCGTATTCCCAAAAAATGAATCTAGCGATTCGGCGTGAAGCACACTTCGTCCTGGCAGGGTAGCGGCCCCGGAAGATTGGCTGAGCTGCCGGCCATAATCGATACATGCCTGGAATGATTCTGTGTGCGGACCGGAGCAAGCGAGGCGAAAGCAAGGCCGGTGATGGCTACGACGAGGGCGAACAGACGAATAACGGATTGCATCTTGGATAACCTCATAGGCTGAAAATTAAGAAAGAGGAGTGTCTCTTTCTGGGAAGAAATCGTATCTTAAAAACGCTAGTAAGTGTAGTAGATTCATATACATATCAAACTTGATCCGGGGTTGATTACCAACGTCATCGCGGATACCTTTCCCTGCCTCGCTGTAACCCGGTGCACGCCGTTGTTCCACGCCCGCTCGCACCCCGGCCGCATGGTAAAATAAGCCTAGACAAGCGAGCTTGATAGCCCCATATTTCAAGCGGTTCGTCGCTCTCCGGCGACTGGAAGATGTCTCCGCCAATCCTCGATCTGGCTCACCTTGCGAACGGAATTTTATGGCGACTGAAGTTCTCGGCAGCACCTCCCTCAACGGCGCTAGCGATAGCTACACCGGCGACAACATCAAGGTTCTAGAGGGCCTCGAAGCGGTCCGTCTGCGTCCTGCCATGTACATCGGCTCGACGGGGGATATGGGACTGCATCACCTGGTTTACGAGGTTGTCGACAACTCAGTAGACGAGGCGCTTGCCGGCTACGCCAAAAAGATCGACGCGGTCATCCACGTGGACAACTCCATCACCGTGGTCGACGACGGCCGCGGCATCCCTGTGGACATGAAGACACTGCCCAGTGGCGAAAAGATGCCCACGGTGCAGGTGGTGCTCACCAAGCTCCATGCGGGCGGCAAGTTTGACTCCTCGACCTACAAGGTTTCCGGCGGCCTGCACGGCGTAGGTGTGAGCTGCGTCAACGCGCTCTCGCAGGAGTTCAACGTGGAGATCTGGCGCGACGGCCACACCTGGGAGATGGATTTCAGTTGCGGCGCGCCGACCAGCGATCTGCGCAAGACAGGCACAACAAAGAAGCGCGGAACCAAGGTTCATTTCCTGCCCGACAAGACGATCTTCACGGCCACGGAATTCAACTACGACACTCTGGCGCAACGGTTGCGCGAGATGGCGTTTCTGAACAAGGGGCTTGAAATCACGCTGACCGATGAGCGCACCGCCGACCCGAAGACCGGCGAGGCGCGGCGCGCGGAGTTCCGCTACGCCGGCGGCATTGCGGAGTTCGTCAAGCACCTCAACCGCGGCAAATCCGTCTTGCACGACAAGCCCATCGTCATGGAAGCATCGCGCGACGGCGTCGAGATCGACATCGCGCTGCAATACAACGACAGCTACTCTGAGACGGTCTTCAGCTTCGCCAACAACATCAACACCGTCGACGGCGGGACGCATCTCTCGGGTTTCCGCGCGGCGCTGACGCGCACCATCAACTACATCGGCCAGCAGATGGGTCTCTTCAAGGACATGAAAGAGAGCCTGAGCGGCGACGACGTCAGAGAGGGTCTGGTGGCCGTGGTCAGCGTAAAGCTGCCGCAGCCGCAGTTCGAAGGGCAGACCAAGGGCAAGCTGAACTCCGACATCGCCGGCACAGTACAGGCGTTCGTGAATGAGCGCCTCGGGATGTATCTGGAGCAGAATCCGCCTGTGGCGCGGCGCGTCATCAACAAGGCTATTGAGGCGGCCCGTGCGCGCGAAGCAGCCCGCAAGGCGCGCGACCTGACGCGGCGCAAGGGCGCGATCGACGGCGGTGGACTGCCCGGCAAGCTGGCCGACTGCAGCGAGCGCAACCCCGAGCGATGCGAACTCTATCTGGTCGAGGGCGAATCGGCCGGCGGCACGGCCAAGCAGGGGCGCGACCGGAAATTTCAGGCGATTCTTCCGCTCAAGGGCAAGATCCTGAACGTCGAGAAGGCGCGTTACGACAAGATGCTGGGCCACGAAGAAATCCGCGCCATGATCACCGCGCTCGGCTGCGGCATCGGCAAGGAGGATTTCGACCCGTCGAAGCTGCGCTACGGCAAGATCATCCTGATGACCGACGCAGACGTGGACGGCTCGCACATCCGCACGCTGCTGCTCACCTTCTTTTTCCGCCACATGACGGAGCTCATCAAGCGCGATCACGTCTACATTGCCCAGCCGCCGCTTTACAAGATCAAGAAGGGGCGCTTCGAGCAGTACATCAAGGACGATCGCGAGTTTGTGAAGGTGATGGTCAAGCGCGCGGCCGAGGGCATGATTGTGCGCCACGGCGAGGTCGCGAGCCGCATCGAGGGCGCCGATCTCAACCGCTTCATGGGCACGCTCAACGAGTACCTGGGCTTTGCAGAGAAAGTGGACAAGCGCATCCGCAACGAAAAGCTGACAGAGATGCTGGCCCGCGCGGAGCTGACGCATCGCGCCGATTTCTCGCCGAAGAACGGCGACGGCGCACCGGAGAAGATCGCCGCGCTGCACGCGCAGCTTGTCGAGCGGGCTGATGAGTTTCAGATCAAGGTGGCAAAACCAGTAGAGGACGATGAGCACCACACCTGGTCGATCTCCTTTACCGATGCGCAGGGCGCCGAGCGCCATATCGACTGGACACTGGCATCGAGCCCCGAGTTCCGGCAGATGATGTCGAAGTACTCGCTCATCAAGGAGTTTCTCGAGCCGCCCTTCCTCGTGGAGTTTGCGACAAAGCCTGCCGCGTCCGCCGAAGACGAAGAGGAGACTGAAGGCGCCGCGGCCAAGGCGGAAGTCAAGGCCCCCATCCGTGGGGCGCGCATTCCGCGCGAGCCGGTCGAAAAGCAGACCGCCCGCGAACTCTTTGCCTACATTGTGGAGCAGGGCAAGAAGGACTACCAGGTACAGCGTTACAAAGGCCTGGGCGAGATGACGGCAGGGCAGCTCTGGGAAACCACCATGGACCCCGAGCGCCGCACGCTGCTCACCGTCAAGCTCGAAGACATCGCCGAGACCGAGACCATCTTCACCACTCTGATGGGCGAGGACGTGGAATCGCGTCGTAAATTCATTGAGGACAACGCACTCGACGTGAAGAACCTCGACATTTAATCCTGCGTGACGCCTGCAGGAAACCCTGTACATTTACGGCGGAACGGTAGATGCTGTGTACTGTTGGATTTGTTTGCAGGCCCAGGCTCTCTGTTGACCGCAGATTTCCAAGGGCCGCAGGAACCCCGGGTCGCAGCTTCGTCGCAAAGAAATTCCGTTTTGGCGATGGAGCAGGCACTCGAATAAACTTCCATTCAAGGAGTGGTGGCCATGAAATCCCGTCTCAGTTTCGTCTTCCTCACTGTCTTCGCTTTTGCCTTTGCGGCTGCGATGGATGGATGCAAATCCACCCCACAGCAGGCGACCAACATGCAGCAGGTCAACGGCTCGCCGATGGCTAACGGCACGCAACCGGCGAATGGCACGCAGCCGGTAAGCAATGTGCCGCAGGCAAGTAATTACGGCAGCCCGAGTTCGAACGCGCAGCCGCCCGCATCTGCTCCAGTTGCGGGGCAGGCTCAGCAGGCGCCTCCCCCACCGGCAGTCGTTGATCTTCCGGCAGGAACCGATCTCCGCGTGCGGCTCGATCAGGATCTCGGCTCAAAGATCAGCCAGCCCGGCGATAATTTTGCGGCCACGATAGCTGACGATGTGATCGTCAACGGCCAGACCGTGATCGCCAGGGGCGCGCGCGCGGAAGGTACGGTGATCGATGCTCAACCGCTGGGCCGCTTCAAGGGCGCCGCGCGGCTCGTCCTGCGTCTTGAACGCGTGCGCACCAACTGGGGAAGCTATCCCGTCGCCACCAGCACCATCAGCCGCGCGGAAAAGGGCAAGGGTAAACGCACCGGAATCTTTACCGGCGGCGGAGCCGCCCTGGGAGCCATCATCGGCGGCATCGCCGGAGGCGGCAAAGGCGCGCTCATTGGCGGCCTTACAGGCGCCGGCGCCGGCGCCGCGGGCAGCGCCTTTACCGGAAATAAGGAGATCCTGCTTCCCGCAGAGACCCTCCTGACCTTCCATCTGGATCACTCCGTACACATCACGGAATAACGGCAATCATCGAAAATGCCGGCGCAGCCTTTCTGAGCTGAACGATCCGGGCGGAAAGAAACGGGTGGTATTTCGCCCCATCGGAATTTCGCCTCATCCATGACCGCAAAGAACACGGTGATGGATGAGGCGCCCGGGATCGGAGAACATCCGAGCCCGGCGATAGGCGCCACTCGCGGCGCAGCGGCAGACAACTCCCATGAAACAACATTCAATCAAGAGATTGCTTCTGGCCGCAGGGCTTCTGGCGTGGGCCACTGCGCACGCCCTCGCTCAATCGGCAGCTTCCAATGCACTTGCAGGCTCACGCGTTTTCACACTGGACAGAATCACCGCGAAGACCGCCCCGAACGGCGCCGTGGGCCACAATATCTTCAAGGGAACGCTGAAAACAGGCGAAGTCATTGCCTTACACGAGACCGTGCAGCCGGCCGGAACCGTCCCCAATCCCGTGCACCGCATCCAGCACTCCGAGGTCATTGTGGTCGAGGAAGGCACCCTGGAGTTCGTTCACGACGGCAAGGCAGAACGTGCCGGCGTCGGCAGCGCAATTTACGTAGCGTTCGGCACTCTGCATACCCTCAAGAATGTAGGCCGCGGGCCTGCCAAATATATCGTCTTACAGATCGGCGGCGACACCGGGAAATAGCCGAGGCGCAGCATTCACCCGGCTTCGGTCTCGTTTCTCACCGGGATTTGTCCGTCTCACCCGCCGCGCACATGCCCTCGCCCATGGCTCTTCACCGCATACATGCGCGCGTCGGCTGTGCCGATGATGGCGTGCACCTCGACGCCATCGTCCGGCGCGGAGGCCAGGCCGACACTGGCGCTCACGTTCAGCATGATCCCGTTCTTCATCCTGAATGGGGTTTCCATCAAAGCCCGGTGTACGATCTTCGCCCGCTCAAGGCCGGCCGCTGCATGGGTGTCAGGCATCAGAACCACGAACTCGTCGCCGCCATAGCGAAAGCACATGTCGCGTTTGCGAATCAGTTCCTGAAGCCTGAGTCCCGTAAGCGCCAGCAGTTCGCTGCCTATCAGATGGCCATGACGATCGTTCACCAGCTTGAACCTGTCGAGATCGAGAAATGCCAGGCTCAACGGTGTTCGCGATTTTCTCGACCGCTTCAATTGGCGATCGAGCACATCGTACAGATGGCGCACGTTGTAGAGGCCGGTCGTGTCGTCGGTGATGGTGAGTTGCTGAATGCGCGTCACGTCGCGCGCGTTTTCGATGGCGATGGCGGCGTGGTCGGCCAGGATATGCAGAAAGGCGATGGTATAGTCCGACATCTCGGCGCGGGGATTCAGAATCTCGATCACGCCCTGCGTGCCCTTGCGGCCGCGCAAGGGCAGGGCGATGGCTCCGCGCACGGCACGCAAGCCGCCAGCGCCGGATTGTTGAATGCGGGCATCGCCTTCGGCTTCAGGAACAATCACCGACTCGCCGTGCTGGAGCACCCAACCGGCCAGTCCCTCGCCCACTTTCACGCGCAGGCCCTTCAATGCCTCCTGCGCATCGCCCGCCGCAATGGCGTAGTACAACTCCTGACTGGATTCGTCGAGCATGAGCAGCGTCCACAGTTCCGCATCCACCATCCTTTCCATATGTTCCAGAATGGTGCGCAAAACAGTATCGAGGTCGAAGCTCGCGGTCAGCGATCGCGCCAGTTGATGAAACACAAGCAGATCGGCCAGCGGAATGCGGTCTTCCGTCTCATTCGACATTTGTTAGCCTTAAGAGGAAGAGTCTATTCATCATTCTGTCACACGAGCGCATGCAACAGTTCCACGGTTCTATGCTGTGCTTGCTTACGTGCCGGTTCAAGATCCAGGCCGCCGCTCATCCGCCGATATGCACCATGGAGCGCGACGGCTTGAGGAAGCCCGGCTCGCCGATGTGATGACGAGGTTCCTTCGCATTGACGATACGCACGATGTAAGCGGAAAGTTCCTCATCGCCTGCGCCGGCCCGCAAGCGGCCGTATAAGTCGTGCTCGACCTGCGAAAACAGGCAGGTGCGAATCTTGCCGTCGGAGGTGAGCCGCACCCGGCTGCAGGCGCCGCAGAAGGCCTGGCTGACGGGAGCGATGATGCCGATTTCCCCCGTTCCGTCGGCGAAGCCATACCGCCGCGCGGTCTCGCTGGGCTCGCGAGGCGGGAGCTCGACAAGCGACATTGTGCGGCCGATGTGCTCGACGATTTCCTTGAGCGTTACAACAATCTCCGGCGTCCAAAGCCGGCCCTCTTCAAGCGGCATGAACTCGATGAAGCGCACGACCACATCTTCCTCGCGGGCGAATCGGGCGAAACCCTCGATCTGGTCGTCGTTGAAGCCGCGCAGGAGAACGCAATTGATCTTGAGCGGCGTAAGGCCCTGGTCGCGCGCTGCACGAATGCCCTTGAGAACAACCGGGAAACTGCCTGGGACACGCGTAATGCTCTCGAAGGCTGCTGCATCCACGGCGTCCATGCTCACCGTGACGCGATTCAGTCCGGCTGCCTTGAGCGGGCCGGCGAGCGATTCGAGCAGATGTCCGTTCGTGGTGAGTGCAATGTCCAGTGGCGCACCTGCCGGCGTGCGCAAACGAGCCAGCTCCGCGATCAGATCAACCACCCCGCGTCGCAATAAGGGCTCTCCACCGGTAAGACGAACCTTGGTAATTCCCAGGTCGACAAACAGCCGGATCAGACGCAGGTACTCCTCGTTGGCGAGCTCTGGATACTGCGCCCCCAACTCGCCCGTGCGGCAATAAATACACTTATAGTTGCAGCGATCGGTGATGGAGACGCGCAGATCGTGAATCGTGCGTCCGAGGCTGTCTGTCAGCGGCGGGTGCAGCGTCGCGGCGGAAGATACGGGACGGGGAGCAGAAGCCATCTTCAATTACCAGCGTATACCTTTTGGATGCAGTAAGAAAGGCGTCCGTCGCATCGCGGTCTTGAGCGCATCCGGCGATCCAGGCGATAGCATAAATAAAGCACTACTGCCGCGGTCCCGATCGCGGCGCGAATCCATTGGCGGAGAAAGCGGAGATTCATGCCAGCGACCGGAGCAAGACCGATCGGAACAGCGGACGAGGCAGGCGCGGCCAAGGCCGTGCAGCAGATGTTCGACTCGATTGCGCCGCGCTACGATCTGTTGAATCACGTGCTCTCAGCCAATGTGGACCGGCTATGGTGGCGCAAAGCGGCGCGGCGGTTTCGCAACGTGCTGGAACGATCCGACGCCGAGATTCTCGACATCTGCTGCGGCACCGGAGACCTGACGATGGCGCTCTTGAAGCTGCGTCCACCAGGCGCGCGGCCGATTCTGGCCGGCGACTTTGCCCGCGCCATGCTCCTTCGCGGAGCGCAAAAGTTCGGACGGCAAGCGCGCCAGGCGCCAGATCGGGGAAAGGACTCCGGCGAGGCGCCTTACGCAATTCCCATCGAAGCCGATGCGCTGCATCTCCCGCTTCGCGGCAGGTCGCTCGATCTGATTGTGACCTCCTTCGGCTTTCGCAACCTGGCCAACTACCAGGCCGGCCTCACGGAATTCCATCGCGTCCTCAAGCCGGGCGGGCAGTTGGGGATTCTTGAGTTCAGCGAGCCTGGCGGCTTGGCGGGCAAGGCATATGCCGTCTATTTCCGGCGCGTGCTGCCGGCCATCGGCCGGCTGATCTGCGGCAGAAGCGGGCCGTATAACTATCTGCCTTCGTCGGTTGGCGCCTTCCCTGCTCCGGGCCAGATGCTCGCAATGATGCAACAGGCAGGCTTTCAGAATTGCGCATGGCAGCCTTACACTTTTGGAATTGCGGGGTTGTACACGGCCATGCGGCCGCCTTTACCCTGATCGAACGTCATGAGCTCCGTCATCTCCAACTCGCGGGCAGTTGATCCTCCAGACCTGAGCCTCGCCGCAATTTCCGCTGAAAAGAGGCGCGTGGCGTGGCGGTCGATGACAGCGGCCGCTGCCATGACCCTGCTCAAGCTTGGCGCCGGATTGCTTTCGGGCTCGCTGGGCGTGCTCTCCGATGCGGCGCACTCCGGCCTCGATCTCGCGGGCGCAGCACTCACCTTCTTTTCGGTCAACGTAAGCGACAGGCCGGCCGACGAAGACCACACCTATGGCCACGGCAAGATCGAAAACCTCTCTGCTCTTACAGAGGCCGGCCTGATGGTCGTCTCCTGCTTGTGGATCGTGTGGGAGGCAGTTTCACGCATTGTTTACCACCGGGTAAGCCTGCACCTTTCCATCTGGCCGGTGCTGGTGCTGTTCACTTCGATTGCCGTGGACTTCTGGCGTTCGCGGCAGTTGCGCGCAGTGGCTCAGCGCACTGGCTCGCCGGCGCTGGCGACTGACGCCTTCCACTTCGCCTCGGACATCTGGGCCA
Source organism: Acidobacteriota bacterium (assembly GCA_021790995.1). GTDB lineage: Bacteria > Acidobacteriota > Terriglobia > Terriglobales > Acidobacteriaceae > Telmatobacter. The sequence continues at coordinate 32,295 of JAJYFA010000014.1, forward strand.
CGCTCGCCGTGCTGGTCGGTTTCTCAGTTACGTGGATGGGAGCGCGCTTTGGAATTGCAGCCCTCCACTACGCCGATCCAATCGCCGCGATTCTGGTTTCGCTCCTGATTTTGCGCATGGCGCTGCGTCTGGGCCATGAGGCCGCAGGCGCATTGCTCGATGAAATCCCCAAAGAAACCCGGCAACGGCTGGTGCGCGAGGTCGAGCGCGTGGAAGGCGTGCTGGCTGTGGAGCGGGCGCGTGTGCGCCGCGCCGGCGCCGGCCACTTTGTCGATCTCACGCTGGCCTTGCCGCGACGGTCTACCTTTGAACACACCGGGGAACTGGTGAATGCAGCCACAGCCGCGGCGCACCGCGTGCTGCCCGCGGCCGACGTCGTCATTCACACCGTTCCGCGTGAGACCCGCGCCGAAAACATCTTCGACCGCGTGCGCGCCGTAGCCGCGCGCAACAACGTTTCCGTGCATGAACTCAGCGTCCAGTCACATCACGGCCGGTTGCAGATCGAGCTGCATGTCGAAATCGACGAAAACAAGAAGCTCCGGGAAGCGCACAGCTTCGTCACTGCGCTCGAGGGCGAGATCTTGCGCAGCGTTCCGGAGATCGATTCCGTGCTGACGCACATTGAGAGCGAGCCGGCGACCATCGAGCAGTCTGAGGAGGCGGCTGTCGAAGACCGCAGGATCGAAGCGGCGCTGCAGGCCGCCGCGGCCGGGATTCCCGAGATCATCGACGTGCACGCTATCGCGGTTGGCCGCGCGCGCGATCGCATCTCTGTCACCTGTCATTGCACGCTGCCCGACGATTTCGCCATGCATCGCGTGCATGAGGCAATCACGGCGCTCGAAGACCGCTTCAAGCTGGAGTACCCCGAAGTGTACCGCGTCACCATCCACCCCGAGCCGGTAACGGATAATACCCGATAGAGCGTGCGGCGCAGTTTGCGCCCGAAGGTAGCTTCCAATTCCATGAGTACGCGCGTCATCGCCAACTTTTTTCGAGTGGTCTCTCTGCTCCTGCTGCTTGTGGCCGTGGCGCTGATGGCTGCCATCGTGACCATGCATTTCGCGATTCATGGCGCCGAGGTGCAGGTGCCAGCGCTCAAAGGCATGACAGTGGCCGATGCGCTGAGTGAAACAGCCGGTTTGGGGCTGAATCTCGATGTGGACAACCGCTACTACTCGGGCAGCGTGGCCGCAGGCCACATTGTGTCGCAGTCGCCGCCGGCGGGCACGGTGGTGCGCCGCCAGTGGCGCGTGCGCGTAGCTGAAAGCCTGGGACCGCAAAAGGTTGACGTGCCCGAAACGGTTGGCCAGGATGAACGCGTGGCCTCGCTGGAACTGCGCCGCGCCGGGCTTGGGGTGGGTGAAATTGCGCGGCTGCCGTACTCGGGCGCCGTTGAGGGAAAAGTGCTGGCGCAGGATCCGCCAGCTCATGCGCAAGGCATCGAGCAGCCCAGCGTGAGTCTGCTCGTTGCCGCGCCGGACGATGAAACACCCGATGGATACGTGATGCCGGACTTTACCGGCTGGCTATTCTCAAGCGCCCGGACAACGCTGGCCAAGGCCGGCATTCGCACCGGCTCGCCGAAGCTGATCGATGTGCCAATAGAACCGATGGGCAGCGGGATTGCGCCCCTTCGTCCGGTAGCAAAGCCGGGCGCAGTGCTGACGCAGTCGCCGCAGGCAGGCTCGCGCATTGACCAGAGCACGATCGTGCGCTTCGCAGTTGTCAGATAGAAAATAACAGGAGACATAGAGCCATGGGTTTGAGTGAGGACCTTGAAAGGATCGCGCTGCAGGAGCGTGAGCTGCGCCTGCCGAACCTCGATGCGCAGGCTGCGTGGGAGATCGGTTCGCGCCTCCGAGGGTTGGCGGCAGAGCGCGGACTGAAGCTCGTGGTCGATGTGCGGCGTTTCGGCCAGCCGCTGTTTTATACGGCCCTCGACGGTACAACTCCAGACAATGCCGAGTGGGTGCGCCGCAAGAGCAACGTGGTGGCGCGCTTCCATCGCAGCTCCTATGCCGTCGGCCTGACGCTCAAGCTGAAGGAGACGACGCTTCTGGATCGCTACGGGCTGCCCGTTGCGGACTACGCGGCAGACGGCGGCTCGTTTCCGCTCATCGTGGAAAATGCGGGTATCGTGGGCAGCGTAACAGTCTCTGGGCTGCCGCAGCGCGACGATCACAATCTGGTGGTGGAGGCTCTCTGTGCCCATCTGGGACATGATTTTGCGGACCTGCGTCTGGAGCCGGAGAACGCGTAGCGGCGCTTGGGAGCCAGGTTTAGGCGATTCTCTCGATCAGCGCCACAAAGAATCCATCGGTCGGCACCGCGCCAGGCAGCAGGCGTAATGCGCCTTCAGGCGTGAAGATCCTCTCAATCCGATCCGCGGCTGCGGGCACGAGAATACCGTCGTGGTCGAGCGTATCAACGACCGGCGCAAGTGAAATCTGGCGCAGATTCGGATCCCCCGCAAGCACCGCATGAACCACCTGCTCATTTTCTTCAGGCTCAAGCGAGCACGTTGAGTAGACCACCCGGCCGCTGGGGCGAACGGCGCGCAAGGCCGAACCGAGAATCGCCCGCTGACGCTCAGCGAGGCGCGGGAGATCCTGCAACTGGAGGCGGTGGCGGATTTCGGGGTTGCGTCCCAGCGTGCCGGTGCCGCTGCAGGGCACATCGGCCAGTGCAAGATCGAAGGCCGAATCTTCCTCAAGCGCAGCCGCGTCGGCAAGCCTGCACTCCACGCGATCCGCAAACACCACGAGCCGTTTGCGCAACTCGGCAAGCCGCTTCGGACTCGATTCGCAGGCGACGATCTGCGCCTGCCGGTTGCGCTCGGCGAGAATCAGCGTCTTGCCGCCAGGCGCCGCGCACGCATCGAGAATTTTCCCTTGGTCCTTTTCCCGGTTTCGGATGAGTTTCGCGGCGACGCGGGCGGCCAGCTCGGCAATCAACTGCGACCCTTCGTCCTGCACACGCGCGCGGCCCTCGCGAAATGCCGCAGTTGCCGTCGCGTCGCCGGAAACGACTGTGCGCACAGTGGTGAGCAGTTCGCCGGGCGCGAGCTCGATTCCCGCTCCGCGCAACTCCTCTTCAACGGCTGGGTCGGCGAGCCGCAGCACCGTTCGCGGCTGGCTCTGGCCGTGGCGACAGATGGCCTGCATGACTTCCGCGCCATACGTCCTGGCCCAGCGATCGACCAGCCAGGCAGGGTACGCCTCTGTCTCCGCAACGCTCTCATCCAAAATCCCGCTCCACGCAGTGGCAGCACTGCGGAGAACGGCATTCACCATTCCGGCGGCGAAGCGATGGCCCGCCTGTTTTGCCAGCTCCACGCTCTCATCAATGGCGGCGTGCGCGGGAATGCGATCGAGAAAATGCAGTTGGAAGGCGCCGAGGCGCAGAGCGACGAGAACTTCGGCATCGAGTTTGGCATTGGGGCGCTTGAGCCGCGGACGAATCTGCGCATCGAGCCAGATCTGCCAGCGAAGCACACCCAGAACCAGCGTGGTCGCCAGATTGCGATCGGCAGCCGCAAGGGCGCTGACCTCATTTGCGCGCAGCAGATCGCCGGCGTGGCCCTTCCCGCGCTCGACGGCGAGAAGAATATGGAAGGCGGCTTTGCGAGCGGGAGAGATGCCAGCCATCGCTCTCAACCCAGGCGCGCGTCCGCCGCGAGCGGATTGCCGCGCAGGAACTCGCGGGCGTGGAGTCGTCTCTTGCCCTCGAGCTGGACCTCAATAAGTTCGATCCAGGTATTTCCGGCACAAGCAGCGAACATGCGGTGATTCTCAGTGCGAACCGAGCCAGGATCGGCGGCTCCCAGCCGCTCGGCCTCGCTCCCGTCGACCGCTGCCATGCGATGCACGATGAATTTCTTACTGTGGAGTGCGGTAAAGGCTCCTGGCCAGGGTTGAAAGCCGCGCCAGCGGTTGTAGAGGTCCGTCGCCGTTCGCGCGGCAAAATCCATGCGGCCGTCTTCGCGGTCGAGCAGAGGCGCATGGGTGGCGCGTTCGTGATTCTGCGTCTGCGGCTGAATGCTTCCTTCAGCGAGCCTGGCCAGCGTCTCGGCCACAAGCGGCGCTCCGTCGCGCGCCAGCACGGGAAACAGATCCGCCGCAGTCTGGCCGGGTCCGATCGCGAGCGTTTGCTGCAACAAAATCGGTCCGGTGTCTAGACCTTCTTCGAGCAGCATGGTTGTATTGCCGGTGACCAACTCGCCCATGGCGACAGCCCACTGAATGGGCGCGGCGCCGCGGTACTTTGGCAGGAGCGATGCGTGAAGATTGATGCAGCCCAACCGGGGCAGCGCCAGCATCCACGGCGGAACGATGCGCCCATAGGCTACGACAACAATGGCGTCGGGTGCGATCGCTTCGAGCCGTGCGTGGAATTGTTCGTTCTTGCGGATTTTTTCCGGCTGCGTCACTTCAAGGCCGGCAGCGAGCGCCGTCTGCTTGACGGGCGGCGCGGTGAGCTCATGGCCGCGGCCTACGGGGCGATCCGGCTGCGAGATGACGAGTGCGATCTCATGCCCCGCGTCGAGCAACGCTTCAAGCGTGGGTACGGCAAATTGCGGTGTTCCGCAGAAAACCAGCTTGAGAGGATGCGCCGCGTGTGTCATGGCTCGCCTACCAGATGCCTTCGCTCTGCATCTTGCGAATCTTGCGCAGATTGAGGCTGCGCTTGAGCGCGCTCATGCGGAAGATGAACAGCACGCCGTCAAGATGGTCGATCTCATGCTGGAAGGCGCGCGCCAGCAGCTCTTCGCCGTCCATCTCGAACCACTTGCCGTTTTCGTCCTGCGCGCGAACGCGGACCTTGGCCGCGCGTACCACCTTCTCGCGAATCTCGGGAAAGCTCAGGCAGCCTTCCTCTTCGTATTGCCTGCCCTCGCTCAAGATGATCTCTGGGTTGATGAGCACGAGCTTCTCCGCCGGATCTTTACCCAGGCTCAGGTCGATAACGGTGACGCGCTTGGCGACGCCAACCTGTTGCGCAGCCAGACCAATGCCCTGCGAAGCGTACATGGTCTCGAACATGTCGGCGACAAACTTGCGCAGTTCGCCGTTGAACTCAGTCACCGGTTCGCCGGGCTGCTCCAGCACGGGCTCAGGATATTTCACGATCTTCAGAATCATTGTTACCTGTCAGAATCTCCGTATCTGTTCGATGTACCCTTCGAAGTTTCGCTTCATTTCCTCGATCGAGTCGCCTCCGAACTTCTCATGCGCCAGACTGGCCAGCACCAGGGCCACCATGGCCTCGGCCGCCACGCCTGCCGCGGGAACCACGCAAATATCGCTGCGCTCGTAACTTGCGCTGGTGGGCTCGCGCGTATCGAAACGCACCGACTCAAGCGGCTGGCGCAGAGTCGAGATGGGCTTCAGATAGCCGCGCACCACAATGTCTTCGCCGTTCGAGACGCCGCCCTCGATGCCTCCCGCGTTATTGTGCGGACGCGTGAAGCGCGTTGGACGGCCGGGAGGGTTTTCGGCCGCGTAATGAATGGGATCGTGCACCTTTGAGCCAAACGTCCCCGCCGCCGCCACGCCGCGCCCAATCTCGACCGCTTTGACGGCTTGCAGGCTCATCACGGCCCAGGCAAGCTGGCCGTCGAGCCGATCGTCCCAATTGGCGTACGAACCCAGCCCCGCGGGAACGCCGTGCGCCACCACTTCGAAGACGCCGTTCACGGTGTCGCCTGCGCGTGTGGCCGCATCCACTTCCTCTTTCATGCGCGCTTCCGTGGCGGCATCGACGCACGCCAGCACCACTTCCTCTTTGCCGGCAAGCGCGGCAATCTCGTCCCAGCCCGCGTCGCGTTCCAGATCCACGCGGCCTACGCGAATCACGTGGCTTGCGACTTCGATGCCGAGCTGACGGAGCAGCAGCTTGGCGAATGCGCCGGCAGCCACGCGCGCGGCAGACTCGCGAGCCGAGGCGCGTTCCAGCACATAGCGCGCGTCGGGAAAGTTGTACTTGAGCGCGCCGGCCAGATCTGCGTGACCGGGCCGCGGCGAAGCCACCGCGCGATGTTTTGCTGGGTCGCCGGTCTCCACCGGCAGCTTCTCCTGCCAGTTCTTCCAGTCGCGGTTGACGATTTCAATCGCAACGGGCGTGCCGATCGTCTTGCCGTGGCGCACGCCGGAAAGCACATGCGCCTGGTCGGTTTCGATCTTCATGCGACCGCCGCGGCCGTAGCCCTGCTGCCGGCGCCACAACTCGCGGTTTGCATAGGCAAGATCGACGGGGACACCGGCGGGAAGCCCAGAAACCAGTGCAATCAAGGCCTCGCCGTGAGATTCCCCTGCTGTGGAGAAGCGGATCATATACATTTCATTGTAAATGCGTGTTGGATTTGGCGGCAGAAAGATGGCTGGCCGCCGCATGGCAGTCGCTTGCACGTGGAAACTGAGATCGCAACCACTCCGAGACGGCAGGGTCTTTCAGTCTCCGGCTGGTATTTCCGAGCCGTCGCATATAAATCGTACTTGTCTGCCGCGGCAGGTCTGGCTCCGCTGTCCTCGCCCGCAACCCCCTGTTTCTATCTAGGTTCCCGCTTAAGGAGCCAGAAATTTACTCCCTCACCTGCAGCCGGTCCAGCATGGAGAACAGAACCACCGCAATCAGCGAATTGCCCACGGCGCGAAACAGCTCTGTCAGCCAGTTCCAGTCGATCGCAAGGCCGAGCAGGAACCGGTAGGTAAAGAAGTAAAGGGTGCTGGAGAGCAGCGAAAGCGTAAACGTAAGCAGCAGGCGAATAAAGGGGTTCTCGACCTCGATGCGAATACCCACGGAGGCTGCAAGAAATCCCACGACAGTTTTAGCGATGCCGTTGACGCCGATGGCGTGATGCGAGAGCGCGTCCTCAAAGAGCCCCATGCCGGCGCCCATGATGGTGCCCTGAATGGGGCTGCGGCGTCCCAGGGCAAAGTAAATCGTGACCACGAGCGGCAGGTCAAACCAGTCATAGCGGCCCACGATGCGCGGCAGCCACGCCTGCAACACCAGGGAAGCCAGTGAAACCAGCGCATAAACCAGCACTGGGTAGCGGCGGATCTCCATATCGCGCCGGACGCCGGCGCCGAGCAGGGACATAGCTAACGATTCCTCCGCGGCGCGGAATGCGGCTGTGGACTCTTTGCGGTTTGCGATTTGCCGCCCTTCCCTTGAGCGGCGGCCGGAACTGCGGGGCTGGTTGTCTGCGGATTCGGGGCTTGCCCTGAATCCGTCGCCGGCGTGGCAGTGGTTGCGGCTCCAGGCGGCGAAAACGCATCAGGATGCAGCGGCTGCGGCGGAGCCGTCGCTGGGTTTGGGTTGCTGCTGTCGTTGAGCGGCTGCTGGTCCGCTGGCAGGTTGGGATCAACAAGCCCCGGCAACTTCTCGGCCATGATCTCTGCCGCCTTCATCTGGTCCTTGATTGCGGTGGGGACTTGACCCTCCTGCGTGGCGCTGACGGCGATGTCCTGTTGCTCCTCAGGCGAGAATCGCGGCTGCATCGAAGTAATCACCAGCACCTCGTCGAGGCGATCGAGATGCGCTGCGGGGTTGACAAGAATATCGATGAACGCATCGCGGTCGGGATCGCGAACCACCTTTTCGACTACGCCGACAGGCAGTCCCCGTGGAAAGACCAGGTCGCCACCGGCGGTCAATACTTTTTCGCCTGGCTTGATGCGCTCGTCCGCCATGATGCCCACGACTTCCATCCGGCCTTCGGCGTCGCCTTTGAGGATGCCGCGAATACGCGTGGTTTCGAGGATGACGCCGGCGCCGCTGGTGGGATCGTTCACGGCCAGCACCTGCGCCGTATGAGGAAACACGTCCCGCACCTTGCCCACAATGCCATTGGCCGCAATCACCGCCATGTCCGGCTTCAATCCGTCGGCAGATCCCTTGTCGATGTAAAAGACGTGCGAGCGGTCGCTGCCGCTGGAGCCGTACACCTGCGCCGCCACCGTGGAATAGATGTACTTTTCCTGGAAGCCGAGCATCGCCTGCAGCCGCTGGCCCTGGCGCGCGTCTTCAAGCAGCGCGGCCTGCTCCAGCCGAAGCCTTTCCACCGTCTTCTCCAAATGCTGGTTCTGGTCGCGCACGTGGCGCAAGTCGAGGTAGTCCGTCCACGCCGATTCCATGGCGATCTTGCTCCAGTGAATCAGTTGCTCAGGTGGCGAAACAATGGCATTGCCCCAGAGCCGGATCAGGCGCACGCCGCTGGGGTCGCTGGTGTCGAGCGTATTGCGCCCGGACCTGTTGTGGCGCACCTGCACCGCAAGCCCCGCGATCTGCGCCAGCAGAATAGCCGCGAGCACCACGAGGTTCCGGTAGCGGGCGAAGAAGGTTTCCATAACGAAAGTCGGGAGCTAAGGGACTGAGGGACTAAGCGGCTGGAGACTTCTTGGGGTGGATCGCCCTCATCAAAGCGCCCAGGAGCCTGCCAACGTCGTTGCAGAGTTGCTCGGTGGCATCAAGGCCCGACGGACTCCCAAAACCGAGGCTCCTTGCAATGAAGATCTGCGTTTCAAGTTCGCAGCATGAGCCTCGAGCGTGACCGAGAAAGAGATGATATTCACCCCTTGTCGAGCGGCCATAGCCCTCCGCAATGTTACTTGCAACCGAGACAGCCGCCCGTCTCATTTGATTTGTAAGACCGAAACGCTCAGAATCCGGAAAGTGCGAGGTGAGTTTGTAAATCTCGACGGTAAGTTCGGCGGCTTTTTGCCAGGCAATCAGATCCTTGAATGACTGTCCCATCGCTTTCCCCTCAGTCCCTCAGTCCCTTAGTCCCTGCTTTTAATCAATTTTGATCTTGCGCAGCAGACGGAAGTCGGAGAGCATTTTGCCCGTGCCCAAAACTACCGAGGCCAGGGGATCGTCGGCCACCGATACCGGAAGCCCTGTCTCCTCGCGGATGCGCTTGTCGAGATTCTTGATCAGCGCGCCGCCGCCGGTCAGCACGATGCCGCGGTCGCTGATGTCGGCTGAAAGCTCGGGAGGCGTGCGCTCCAGCGCCACGCGAATGGCGTTCATGATCACAGCGATGCATTCGCCCAGCGCCTCGCGAATCTCCGAGTCTTCGATGGCGATGGTCTTCGGCACGCCCTCGATCAGGTTGCGCCCCTTGATCTCCATGCTCAAGGGCTTCTCGAGCGGGTACGCCGAACCAATTTCGATTTTGATCTGTTCGGCCGTGCGCTCGCCGATCAGCAGGTTGTACTTGCGCTTCAGATAATTCGTGATGGCCTCGTCCATCTGGTTGCCGGCCATGCGCACCGAGCGCGAGTAAACGATGCCCGACAGCGAGATCACCGCAATGTCCGTCGTGCCGCCGCCGATATCGACCACCATATTGCCGGAGGGTTCGGTAATCGGCAATCCCGCGCCGATTGCCGCCACCATCGCCTGCTCGACGAGATAGACTTCGCTGGCCTTGGCGCGATAGGCCGAGTCCTCCACCGCGCGCTTTTCCACCTGCGTAATCTCGGAAGGCACGCCGATCACGATCCGCGGATGCACCAGCATCTTGCGGTTGTGCGCCTTCTGGATGAAGTAGTTCAGCATCTTTTCCGTGACTTTGAAGTCGGCAATGACGCCATCCTTCATCGGCTTGATGGCCACGATGTTGCCGGGCGTGCGTCCCAGCATCTCCTTGGCCTCTTTGCCTACGGCTTCCACTTCGCCCGTGTTCTTGTTGATGGCGACGATCGACGGCTCGTTAACGACAATTCCCTTGCCTGCCGCGTAGACAAGAGTGTTTGCGGTGCCTAAATCGATGGCGAGATCGCTCGAGAACATGCTGAAGAGCGAGCGAATCCCGTGGGAACGCGAAGTGCGCGAAGGATAACCGTTCGAAGACATGGAGAAGCCGAATCTACCTCAAAGGAACTTGAATTGGAGCCTTCCTTAATGTTTATTGTACGGCCAGCGGCACAAGGCCGCGAAAGTCCGGCCCGTAATTCGCCCGTCAAAGGCAAATCACGGGCCGAAGGCTAGTCAGAACTTATCTTTAGCATCGTTGCTCGCGCCTGGATGCGGGTCAGTCGACACCTCTTCCTCGGCCACCTTCCATGTGGCCGCCGGGATCCCCACCCTCGCGAGCCTTGTTCTTGCGCCAGGGTGGGGCACGCAGGATTGCGAAATCACAGATGACGGCGATGGAAGGTCGCGCTACTGATCGTTGCCCTCGATCAGGTCTGTACTGATTGGAGTGAGATAGCCGAAGACGCCGCCTGAAGCGCGATTCGGCCCTGCGGCAAAATACATCTCTGCAGCGGGACTGCCTGCGGAATCATAGTTGGTGGAAGTGTTGCCCCCAAAACTGATTCCCCAGATTCCATTGATGGCAAGCGGTTTTCCATTAGCGTCTTCGAGCAGGCCTTTCATGCGGCCGGTGACCATGTCGTAGGCGACGATGTATCCGCTCGACTGTGTAGTTCCCCCCCCGGCGAACTGGCCCACCAGCAGATCGTGGCTGAAGGTGCCGAAGTCAAGGGGGGCCAGCGCCACGCCCCAAGGCGCATTGAGCCAGTCACCGTGCTGGAGCTGCAAGAGCATTCTGCCGTTCGCACTGTAGATATCGACGTAGCCGTTCCCTGGGCCGTCGGTTTCAAATAGCTGGCCCGGCATATGCAGCGCATAGGTCACCACGATGTCGTTGCCGATGGCCTGCACGTTAAATGGAACATAGTGGGGCGGCAGGAAACGATCTTCAAAGAAGCCAAACTGTCCTTGGCCCGGACCGCCAGGACCAGGCCCTTCGCCGGCTTCGTCAGGTCCCTCACCCAGTCTGGGTCCATCACCTCCAGGGCCCCCTGCCATTTCCATTCCCATTCCCGGTCCAGGACCAGGGGCTCCGCCACGGGCGATCAAGTGAAAATTGGTGTCGTAAACATCCACTGTGCCCAAGTTAAAATTCGCCGCGTACAACCGAGGCTGTCCGTCGACCATCGTGGTGGTCAGGCCGGTGTAGGACGAGCCGTCGGTGGCCTTCACTACGGTTATCGCTTTGGTCCCCGCGCCAGGGTTCCAGCCGGCGATGGTGCCATCCACCGTGCTGAAGAGGAAGAAGGCCGATTGGCCATCCGGAAGCATAAACGCCGAACTGTCGTTGTTGGAGATGATTCCTGTCGGGCTGCCAGCCATTCCGTTTTTTGCGGCGGGTACGGTGACGGTAATTCCCAGCTTGGTGCCATTGCCGGTGTAGACCGTGCTCAGCCCGGTGCGGTTGTCTGAGACCCACCACGGACTGTTCGTGCGGCGGGCAATTCCCCAGGCGTTCACCATCCCGGAGTCGGTGGTCGGAGCAACGTCCGAGGCGTTGGAGACAAGGTTAGTTTGGCTGTAACTCTGGCTGAATGCGAGAGATCCGAGCAAGGCGAACGCTAACGCCGACCCTGCCAGACGGCACACAACTGTACTCATGGAAACCTCCTTGGTGTGGAAAGCAATTGAGATCGCGGGCTCTCCAGATGCAGCAGCGGCTGGAAATAGAAAGGGAAAGGGCCCGAGGAACTCACTCTGCGGCGCTACGATGCTGAAAATTGCTGCCGAGTTGCCCGCCAGCCAACCAATTTCGCGCAGGATGCATCTTCCCCTTTGCAAAGAGATGTCTATTTTGGGGCTCTATGCTTTGTGACGGAGAAATCCTTGACCGTAAGGCAAAAGTGAGCATACTGCCAGACGCAGTCGTAGCAACTCTTGCTATGGAAAAACGGGGGACGCACTTCGTTATCAGGGCAAACGCACGAAAGTCGTGAAGCGCGTGAAGCGAGGGTCTTGAAAGGGCACGGCTTCAACGGTACAGCCTTTCGCGGCCAGTGTTACCCCGGCTTTAGTTCCGGAGGGGTGGCTTTGGGGACGCAAATCTTGCCTCAGGGGCTGATGCCCTGACGTTTCTATGCCAGCTTGACTGGCATCACTTAAGTCTTGCCGTTTCAAAAACAACATTTTGCCGCAATCTCCCGG
>JAJYFA010000154.1:0-7906 GCA_021790995.1 Acidobacteriota bacterium
ACCGATCACCCAACCAGTTGCCCGCATGGACGTCCAATAGCTTTGCTGTATTCTTGGAAGGAGATCCAGCGGGCCTTCCATCGTCTTTAGGATTTTTGGAAGGCGGTCGGCGTGCTCTCAGGAGCAGTGCCGGCGGGTGATTTTCGCCAGCCTGGAAGTGAGGTTTTTCTTTGACAGCAGAACAACTGGAAGCATCGCGCGCCGAAAGGATGCGCCAGAATGGCGTTGGGACGCTCACGCTAGAGGACGCCCGGACGTGGATGGAGGAGACTGGACTGTGTCTCTTCCTCCCGCGGAAGCAGTTTTCTACCTTTGTCGCTCCTTCTTTTGTGGAAGCTGTAGCCGGTGAACGGAACCAGGCTCCCTCCACCAAGATTGTCGCTCAAGCCGAAGATTTGCTGGTCCGCCTGGAGGCAGACGGCGTGGCAGTGCGGCTGAATCTGCTTGGTCAGCCCGGCGAGCAGCCAGATTTCGTCGTGGCCAGCTGGGTTTTGCCCTATGTCTACGCTCTGCGCGGCGACCGCGACTGGCGGCGCAGCCCGCAACTGACCGGCTCGCGCGCGGTTTCGCAGCTGGCCATTCAGGCATACAAGCTGCTTGAGTCCGGCGAAGCCACCATCCCGCAGTTGAAACATACACTGGGCCGGGAAGTGACGGAAGGAGCGGTTCTGCGCGCCATCACGGAGCTTTGGCAGCAACTGCGCATCATTCCGGTGATCTCCGCCCCCGGACGCACCGCGCAATGGCAACTGCTGCGCGTGCGCTTCCAGAAGGCCATTGCCGAAGGCGCGTCGACCTCGCAGGTCACGGCGATTTCGGTCCTCGCCTCGATTTATCTACAGGCTGTCATTGCCGCCACCATGGAAGAAGTGGAGCTGTTCCTGTCGCCGCTCACCGCGCGCAGCAAGGTACGCGAGGTGCTGCGCGGACTGGTCGCCACGCGGCAAGTACACACCATTTCCATGGGTCATGCGCCGCATTATTACGTGGCTGGAACCCTACCCGAGTTTTCGGCTCCCTCATCGATCTTTTCCGGCTCCTATTCGAGTTCGGCAGTGCCGGCTTCCATGCAATTTCTGCGCTCCTGGGATCGCGACTACGATACGCACGAGCCCCACGCGCCGGCTACGCAAGCAGCGTCGGCCGCAGAGTCTTCCGCATCGCACCAGGCGGAGGAGACTGCTCCCAGTATTGCCGCCAAGGCTGAAGACAAACCACAGGCAGCGCGGCCGCGCCTAAGCCGCAAGCCGGTTCACGCACGGGATCGCAAGCCTGCAGCAAGCTCCAAGGGCCGCGTAAATCGTGGTTCCACGCGAACCGGCGAAGGATCGCGCCACGGCTCGACCGCGAACAGGTCACATGGCGTTTCGAGCAATGGCCACAGCAATAACGGCCACAGCAGCAATGGCCACAATAACGGCCACACCAAACAGAACGGATCTCGCGCGAACGGCACGAACGGCGCGCACAAGTCGAAACCGTCCGCGGCGCGGAGTTTGCGCAACGGCCACGTGAGTGCAGGCAAGCCGGCGGCAAAGTCTTCAGCGCGGCCTGGCTCGCGGCTCACCGCAGCCGCTCGCAAGGAAGTGCGCACCGACGCGCGCTCCCGGCGTAAGCCGGCTCTGAGCGCATCCGCAAAGACCGGCAATCGAGCGCGCTACGGATTCTCCGCTTCTTCCGGTCAGCGAGCAAAGAAACGCGGATGAGCGCAAAAGAAAATCGCATTCAGCCTGCCGCGCCAAAGCCGATGATCATTGTCGCCATCGACGGACCCGCGGGTGCTGGAAAGAGCACGGTTGCCCGCTGCCTGGCGCGGCATTTCGGCCTGCTCAATCTTGAAACCGGCGCCATGTACCGCGCCTTCGCGCTGAAGGCCCTCCGTGCGGGATTGGCATTGGACAAGAGCAGCGAACTGGAGAGAATCACTGCCGAAACCTCGATCCGTCTCGAACCCGGCGAAGACGAAAACCGCGTACTGCTCGACGGCGAGGACGTGACCGGCCTGATCCGCAATCCTCTCGTAACCGAAGCTGCCTCGCGCGTAAGTGTGTTCCCGAAGATTCGTGCCTGGATGGTGGGCCTGCAGCAGCAGCTCGGCGCGCAGGGCGGCGTTGTCATGGAGGGACGCGACATCGGAACGGTTGTCTTTCCACAGGCCGAGGTCAAGATCTTCCTCGATGCAGCGCCAGAGGTGCGCGGCCAGCGCCGCTACGATCAGTTGGGCGGACAGAGTTCCGCAGCTGCTCCTCCGCGGGAGGAGATTATCCGCGATCTGCGCGCTCGCGACGAGCGGGATCGCAATCGGGCCGATTCGCCGCTAAAGCCGGCCGCCGATGCCGTACTTCTGGATTCGACAAACCTCACGCTTGACCAGGCGGTGACGGAAGCTGTGAGAATTGTCTCCGACAAGCTGCGCTACGCTGGCCTTGCCTTCTGAATCCTCGCAGGCGTTCCGCTCAGCCGCGGCCGGGCTTTGCCCCGTTGCCGGGTTCTGGGCCTACGATCAATCTTCTCATTTCCTTTACAGCAGCATTTGTGCGTAGTGGTGTAGGATAGTCGACACGCAAGCCCCATCCTCTTCAGAAGTTCCGGGAGGGTCAAAAGCGGTGATGGCAGTCCAATGCAGTGTCTGCGGATCTGAGAATGTGCGGCCCTCTCATTTTCGATGGAAGGATCTGGCATATCTGCTTGTCCTGCGCTCTGCGGTGCGTTGCCGCTACTGCCGCACACGATTTTACGTGAGTATTTTCAGGATTCTCGGGGTGCGCCGCAGAGCCAGAGAGCGCAGCGCCAGCGAGAAATACCGCACGCGCACTTCCCGGACAGACTTGAATCGGCAAAGAAAAAATATCTCCTAAAACGGAAAGCGCACGATCGATTCAGCTATGCAATGGGTCTGCGCCCGGCCTTTCCCGCGTGAGTTGCAGAACAGGCGGCGGTCGAGCGCCACTCCACAGACTTGCGAATTCCCGCGTACCGGCGTCATGGGATAGGCTGTCAATATGGACTTGAACTGCAGCCGTTGCCATCAGCCAGTGCAGGATGGGTACTGCTACTGCCCATCGTGTGGGCTGCCGCAGCTTGTCTATTCGGCCGAGAACTCCGGTGACGAGGGACAAAGCACACGCTGGGATCGGGCCGTACGCGACGCGAGCGCGGTCGATTGGAAATCGGCTCTGCGGTCAATCCTTCCGCTGGCGATTCCTGCCGGAATCCTCTGTTCGACACTGTCGCCGGTGGGAATCTTCGGTCTGCTCATGGTGGGCGGAGCCGCAGCCTGGGCGGTGGCGCTTTACATGCGCAGGCAGCGGCCGGCATGGATTACGGTGGGAGCCGGCGCACGCATCGGGCTGGTTTGCGGCCTGCTCGCAGGCGCCATGGCGTTTGCCATGAGCGGCTGTGAACTCTACACCCAGCGCTACGTTCTCCATCAGGGCAGCCAGATCGATACGGACTGGAAGAAGTTTGTCGATCTTGACATGCAGTTTTCGCACCAATTCAGCGGCTGGATCGGAACGCCCGAGTCCAGCCAGATTCAGGCGCAGGAAGCGCAGGAGCAGAAGTGGATGCTCTCACCCGAAGGGCACGCAGGCATCGTGATTGCCGATTTCGCTTTCGGCTCGTTTCTGCTGGCGATCTTCGCAATGGCCGGTGGCGCCCTCGGTGCGCGCAGGCTCGCCCGCCAGCGCCAGTCCTGAAGAAGGTTTTTCTTCCGTTTCGTCCCGAGTCCCCAACCCCGATAGAAAACTGCGGTTTGGCGCCACTGCGTGCCGCTCCGCTGATTTGCTGACTCGATCCCTTGCTCGCCGCCTTTCTGCGATCATGAAGGCAGTTGCTTGTTCCACTGCGGAGGTTGATTGAGATGAGGGATGTTGTCACATTTGTCTTTGGGCTGGGGCTTCTGGGCAACGCCGCCCTTTTTGTACCTCAGGCTATCGCCGTTTGGCGCAAAAAGAGTGATGCGGGCGTTTCGCTGGTGACCTTCGGCGGTTTCTGCATCCTGCAGGTCATCGGGGTGGTACACGGCGTCTACGAGCACGACAACTCCCTGATCGTTGGTCTCGGGGCAAGCTTCCTGACATGTGGAACGGTGACCTTCCTCACCATCGTGTATCGGCTGCGCCGTATCCGCTCTCAAGGTGGCAGCCAGGCAGCATGAGCGAGCTTCTTTGGAGGCCGCGGAGCATGATCGCCGTCCTGTCTCATCTGCTGCAAAAGCATGTACGACAGGAACATGCGATCCAGCGTATACTTCTCTTCCACGGAGGCAATTTCCCGGCCACAGCGGGACCGCTCCGGCACATTTCCGACAGAGATTCACGGAGGACGCAATGAAGATTTCCGACACCGTCGATCATGTTCTCAAGAACAAGGCTTTCAACAGGATTCTTCCCATTACACCGGATCAAACTGTATACGATGCTTTGTCGCTGATGGCCAAGCACGATGTCGGCGCCCTGATCGTCATGTCGGGCGAGAAGCTGGTGGGTATCTTCTCGGAACGCGACTATGCACGGAGAGGCATTCTCAAGGATCACCACTCGAAGGAAACCAAGGTACGCGAGATCATGACCAGCCCGGTCATTTCCGTAACGCCGCAGCACACGGTGGACGAGTGTATGAACATCATGACGCAGGGCCACTTCCGCCATCTTCCCGTGCTCGAAGGCGATCGCGTTGTAGGCCTCGTCTCGATTGGTGACCTGGTGAAGTGGGTCATCACCGGACAGGAGCAGCAGATTCAGGAACTCGAGGGCTACATCACCGGCGCCTATCCGGGGTAGGATCAATCTTTCACAGATTTTTCAGGGTGATGCGTTCCCGCTGAACCTTTGCTTTCGCGGCATGGATCACTCTTGTCCAAAACAGCCTTTTCTGTGAATTGAGCGGTTGATTTCACTGGACATAGGCATCCTCTGCCGGCCGCAGACGGCAGATTTTTTCGTTGATCTCCACAAAGGCGCGGCTCAACTCCCGAAATTTGCGGAACTCCGCGATTTCGTGCTCGGCTTTGCGGACCGCGACAGGGGTGGGCAGCGCCTCGCTGACGGTCTTACCCCGCACCTTGTAAGTGAGACGCAGGGTGGGGGCCGTGCCCCGGATCGTCCGGCTGAGCGCAATGGCAGGTCGGTTTACCACAGTGACGTACGATTCCCGTAACCGAACCGGGGCGAAGATCGCGGAGTCGGGCGAACTGGGTTACCAGTGCGGAACGCTGCTGTTCGAGCTCAACTAACGATGGGAGCAGGTGGGCGTTCCTCTCTCTGCACGTATTCTATCCGTTCAGAAACGCGCCACAAAGAAAGCTCCCACTCTTCACTTCCATGCCGCACACCCAGTCGTACATTTTCTGCGTGTATTTTTCTCCAGTAATGGTACACTATTGGCAGCGTTAGAAGACCGGGCGTGAGCAGTACTCGCCCAACCAAGCAAGATTCTGCCAGTGTTCGCTCCGATTCCTCCAGCGCAATTCAATTCCAGGAAATTCGCAACAGTATGGAACAAGGTACCGTAAAGTGGTTTAATGACGCGAAGGGCTTCGGCTTTATCTCGCGCCAGAACGGCGAAGATGTATTCGTGCACTACTCTGCAATCAACAGCAGCGGGTTCAAGAGTTTGCAAGAAGGTCAAGCCGTGCAGTTCAACGTCGTAAAGGGCCCCAAGGGTTGGCAGGCTGCGGACGTACAGCCTCTCTAAACTTGATCGGCTGGATTCCGGCAGAATCTAGCACATCGACAAGAGTCCAGGAACGCTTTCGATTCACATCGGATGCGCTTCTGGTCTCTTTGTGCTTTTGACGGTGCAAATTGCGGTGCGGATTGAGGCCTCTGTGCTCTCGCGCCCCTTCTTCAGCACCCTCCATGTAGTCGCTCAGTTCAGCCGCCAGAACGCAGCGTTCAACAGAGCCGCGAAGGTCACCCACGCCAGATAGGGAACCAACAGCCAGGCCGCCAACGGCGTCACGCGGATAAAGGCCAGGATCGTGCCTCCAATCGCAATCCACAATACTGTGACCTCTGCCAGCGCCGCCCCCACGGCATGACGGCTGAAAAAGATCCACGACCAGGCCAGATTCAGCGCCAGTTGCGCCAGAAACAACGCCAGCGCTAGGGTTCGCGCTCGCGACGGCCCGGCCAGCCAGGCACGCCATGCCGCCACGGCCATCAGCGCATAGAGCAGCGTCCATACCGGCCCGAAGACCCAGTTGGGCGGCGCAATCGCAGGCCGCTTCAGCGTCGTGTACCAACCCGTCACCTCGCTGGCAGTCCACCGGGCGCTCAGACCTGCTACGGCAAAGCAAAGCCCAATCCAGAACAGCAGTCCCATCCAACGCATCGTTCCCTTCCCCTTTGCGTGGATCTTAATCCACAGTGAATCGTTGCAAGATAGCCCAGCGCAGAATAACCCAGTGGCGCGCGGCGTGTCATGAAACGCGCAGGAGCCGCGCGAGGCCAGTAATTTCTACGCACGCATCGAAAGAGTCCTGCAAAACCGCCATCGGAAGCGGGCGTGGGCAGTTTCTTGCGTCCGATCGCGGGGTCTCTGGCCTGGGGCCTTTTCTGGAGGGCTCTTCTGGAGGGCTCTATTGTGCAGGTGAATCAAGAGTGGCAGTGTCTCCCACCCTTTTCCGCAGAGGGCGCGGAAAATACATGGGGCACGGGCGAGTGAGCGGGGCAGCCAGCCAGGAGGGCGACGTAACGAGGGTCGTGGAATCTCCGTGGAAACAAGCAAACAACCTGCGGCATTCAATGTCTGTCCGAATCGGCGATCTGGATCAGGTTCCCTGGCTTAGCGGTCCCTGATCCGTGGCTAACAACAGGGTGCAAGTGGCAGGGATGCGGTGAAAGCCACGTGGAGCAGGGAGATGCGGGTTGCACGTGGGGTTTCCTGCATTCTATTTTCCGCACCTTTCAGGTGCGAGTTGCGGTAGGCCGTGGTGATGAAGCTATCCTGCAAGCCAGCCCCGACCAAATCGCCACTGCTGTTTGAAGTGGATGACGAGCCGCTGCAAGAAACACTTACCGCCTGGGGCGAAGTGCCGCTGGTCGCACAGGCGTTTCGCTCGCTGGGCGTGCCTGCCAGGGTGCGGGAACCCGTCCACATCAAGCAGCGGGAGCGTGGTTACGACGAGGGCCACGATGGTGGAAAGTTTCGTGGTGCTGAACGCGGTGGGAGGTGAATGCGTGGACGACTTTCAGCACCTGCGGGCCGACGCCGGCTAAGCGAGCTGCTGGGTCACGAACTGCCTTCGCCGGAAGCGGATTGGCGGCCCTGCGGCCAGCCTGCTGGAAGGTCTGGAGGAATGCTTTACCATTAACCGGCTGGATCTTTGCCTTCTCTGCATCGCTGTCTGGCCACCACCAGCATCATCGAGCGCCCGCACGCCGGAGTGCGCATCCAGACTCACCGTGTTACCCACCCGCAGAACGGCAAGATGGTCTTGCGCTGGATAGCGTTGGCCTTCATCAGAACCGAAAAGAGGCTCAACAAGATCATGGGCTACCGCGACCTGTGGGCCCTGGAACCTATCCTCAATCAGGGCAAACGTATTTCAGATTGCGGGATGATTTTGATTTGAAAGGGCACGGCTTCAGCCGTGCCGCAGGCGCATCCCGATGAAAATCTCCGGCCTTCAGGCCCTGAGGGATGGGTTTTCATCCCAAAATCATCCCCCAGCGGCTCAAGCCAGCCCGTTTTTCGCGCCATGCTTCGGCACGGCTGAAGCCGTGCCCTTTCAAAGCTGCTCCTGCCGGCAATTCGAAATCCAAATGCGTTTGCCCTGGGGGAAGACCCACTTTCTCTCCCAATCCATTCCCGAAGCGAGTAATCTTACAGGGCATGAAAGGCAAGCGCATTCGTTATCAGCAAACGGGGGAGTTTCACTTCCTCACCTTCAGTTGTTATC
>JAJYFA010000154.1:7916-9781 GCA_021790995.1 Acidobacteriota bacterium
CTGAAGCCGTGCCCTTTCAAAGCTGCTCCTGCCGGCAATTCGAAATCCAAATGCGTTTGCCCTGTATCCTCAATCCCTCTGCGACCGCCAGCCAGAAGGCGGCATAGTAACATCAACCTAACCGCCGCCCGCCGCTTTCAACTACGGCGGGACATGCTCTGATCGCACCAGGCGGTTGGATTCTCGATCAACCCACTGGAAAGCAGGTCAGCATTGCCTCGTCTACGACTTCATTTCCTCGCGTCTCTATTGTTCTCTGTTCCCTGTTGCCTGTTCCCGGTTCATTCCGCCGCGCAAGTGCAGGTCAAACTTCTGCCCGCCCCGCGCGAGGCCAGTTTCGGCCCGATCGCGATCCTTCCAGCCCGCATTCTGGTTGCCATTCCCGGCCGCGATCCGGAGGATATGTTCGCAGCGCGCGATCTTGAAGATGCGATCAAGAGCATCGCGCCATCGGCGGATCAACCTCACACCGCCGCGGCGCAGTCGCTCTATCGCATCACTCTTCTGCGCCGCGGTTCCGCGGAAGCCAAGGCCGTAATGAAACGCGCCAAACTCACCTTCGACCCCGCGATGGAGTCCGAGGGCTACATTCTCGTCGTGGAACCGCATAGCGCCGTTATCATTGGCGCCACAAGCTCGGGTGTCTTCTACGGCGTACAGACCTTCAAGCAGTTGTTGCCCCTGTCCGGCGCGCCGCGAGTGCTGTCTACAGGCACCGTGCGCGACTGGCCCGCAATGCGCTATCGTGGCATCGACGACGATCTCTCCCGCGGCCCGTTTCCCACGCTCAAATTTCAAGAGCACCAGATTCGCGTCTTCGCAGCTTTCAAGGCCAACATCTACTCACCCTACTTCGAGCACACGCTGCTTTATCCCGATCAGCCGCTGGCCGCGCCGCCGGGCAGCTCGCTCACACCCGCGGAAGCTGCAGAGCTGGTCGCCTACGCACGCCAGTATCACGTCACTATCGTCCCCGAGCAGGAGGCCTTCGGTCACCTGCATCACGTGCTCAAATACGAGATCTATCAGGATGTAGCGGAGACTCCGCACGGCCAGGTGCTCGCACCGGGCCAGCCCGGCACGCTGCCGCTCATCAAGGACTGGTTTACTCAGATCGCAAAGGAATTTCCTTCGCCCTTCATCCACATCGGCGCCGACGAAACCTTCGATCTCGGCTTGGGCCGCACGCACGACGCGGTCGAGCAAAAGGGTTACGGGCCGGTATATATCGACTTTCTTAAACAGATCCACGATACGCTGGCGCCGCTCAACCGCCGTCTGCTCTTCTGGGGCGATATCGGCGATGCCCACCCCGACGCCGTCTCCGCTCTGCCCAAGGACATGATTGCCATCCCCTGGAATTACTGGAGCACGAGCGGTTTCGACAAAATGATTGAGCCCTTCGCCAAAAACGGCATCGAAACCTGGGTCGCGCCCGGCGACGCGAATTGGAACGAGGTGTTTCCGGTAGCGAAGACTGCGCTCTGGAACATTCAGGGATTTATTCGCGACGGGCAGCGGCTGGGGTCGACCGGCGCACTCACCACGGTGTGGAACGACGACGGTGAAGGCCTCTTCAACATGGATTGGTACACCGTGCTCTTCGGCGCGGTAGCCGCGTGGCAGCCTGGGAACAGCTCCATCGCCGATTACCAGGACGCTTACGCGGAAATCTTCCACCGCGATGCCACGGGCAAGATCGACCAGGCCGAAAAGGAGCTTATGGCTGCCGAAGAGTATCTCGGCAACGCCAAACCCGGCTTAAGCAGCGATGCCGTCTTCTGGCTCGATCCCTGGAGCGCACGCGGGCAGGATGTCTCCTCCAGGCTCTTGCCGCAGGCGCACGATCTGCGCATCCATGCCGA
>JAJYFA010000155.1:0-9439 GCA_021790995.1 Acidobacteriota bacterium
GCACCGCCCATATCAGAACTGCTGGTCTCCGCCTCACCACATAGGCTTCCTTGCATAACCCTCTGGCGCCAGGTCTCTGACCACATGAATGCATTCGTTTGCACCCCAGTTCCCCATGTCCCTAAGCGGGAACGCAGAAAACGTAGAGCAACGCCACATCACGCGGCCAGAGACCTGGTCCGAGCCCTGTGTCTTACAGAGCAATCAGTAATGGCTCAGCTCATGGAAAGCCTCACAGCAGATCGAGCGACTTGCCAGCTTCCCTGAGCTCTTTCTGATACGACTTCATGTCGCGTTCCATGGCTCGGCTCTGCTCTTCCACATCGGCCTGGTGCATGGCGTTGTCCGACAACTCGCGATCCATCTCCTGCAGCTGATTCTGGATCCGCGCGTGAATCAGCTGCATATTCTGATTGCGCTCCTGGATTGCGTTCCGCTGCTCTTCATTCAGTCCCGCGTTAAGCTGCTCGCGGTTCTGCTCGAGCGTGCGGAGCTGCTCCTGAAGTTGCTCGTGCTGACGCCGCACCGCGCTGGAGTCGAAATTCGAACTGCTTGCGGACCGTCTCAGATCCTTCACCTGTTTCCGCGTTTGACTCATCGTCTGATCGCAGGTGCGCAACTGCTCACGCTGTTGCGTCGTTGCCTGGGTACGCAGGCGTTCGCGATCCTGAATCTGATCGCGCGTACGATCGCGGCCCCGGGTCTGATCCATCGTGCCGTACCCTCCACCCGCTCCTCCGGCATTCCCGGAGCCGGCCGTCGGCGGTGGTCCTTGCTGTTGTCCGCCGCTCCCTCCACGGCCTCCGCGCTGCGCGATCAGCATCGTAGATCCAGCCAGTAGCACAAGGGTCAAGGTTGCCAATGAACTTGTCTTGTATCTCATCGTAATCTCCTCCCGGAGAGGCCTGATTAAGTTGGCACCTTGTGCTGAGGCTTCTCCGCTTTGTACGCATTAGACGCACTTGAGGAAAAATGGCACGGTGAGGTAGATCACGAATTGAATTTATTTTGAACTCAGCTACTCGCTCCAGATTCAACAAGCTGATGAAATCCACGCATTTCCCAGTGTCCGCCTTGAGGCTTCCTGGCGCTGTTGCCCACGATGCAGCCCTCCGGTGCAGACCCGCTGGAATTGGTCCCTCCGCAACAAGAAGAACGATCCGTGATTGCCGTCACTGATCCCCAGCCGAACACGCCGCACAATTGTTCTCCAACGAATCTGCGCCCGTTCTTCAGCGCACGGCTGCAACAGCCTGTCCCCCACACTGAAGCACGAGACCCGTAGACAACGCGCAGACGCCGGACGGTATTTGCATCAGGCGGCGGCTTTGCGCCTGCCTTGGCTAGGCGTTCAGTCAAGCTCATTTGTGAGGCAACTTATCAGAAGGGATGAACTCGGTCTACCGACTTCGCGTGCTGGTACATAAACATCCGCTGGTGCGCATGGATGTGAATAGCGTCATGCAGAGACAAGAGAGGAAAGCGTATGAAGGATCGTGAGACTTCTCATCTCAAAAACAATACGTCAGGACGGATATGGTCCTCTTTGGCGGCAAAGAGCTTATCTGCCCTCGGGTTTGTTTCGTTAGTTATCTGTGGCGTGCTCATCGGCTGTGGTCATGCGTCACAGACCTCCCAGCCGGATGCAGATATCGCGCCGCAACATCTGATCATGTTCTCATTCCTGAAAGCCCCGCTTCCAGCTTCCGGCCAGACCGCGCTGCGTGTCGATCTTGGACGCCGCCTCTACTACGATGCGCACCTTTCGGTCAATGGCTCCGTCTCGTGCAACAGTTGCCATCAACTCGATAAGTACGGTGTGGACCCCGGCAAGCCCGTTTCCTTTGGGCACAACAATAAGCCAGGAAGCAGAAATTCGCCGACGGTCTATAACGCTGGTCTGCAATTTGCGCAGTTCTGGGATGGACGAGCCCCCACGCTTGCCGCGCAAGCATCCGGTCCAATGATGAACCCCGTGGAGATGGGCATGTCCGGTCCCGACGCGGTCCTGGCCTACGTTCGTTCGCGCCCTGACTACGTTCGGCAGTTTCATGTGGCGTATCCAGCGGTCAAAGATCCGATCACGCTCGACAATATGACCGATGCGATTGCCGTCTTTGAGGCCGGACTCCTGACACCGGCGCGCTGGGACCAATATCTCGCGGGAGACACCGCGGCGCTGACCGAACCGGAGAAACAGGGCTTGCGTGTCTTCCTGCGCAGCGGATGCGCCAGTTGCCATGCAGGCATCGATATGGGCGGCAATTCATACGAACAACTGGGTGCCGTAAGAAACTGGCCTGACAGAAGCGACCTCGGACGCGTCGGCGTGACGCATCTCGCCAGCGACACGCTGTATTTCAAGGTACCGACATTGCGCAACGTCGAAATGACCGGCCCGTGGTTCCACAACGGACAGGTGCGGACGCTCGACGAAGCTGTGCGATTGATGGCAAGGTACGAGGCTGGCGAACATCTCAGCGATGCCGATGTGCACTCGATTGTCGTCTTTTTGCACTCGCTGACCGGAGAGATTCCGCAGCAATATATTCAGCAGCCTTCGACCAGCGCTGCCGCGAAAGACGGCTCCGCCGGGCCGGCTAAAACTCGTTCCACTCTCATCTCGACGACAAAGGAGGGTCAATAATCATGCGCCGACTCTTTTGGATCCTTGGAGCGATTCTTGCTGTTGCTTTCGTGCTTGCACAGTTGCATCGGCCGAGCTTTGATCTCTCACCGGTTGCCGCTTCGGCAGGCTTCGATGCGCAAATGCACCCAGACTCACAGATCAGCAATATGCTTCACCAGTCCTGCTATAACTGCCACTCCGCGCAGGGGGAGATTCCGTGGTACGGGCACGTCTGGCCAACCTCCAAGCTTTTGCAGAAAGATGTGCGGCGCGGCCGGGCGCGACTTGATTTCTCGAACTGGGCCAACCTGAGCCCCGAAATGTCGGCCATCCGCCTGCGCGACGCCTGCCGCATGATGCAGGAAAGCAAAATGCCACTCTGGTACTATCGCCCTATGCATCCGGGTTCAACGCCAAAGCCGGAAGATACCAACGCATTCTGCCTCTGGGCTCAATCGCAAAGGCTCGATCAGACCGCTGCTCAGCTTCAAACTGCTCGTCAATGAAAGGCACCGCAGTCGCTCGTGCCGTGCTTTATGGACTCGCAATCAAACAGACAGAGGTAGATTGCCCAGGTCCCTATTTTGGACATGGGACAGCAAGACACCTCGCGGGCACGGCACTGGAATCGATAATGAGTCGCCTCTGAAGAGCAAGCAAGGAGATTGTCCGCCCAGATCAGGAACGACAATCCGATTGGCGATGACATTTCCATCCTCTGAGACACTTGCATTCAGCAGCGAAGCGCGAACGGGGCCATCGACCTCGCGTTGCGCACCGGCGCGGAGCCCAATCTTTCAGCCGTCTGAGCAATCGCTTCAGGGGTAAAACCCGGCTTTACCGCGAGGATTTCCGCGGCATTGGACCTTAACGGGAACAATAGCATTGAAATGTATGGCGGAGATCCTCGCCGAAAGCAGCCCCAGAGCACAATTCCTGCGGTGTTTACCTGCCACACGAGAAGACACCAGCATGAAAATCCGGCGCTGCACACCATTCAGTGATATAGATCACAGTCTTCTCGATTTCCATTCCTTGAAGATGCTCAGTAATTGGTCAGCCGGTGTTTCAGCGTCGCAATGCGCTCTACAATGGAGCACTGGCCTGAATATCAGGTGCTGCATGTCTGCTCTACCTTTCTCCGCTGGCCGAAGAGCGCGGGAACAACATTTCGAAAAGGGAATGACCGATCGGCCGCCGGTGTGCGGCTCAACGGCCGCTTCCCTTCAGCGCCGTCATCGCCTGAACGTCACCCCGATTGCTTTGGCGGGCGACCACGAACGGGAAGAGTTGCGGTCCAAACAGCTCCGCCTTGACATCGAGCGTCTGCTCCTCATTTCCCTGCACCTCCCGGACAATCTCGCACGCCTGGACATCGTTCACAACCGGCATGATTCATGCTTTCATCGCCGCGTTGCGGCCGATGTCCATCGTGCAAAACCGGTTCGGCATTTGCCACGAAAGGACAAGGTGGAATCATGCAACGAATGCTCCTGAACGTGAATGGCGCCGATCGCTCAGTGGTCGTCGATCCAATGAAGTCGCTGGCCGACGTGCTGCGCGAGCAGTTGCTGCTGACCGGCTGCAAGATCTGCTGCGACGAGGGCCACTGCGGCTCGTGCACCGTGCTGGTTGACGGCAAAGCGAAGCGATCCTGCCTCATTCCGATGGGTAAGGTGGAAGATGGCGCCCGAATCACCACCATCGAAGGGATTGGCACACCAGACAATCTTGATCCCCTGCAAGTGGCCTGGATGGCGCATGGCGGCGCGCAGTGCGGCGTGTGCACGCCGGGATTCATCATGTCCGCCAAGGTTTTGCTCGACAAGAACTCCAGCCCGGCCCGCGAAGAGGTTCGCAAGTGGTTCGACAGTAACCGCAATCTCTGCCGGTGCACGGGCTATAAGCAACTGGTGGATGCCGTCATGGACGCTGCTGCCGTGGTGCGCGGCGAAAAGAAGAAGGAAGACCTGCTCTTTAAACCCGCCGCGCATGAATCCATCATGGGCACGAAGTACCGTCGCCCTTCCGCACTGGCCAAGGTGACGGGTACATGGGATTTCGGCGCCGATGTGGCGCTGCACATGCCGCCCGGCACGCTGCGACTGGCGCTGGTGCAGGCCGAAGTTTCCCATGCCAACATCCTTGGCATCGACACCTCCGAAGCGGAAAAGATGCCCGGCGTGGCGAAGGTGATCACCTGGAAGGACGTGAAAGGCAAGAACGCCATCACGGGCCTCATCACTTTTCCGACAAACAAGGGCGACGGCTGGGACCGTCCGATCCTTTGCAAAGAGAAAGTCTTCCAGTTTGGCGACGCCATCGCCATTGTCGCCGCGGACACCGAGGAGCAAGCCCGCGCCGCGGCGGCTAAAGTCAAGGTTGACCTTGAGGTTCTTCCGGCCTACATGTCCGGCTGGGCTGCCATGGCTCCCGACGCCATCGAGATTCATCCCGGCGTGCCAAACATCTACTATGAGCAAGGCATCGTGAAGGGCGAAGAGACCGCGCCGTTGATGGAGCAGGCCGCATTCACCGGAGAGATCGAAACCTACTGCAGCCGTCAGCCTCACCTGCACATCGAACCCGACTGCGGATGCGCCTATCTCGAAGACAACGGCCGGCTGACGATTCAATCCAAGAGCATCGGCTTGCAACTGCACGCAGCCATGATCGGCCCCGGTCTCGGCGTCGAACCCGATAAGCTGCGGATCATCCAGAACGGCGCCGGCGGCACCTTCGGCTACAAGTTCTCGCCCACCATGGAAGCTCTGCTGGGCGTTGCCTGCCTGGCCACCCAGCGGCCGGTTTCGCTGGTATACAGCCAGTATCAGAACATCATTTACACGGGCAAGCGCTCGCCCGGCAACGTAAAGTGCAAGATGGGCGCCGATAAGGACGGCAAGATTGTCGCCATGGAAACCGACTGGTGGATCGACCACGGTCCGTACTCCGAGTTCGGCGATCTGCTCACCGTTCGTCAGGCGCAGTTTATCGGCTCTGGCTACGATATTCCCAACATTCGCGGCAAGGGCCGCACCGTCTGCACCAATCATGCGTGGGGCTCGGCGTTTCGCGCCTACGGTTCTCCGCAATCGTTCCTCGCCTCTGAGCAATTAGTCGACATGCTGGCGGAAAAGATGGGGATGGATCCCTTCGACTTCCGTTACAAGAACATCAATCGGCCCGGCTCTACACTGCCCTGCGGCCAGCATCTTGATGTCTACTGCATCGAGGGCTTGATGAACCTGATCAAGCCGAAGTACGCGGAGGCAAAACAGCGGTGCAAGGAATTCAACGTCCCAGGCAAAAAGCGCGGAGTGGGCCTTGCGATCGGCATGTATGGCTGCGGCCTCGACGGTCCGGACAGCTCGGCAACCGCGGTGGAGCTCACCGCCGCCGGTGTCACCCTGTTCAACTGCTGGGAGGACCACGGTCAGGGCTCCGATCTGGCCGCGCTGACCATCGCGCATGAGACGCTGCGCCCGCTGGGCCTGAAGCCGGACCAAATCAGGCTCAGGATGAATGACACGTTGCTGCCGAACAGCGGACCCGCAGGCGGCAGCCGTTCCAACGTGTTTACCGGCAACTCCACCAAAGTTGGCTGCGAGATGCTGCTGAATGCCATGCGCAAACCAGACGGCAGCTATCGCACTTACGACGAGATGGTCACGGAGAAGATTCCACTGCGCTACGATGGCACGTGGGTGGCGTCAGACTGCACGGCCTGCGATTCGGTGACCGGCCAGGGCAAGCCGTTCCCTGTCTATATGTACGAAGTCTTCATGCCCGAAGTGGAGGTTGATCTCGAAACCGGCAAAGTGAAGGTGGTGAAATTCACCACAGCGGTCGACGTGGGCACCATCATCAACCGCGCCACCGTCGAGGGCCAGATCTACGGCGGGCTGGCGCAAGGCATCGGTCTTGCGCTCAGCGAGGACTTCGAGGATCTGAAAGTGCACACCAGCCTGAAAGCGTGCGGGATCCCCTACATCGGCGATATTCCCGACGACATCGAAATCCTCTTCCAGGAAACGCCGCGCGATCTCGGACCGTTCGGCGCCGCGGGCGTGGGTGAAGCGCCGCTGACCGCTCCACATCCGGCGATCCTGAACGCCATCTACAACGCCTGCGGCGTGCGCATTACCCGCGTGCCCGCGCTGGCCAAGGTCGTGAAAGCCGCCCTGAAGGCGAAAGGAGAACAGCCGCTGGCCCACATATACCAGTGAAACAGCAGAAGCCTGGGCGCGGCAGGATCGAGGCCTGGCCCTGCACGAACAAATCGACAACGCACGCGAGGCGAAATCCCCCGCGCGCCAGAGAGTGCCGCATGGACCGGGAACAGGTCAAACGATGGGAGAGCCAGTGCATTGAAGATCAGGCTCCCGCCTGCTCTGCCTCCTGCCCTCTGCACGTCGATGCCCGCGGTCTTGCCGTCGCGGTTGCCGCCGGTGATTTCCGCAAAGGATTGGCGCTGCTGGCCGGCGCCACCCCGCTCCCGCGCGTCCTCGCCCACGTCTGTGACCATCCCTGCCAGACCGAGTGCCGCCGATGCGATGCAGGTGATGCCGTTGCCATCGGGCTTCTCGAACGCGCCTCTGCCGCATTTGGCGGCCCCGCTCCGCCGATCCAGATCCAACCCTCCAAAAGCCATAAAGTCGCCATTGCCGGCGGAGGCCTGAGTGGCGTGGCTGCGGCGATTCGCCTCGCGCAGCGCGGCTATGCGGTTTCGCTCTTTGAGGCAGGATCCCGGCTTCTGGAGCGGATGCGCACGTTTCCCGAGGCGGTTTTGCCTGCGTCGGCGATCGAGGACGATCTGGCCGCGCTCGCCAGGCTGGGCGTCGCGGTGCATTGCAATACCCCGATCGGCCATCGCGA
Organism: Acidobacteriota bacterium; assembly: GCA_021790995.1. Lineage (GTDB taxonomy): Bacteria > Acidobacteriota > Terriglobia > Terriglobales > Acidobacteriaceae > Telmatobacter. The sequence goes on from JAJYFA010000155.1 coordinate 7,508, forward strand.
CAGCCCCTTCGCTCTCGATGCACTCGTTGATGGCTTCGATGCCGTGTATCTGGCCACCGGCCCCGGACTCTTCGACAACGAAAGCCCTGGCCTGGAGCGAACGCCGCAGGGCCGGCTGCGCATCGACCCTCTCACGTTGGCCACCAGCCACTCGAAGATCTTCGCCGGAGGCGCGCAACGTTACACTCCGGCCGGATACTCACCGGTCCTCTCCGTAGCCGACGGAAACTACGCCGCTGTCTCGATCGATCGCTTCCTCCAGGGCGCTTCGCTCACGGCCAGCCGCGAAAATCAAGGCCCGCACCCTTCGCGGCTCTACGTCAACACCAACGGCTTCGCGCCCCTGCCGGCTGTTCCGCTCTCGCATGGTGCCTGCGGCTACACGCGCGAAGAGGCTATCAAGGAAGCCGCGCGCTGCTTCCCTTGTCATTGCCTCGAATGCGTAAAAGTCTGCCCCTATCTTGAGGAGTACGGCTCCTATCCCAGGGATTACGTGCGTCGGATCTACAACAACGAGAGCATCGTGATGGGCGTGCGCAGCGCCAACCGCATGATCAACTCCTGCGCGCTCTGCGGCCTGTGCGCCGCTGTCTGCCCGGAAAAGCTCAACATGGCCGACGTCTGCCTCGACGCTCGCCAGGGCATGGTGCTCAAGGGCAAGATGCCGCCTTCCACGCACGACTTCGCGCTGCGCGACATGGCCTTCAGCCAGAGCGACGCCTTTCGCCTCGTGCGCCACCAGCCGGGATTCACCTCCAGCCGGACGGCGTTTCTTCCCGGCTGCCAGCTTTCCGCTTCATCTCCCTCTCACGTCGTCTCGACCTACCAACACCTTTGCGGCACGCTGCCGGGCGGCGTCGGACTCATCCTCGGCTGTTGCGGAGCGCCGGCCCACTGGGCGGGTAATGAAGCAAAATTCCAGGAGGCAGTCGCTGCAATGGAGGCCGCCTGGGAGTCGCTCGACCGGCCCCGCATCATCGCGGCCTGCTCCTCCTGCTTCAAGTCACTGCGAGACGCTCTGCCGCAGATTCCCATAGAACCGCTCTGGCCGCACATCGATCTGTCGCAACTCCCCGCGCTACAGAAGAACACAGGCAAAAAGCTCGCCATCCACGATCCCTGCTCGACCCGCGGCGTCGGCGATGTGGAGCAGAGCGCACGCGGCCTGCTGAACAGGCTCGGTATCGAAGCCGAGGAGCTGAACGCCCCGGGGCTTACCACCTGCTGCGGCTACGGCGGCCTGATGCTGTTCGCAAACCCCACAGTCGCCGCAAAGACCGCGGAGCGGCGCGGCGCCCAGAGCGATGCCGACTACGTCACCTACTGCGCCATGTGCCGCGACCGCTTTGCGCACGAAGGCAAGCGCGCCACGCACATTCTCGACCTCGTCTTCGGCGTGGACGGCATCGATCCCGCGGCGCGGCCCGACCCCGGCTTCTCGCGCCGCCAGGACAATCGCGTCCGTCTAAAGAACAGGCTCCTGCACGAGGTATGGGGAGAAACGGAGAAGCCAATGGAACCATCGCGTTCTGTGCTGATCGCCGATGAGTTGCGGCCGCTGCTCGAAACGCGCATGATCCTTGAACAGGATGTGCGCCGCACCATCGACCAGGCCGAAGAGTGCTTGGACTGGATCGAAGATCAATCCACCGGCCGTCGTCTCGCGTCGCTGCGCCAGGCCTGCGTGACCTATTGGGTGGAGTACTCTGTTGACGGCGATGCCTGCACCGTGCACGACGCCTACTCACACCGCATGGAGGTTCGCTCCCGATGAATCCCGCTGCCGGCGCATCTCCCCAACCTGCCTACACGTGCGCCAGGTGCAACAAGCCGCTCGTGTCCGGCAAGGTCATCGCCTCCTATCTCGGCAGCGAGTTTCCCATCGAGTTGTGGAAGTGCCCAGAATGCGGCAAAGTCCTGGTCCCCAAAGAG
>JAJYFA010000155.1:9449-9777 GCA_021790995.1 Acidobacteriota bacterium
CGGCCGCATGTTGCAGGTGGAGCAGGCGCTGGAGGACAAATGACCTGCGCCGGATATTTTCTCCTGATTGCTACGCGGCGCGGCCGCGAGAAAGGACGAACCGGCCATGAACGATGATGCATTCCACGTGATGGATCTCGCAGTGAAGGGCTATCAGTGCAGCCAGATCCTGATGGCGATCGCTCTCGAAGCGCAAGGTACAGAAAACGAGGAACTGTTGCGCGCCATGGCGGGCCTGCTGGCCGGCATGGGTGCCGGCAAAACCTGCGGCGCGCTCACCGGCGGCTGTTGCGTGCTCGGCCTCTACGCCGGATGGGGAAAGCCTAAC
>JAJYFA010000156.1 GCA_021790995.1 Acidobacteriota bacterium
CGAGTTCCATAGCAACGTCGGGAAACATCGTTGCAGTTTTACTGCTTCTGGGCGTGGCGTGCATCGGAGGAATGCTTTTGCGTTTCCGCAGCATCGCCCGGTATAACCGGGAAGTCTATCCGCGCCTTTACTGGACCTGGGAGCACACCTACGTCTGCAGGCGTTGTGGACGCTCTTTAGTCATTCCTTCCTAGATTTACAACAAAAACGCAGTTGTAAGATGATCCTCAAACCGCGACTTGCCGGTCGTGTCGGCGCCATGTGAATCACCGAGCCGCCGAAGTCGACCACCAGATTTCGGCTCAACCGAACATTGAGTTGCGGGAACGATGATTGCTCAACCGCTCAATGGGGCATCGGGAACGATCTTTGCTCAATTCCGAATTGAGCAATCGGGATCGAATATGCCTCAACTACATTCTGGGGCAATGGGAACGATCTTTGCTCAACCGCACATTGAGTCAATGGGGACGATCTTTGCTCAATCGCACTTTGGGGCATTGGGAACGAAGATTGCTCAACCGCACACTGGGTCATTCGGACCGATGATTGCTCAAGTCGGGATAGAGTCGGCGTCAAGAGCCTGAACAACACTGCACTATTGGATAGACGAAGCAAGAGCAGGCCAATTCCCACACGCGGGTAGCGAGTTACGTGCGTTCACAAGAAACCCTGGCCATGGTGCCAGGGCGAATAAGAGATGCGTGAGGTGCGCGGCAGTCTACCGGGCTGTAGGAGCCACTTGGTGAAGCTCAGAAGGCGTTTGCTCGTGCTTGGTGAACACGACGTAGATCTTCGTGTCGGCAGGAACGGAGACCACCACACGGCTGTTGGCGTTAAGGCTCATAACCTCGGAATCGCCCGCAGTGCCGATGTTTTCGGCCAATCGCTCCCGCAGCATGTCGTCCTCGGAGAACGCCGCGCTGGTGTTGTTGCCGGCCACTTCTGCAAGCACCGAGCCGAGCCCGGACGCAGCACGCACGAGAAAGTTCTTTCCGGTGTTCTTTCCGTACACGTAGCCCTTGATGGGGCCAAGATCCAGCCCCGTTCCGACTGCGTCGATCTTCTCTCGGGCGCCGTCGAGCAACTCGATCTCGTCGAATTTCACGCTTACAAGCCCGCTTCGGTCGGCCTGCTGGAGTTGGCCATAGACGCGCGCGCCAGCGGGAACAATAATCCTGTCCCCGATCGCGTAGGTGTATTCGACCACGGCGACGACGGGAGCCAGTACCGCACTCGAAATCTGCGTCTCGAGCTTCGCCTCGATCCGTGTTCCCGGCGCTAGGTCCAATCGCGGTGCGCCGTCGTCATCGACGCTGCTCCTGGGTGCAGCCGCTTGCTGGCTTTGCGCCACACTTCGCACGAAGATGAGCGACGGTTCCTTCAGAGTGTTCTGCTGACTCTGAGCGGTCTCTGTGGGCGAAGCCGTGTTGTAAGGCGCCGGATCTTCCCATTTCTGCTGCGTGTCAGCGAAAGAGGGTACCGAGCCCAGGGAAGTGGCGACGGCAGGCTTGCCGGCGAATGGCTTGGCGGTTGTCCCGTCATCCGACGAGCGTGTGCGCCGGATATCTGCTGGTCCAATCTGGCCGCCGGCGTTGTCCGGCGCCGAAGTCCGCGGGACATCCATTAACGGAGTCACGCTGCTTTGAGGTGGAGTTCCCTGGTTCCGCTTGGCTTGTTGTGACTGTATCGCCGGTTTGACCTGGAACGGCCTTTTGGACGACTTGCCAACGACGGCCGTGAAGACGAAGAAAAGGACCGCAAGGGCCAGTCCTCCGCCGAGGAGCATGAGCTTGCCCTTGCTGACGCCTTCCGCCGCTTTCGCATCGGATCGCGTGGCAAACTTCGGCGGGAATACCTCATTTTCGCCAGTGACGGCTGGTTCCGGGGTCTGCGACGAGGACTGCGTCACTTTTTCTTCCGGAGCCTCGGCGACCGAAGTGGGTAGCTTTCCGCTTCCGTTCCCATTGTTGACAGCGAGATTCATGGCCTTGGAACTCCTCTCTACTTCCCGTCGTCTGAAACGGGTGGGGTGAATGGCAGTTGGATTAGGATCGGTCGGTCCACCTGATCGGCCTGCGCAATCTGCAGAAATAGCTTTTCCGTCGATTCTTTGAAGTTGGGCCGGTCGAAGACAACTACGCCATCGGCGCGCGCTCCCGGCTCCAGGCGAGTCGCGCTGAGCCGGTAATCTCGGATCTCAAGCTGATCCGAGATGATGCCTTTGCCCTCCTTCTTTTTCTTCTTCGTGACCTTGCGGCCCGTGATTTGGATCTGTGGCGGGACAATCTCTACCGGCCGATCGGAGTTGTTCAGGACGGAGTAGGAGATCGCAGTTTCGTTGCTCCATTGCCGCATGTCACCAATCGATGTCTCGATTTGTTGGTTTTCCCATTTCGTCCACTTGGGAGCGTTCACGCTCTCCTGCTCGATGAACTCCTCGTCGAGGCTCGAATGCGGCGATGATCTCAAATCCGCGGCCGAGCCGCTCACATTGCGTCCCGGGCCCTTCGCCGGCGCGCTCGGCAATTCCATGTCCTCGGGGTTGGCGGCGATAAGGAAGCTTCGTGCGGTTCGATAGACCAACAGAAAGTCCACGGGCTGGGCCTGCTGCGAAAGGTCAGAGCCGTCGCTGACCAGTTCAAGCGTCACGTGCTGGCCGGATTTGGTCGCAATGAGAAGATTCGATTGCGCCGGCTCCTTGGTGATGGGCTTGACATAGACATACTCCGGTTCGCCCTCGCTGTGCTCTGCCTTGAACTCGCTCGGACTGCCCAAAATGACAGACGTAACCTCCTCCGGCATCTTGATCGTCGATTCGAACTCTGGCATCAGATGGAGCACGGTCACCTCCCGCGGGTTGATCGCGATCGTCGCGACACGTGCTTCCACTGCTGCGTCCGTTGCGTTCAAGTGCAAAGGGATCAAGAAAGCGATTGGCAGGATCCAGCGGAATTTCATGGTGATGACCTCCTCGAAGGCTTGACGACCGAATACTTGCGAAACATGTAATGCCGTCGCACGGCTTCGACATAGGCCACAACATCTGGGTCGCTGTACGACAGTTGCTTCCTGGCGATGCCACGGTCGCCGGCATAGTAGGCCGCCGCGACTAGGCGCAGATCTCCGTGAAACTCCCACATGAGCGCCGTAACGTAACGAGTGCCCGCCGCAATGTTCTGCTCCACATTGAACGGGTCGAACGCTCCGAAGTGACGCGCCGTTTTCGGCATGAGTTGCATCAGCCCCATCGCCCCTTTGTTCGAAACCGCCTTCGGATTCCATCCCGATTCAACGTCGATCAGGGCAGCGATCAGCTCGGGCGGTACCCCGTAATGAGCTGCGTATTGCCGCACAAAACCTGCCGCTGGCGCGGGATCAGCCTGTGCATAGGCAAGTCGCGGAATGACGAGCGCGAACAGAACCATCCATCGCATCATGCGGCCGGTCCTCCGTGATGCGCGAGGCTTTGCGCGAAGCGCGCGCCGTCGTCGAGCAGACTTTTGAATCCTTCGCGCAGCAATAGGTGCCTGCGGTCTTTTTCGGTCTTAGCAAGGAAGGGCAAAAGAACATCCCGCAGCTCGGCGGTGACGTGGTCTGTTCCGAGCAACTGCAAGGCGTTCGCGAAATCGATCATTTCCGAGACAGATGGCGGCTTTTCGAGCGAGTAGTTGCGGAAGGAGAGCGCTATTCCGGCCATTTCCTGGTGAAATCTCTCATCGGCCTCTGGTGTACGGCTGGCGATGATCTCAGCCTCGCGCTCCGGCGTCGGGTGCTCGACGCGCACGTAGAGGCTCCGCCTCCGGATCGGGTCGCCCAGTCTTCGCTCTTCATTGCTGGTGAGCACGACGAACGGGATACTTTTTGCTGTGACGGTTCCAAACTCGGGGATCGAGAGCTGCCAGGCGGAGAGTATTTCCAAAAGCATGGCTTCGAAACCGTCATCCACCTTGTCCAGTTCGTCAATGAGCAGCACGCAGGGCCGCTCGCATTCGAGTGCACGCATGAGCGGACCAGGACGAAAGAAGTCTCGGCCCTTGAGGTTTGCTTGGACGCTCTGCCAGTCTTCGTGCTGGCCTTTCGAGAACTCCATGTAGAGCCGCTGCAAGCCTTCGTCAAAGCGGCCGATTGCCTTGTCCTCGGTCACGCCACGGTAACACTGAAGCCGCTCGACGTGCGTGCCTGCTGCCGCTGCGACCGAAATGGCCAGCTGGGTCTTGCCTGAGCCTGCAGGCCCTTCCAGCAGCAACGGCTTCTGCAGTTTGGCCGCAACATACACGACCTGGGTCATCACTGGATCGATGAAGTAGCCCGTCGCAGCCAGTTTGCCGGCAAGATCGGTGATCGACTCAAACATCGCCATACCCTCGCACTTCTCCCGGAATCGGCGCCGTGCTCCGCCCGCACGGCAACGTCCGACCACCAAGGGAAACGGCAGATCCCAGGATTGCCTGAACCCAAACATTCACGAGCGAGGTGGTTCCTAGTGAGGCAAGGAGGACCAAGAGGCTGAGATCCCTGATGTCTCCTGGCAATGCGTTCCAGATCGCCATACCGTAGTACACGGCCAAGACCGCATCGAGAATCGTCAACAACACCGCGATCACGAAATATGCTGGACACCCCTTCATCTGGCCTTTCTCCAATTCTGAGACAGGATGGGGCGACTCCAAAATTCGGTCAAATTTGTCGCTCACTGAGAGAGCGAGAAGCGGACGCAACGGTTTATGCGGAGAGCGCCATTCGTCGGCGCGAGTCTGTCCGCCCAACGGGCCTGCGGCCGTTTCCGCCTGCTGGCAACGCCTCAATCCATTCGGTGATTGCCTCCGGGCGATAACGCACCAGTGGGCCAACTTTGACATAGGGCGGACCCTCGCCGCGAACCCGCCACCGTCGCAGGCAGGCAAGGCTGACCTGGATCTTCTCTGAGACCTGGGTTTCGTTCAGAAGTGATTCCATCGCACCCTCCTTTTCGTTTCAGGTGATTGTTCAAAAACCTGGCCGAGACTCTAGCCGATGGCCAGGTCTCGGTCAAGTTGTCACGGGTTGGTTCTATCGAGATTGGGTATCGCCCGATTGTGAAGGAATCGCGCGTCCGGCGACGACCGCTTCCACTGCGGCGCGCTTCGCCTTCATGCGGATGTGGCTATAGTGACGAAGCATCTGACGATCGACGTGCCCGGCGATCTCCATGATGGTCTCGTCGCCGGCCCCGCTTTCGGCGAGTTCGGTGATGAGGGTATGCCGGTTGTCGTGCCAGCGGCCTTTCACGTTGGCCTTCGTCCGCATGGTGTTCCAGGCTTTCTTGAACGATGTGATGTGCCGCGTAGGGTCGGAGGGACGTGGCTTGCCCCACGGGAAGACATACCACTCGTCCCGGATCTCTCCGAACTTTTTCTGGTATCGGGCGCGATGTATGAGCAACGCTTCATACACTTCGGAGTTCAGCGGAACGATACGCCCTTCGCCCGCCTCGCTCTTTGCTCTTCCCACCTGCACGGTCTTCGCCGTGAAGTCAATCTGTGCCCAGGTCAGCGTCTTGATTTCCGTATCCCGTAGGCCGCCGTTGCGGGCCAGCATATATGCCGGATACATGTGGGGGCTGTGTGACTTCCTCGCCGTCATTTCCAGAGAGTGACTCTCTGCGGCATCGAAGGCTTTGCCAATTTGTTTATGCACCGCCAGCTTGAGCTGTTTCTTCTTTTTGAGATGGGCGCGAATCACGTCTCCGGGGTCGCCCAGCATCTTGAGGAGAAAGCGCACTTCTTCGTTGATCGACTTGGGCGCGGCCTTCTCGCGCAATCGGTCTTCCTGATAGCCGAGGACCGCAGCTTCGTTGATATCTACGACCAGCTTTGAACCGAGCAGGCGCGAGACGTGACCGAGCGCATATTCGGCAAAGCTGGCCGACCGATACCGCAGCCTGTAACCGACCAGATATTCGACGATGATCTCGGCAAGAGTCCGAATGCGATTCTGACGGACTTCTTTGACGTTGTTGTATCCGGCTTCGAGTTCCCGCCTGCGCTCCTGCTCCGCGCTCTTGGCGATGGTTTTGGATGTTGACCTGGACGACTCCCGGACCAGTTGGCCGGCAAAGAAGAAGCTGTACCACCAGACATTTCCTCGTTTGAAAAGCGACATATTCCACTCCTGTCTCTCGGGTTGGCGCGCCGGTGCACCGGAGCGCGACTGAAGATTCAGGCGCGGACGAAATTCGATCAAATTCAGAATGCCGAAATGGCCACACATGGAAGGTGGTCTTGCGGCTTCAGATTGGAGGCTGGGAGTCGGCTGAGGAGGGGAGCAACAACGAAGCTCGATTGCTATGGGTTAGCACTCGATTTTGAAGGAGCAGGTGCACAAATCTATTTACAGTTGGCACTTTTGGGGGGATTTCTGCTCGTTTTCAGTTCGCTAAGTTGTTGATTTTATTGGCTCCTCAGGTAGGACTCGAACCTACAACCCTTCGGTTAACAGCCGAATGCTCTGCCATTGAGCTACTGAGGAGTGAGTGGCCTTGAGTTGTCCTTCTTTAAGGTAACAGAGCCCGCGACCGCCGTCAAAATGACTAATGGACTGATGGACGAATGGCGGGCTCGGGTCTGCGGCTCGAAGCGTTTTCCGTCACCCCCAGGTAAATTCGATAGGAATCTGGATGTCTGGATGCAGGCTTTTGTGGACCGGACAGGCGCGGGCCGCGCGTTCAAGTTTTTCCCGGTCTATCGGGTTCAGCAAATGGGGTACATGAACGCGAACGGTCAGGCGGGCAATTCTTCTGGGCGGCGTTGCCGTCATTTCCTTGTCTACCGAGGCGGTGGCCCCGGAGATGTCGAGATTCAGCGTTCGTGCCGCGATGCCCATAATCGTGAGCATGCAGCCGCCAAGCGCTGTCGCCACCAGATCGGTCGGGGAGAAGCTTTCACCGCGGCCTTGATTGTCCTTGGGGGCGTCGGTCGACATTTCGACGCCGGAAGGACCGTGAGTTGCTTTGCAGTGCAGGTCTCCCTGATATTCGATTTGAATATTGACCATGGTTCTCCTTGATAATTAATAGAGACGGGCGGCGAGGAAGTGAATCCGGCCCGCTTCAAGCATCATGACTCAGAGGACAATGAAACTTCAATTACCGCCCGGTACTTTTCGCGCCTACCTTTTCGACTGCGATGGCACGATCGTGGACTCGATGCCGCTGCACTTTATCGCCTGGACAAGAGCGCTCGGCGAGTGGGGCGCCACTTTTGGCGAAGAACTGTTCTATCAATGGGGCGGCAAGCCCCCCATGGAGATTATCGCCGACCTGAATGAGATGCAAGGACTCCAGATGCCGGTCGAAACAGTGGCCGAGCGCAAGGAGAATCTCTACTATGCACTCCTGCCGCAACTGCGGGCCGTGCCTGAAGTGCTGGAGCACATCGAGGCGCAGCACGGGCGAATTCCTTTTGCTGTGGTTTCGGGCAGCAACCGCGATTCGATCGTGAAATCGCTGACGACGGTGGGGCTGCTCGACCGCTTCGAACTTCTTGTCGGCCACGAGGACTACACGCGCTCCAAGCCGGCGCCAGATGCTTTTCTCATTGCGGCCGAACGGCTCGGCGTCGCGCCCGAGGAGTGCCTTGTGTTTGAGGACACCGCGATGGGGATTGCGGGCGCGACGGCGGCCGGCATGGCATCGGTGCGCGTTCCGTCTCCATTTGAGCGCCACAGCGGAACCGGAACTGAAACGGCTGCGTAATTCACCGCAGGAGTTTATGGGGAGGCCCAACTGCAACCCATGCGCGCAGATGACGAGCCGCGAATCGCCAACCAGCAAGCCGATATCGCCATTCTCATCGCCATCGCTGCGGCCGTCGCGCTTCTTCATCTGTTTACGAACTCGCGCTACGGATTTCATCGCGACGAACTACAGTTTCTGAGCGACGTACGGCATCTCGACTGGGGATTTGTCGCATACCCCGCTCCGGCGCCCAACACGATCATTGTTCTCGGTCTCAGCGCAAAGGACGCGAATGCGCTCTTTACCGGCTGCCGGCTTGCGGGGCACGATGGCAACTCCGAAGGCGTGCGCAATGAAGGGAGCGTGGATCACCCTGACATCTTTGTTTGCGGGCCGCTACGCAAACCCTGGCCGGAATTCTGGAAGGAGAATCTTTGGTTTGGGTAAGGCCCGGCCTGCGTCGGCTCAAGCAACGTCGATGCCTCTGTCGCCACGGTGGGGCAGGGGATTCGAATTGCGAGAGGCCTGATCGCAAACTGTTCTGCGCGCTCTCTTTTTCCCTTGTTCCCCGGCTTCAATACAGCAGCACCGCCACGCGATAGGACGTAAATGCGCTGTTGTCCAGATGTGCAGGGCAACCGCCCACGGCCGCCTGGCGGTACTTTCCCGATTTCAACTGTTTCACCAACTGTTGCGGCAAGCGGGAGAGATCGGAGTTCTGCCAACGAATCATCCACGCCGGCTGATTGGACGCCGGTGGCAGCCACGAGTCGTCGCTGGCGCAGGCCGTCCGCGCAATGGCAGTACCGGGAAGGGTCGCCACGCCGTTCGAGCGCAGCAGCGAAGACACCTGCGCTTCGACCTGCTGTGGAGTCAGCCTCACGACCGCTGTGCTAAAGTCGGCGACGGCGTAAAGTACGCCCCGCGCGGAGACGATGGCAATGCCCACGTGATTCACCTGCGGGTTTAGCAGGTTTTTACGATGTTCCGGCGACTGCATCCATGACTGGTGGATCGCGCCCGGTGTGGGGCCGATGGCAATGTTCTCCTCGATCAGGCTGAAGTATGCACCGGCTTTGGCCGCGCGCGCGGTCAGACTCAACTCGCCGCCGTAGCGGTGCGAAAGTGGGCCCTCGGCGGCCATTCTGCGGCAATGATCGAGGGCGGCTTCGGCCAGATCCGGATCCCACACGAGACGCGCCACGCCGGCCTGCGCGCGAGCCTGGTTGCCCAGCGCGAAGATCTGCTCAGCGTCTCCGCGCAGATCGGGCTGGCTGCCACTCTGCGAATACGTGACGGATGGAAACGACTGCGCCTGCGCCGTCGACGGTTGCGGCATGACGATGAGCGCAGCAATCGCCCCAACGAGAAATATAGAGAAGGCCTTCATACTCGATTCAACCCCGAATCCGAATGGTTGTCGCTGTATTCTGGCTTAGCGCATGTTTTTTCCGCTTGTCAAGAGATGGGGCCAGTTTCGTCTGCGTTTGCGGAGGCAGCCTTTGGCTGTGGTTGGCGTGGTGTTGCTCGCGATCTTTGTGGTGTGCGGGCTGACGGCGCCGTGGATCGCCCCTTACAGCCCTGCGTCGATTGACCTGATTCACCGGCTCGAAGGGCCCTCGTTTGCGCATTGGGCCGGAACCGACGAACTGGGCCGCGACACGCTGACGCGTCTTCTGTGGGGTGCGCGGCTTTCACTGGCAGTTTCTATTTCGGTGGTTGCACTTTCGTCGGTGCTGGGATTGGCGATCGGCGGTCTGGCTGGCTACGTTGGCGGCTGGGTCGATACCGCGCTGACCACGTTTGCCATGAATACTTTTCAGGCACTGCCCGGCATTCTGCTGGCCATTGCTTTTGCCGCTTTCCTTGGGCCTGGATTCACGAATCTGGTTCTTGCGCTCGCCATCGGCGGATGGGCCGGCTACGCGCGCCTAGTTCGCGCGCAAGTGATGGCCGTTCGCGAGCGCGAGTACATTGACGCGGCTCGCGCGCTGGGCGCCAGCCCGCTGCGCATCTTTTTCCGGCACAT
>JAJYFA010000015.1 GCA_021790995.1 Acidobacteriota bacterium
CCTGTAAATTGAAAAGACCATGGTGGAGGCGGCGGGAGTCGAACCGATGGCAAGTATTGATTATAGGTAACTTGCTGATTTTACGTTTGCCACAAAATCACCGAAAACCATGATTGCCAAGTCTACTGTACAAACGCTGTACAAAAATCTCAGCGAACTCCGCGAATGACTTTGGCCCGTCTCACGGATGAAGAAGAGAGAGGGGAGTGCTGTACCCTACCGACGCCTACCTTACCAATTTTACAGGGCAAATCGGGCAGACAAACTACAATTTCCGCATGGCAAAATTGTGGCATTATGTCCTGTCTCATTGGGGCATATCCCTTTGTAGTTGGCTGTTTGGCAACGTTACGGGTGGCATCTTTGTTTGGTTCTACCCAAACCGGAATGCTTGGAAACAAGAACGGCAGGAAAAGAACGAACAGAAGATTGATTCTCGAGTCTTGACGGCAATGGCAGATCCAGCGTTATGGAAAGGACCGCGGCCAATGACTGGTGCGGGTATTCGACCTGTCAAGTCAGACGAAATGGCAGAATTCCTTAAATTAAATCAAGACCAGGTGGCCGATAGTTTTGAACGGCTCGAAGCCCAAGGAAGAGTAACACGCAGCAAAGGCGGTATGGACGATCCATCTCCGTGGTGGTTCATCGTACCGCGCTAACTCCCGTCAATGCGAAATTGAGGGGAATACTCAATCTTTCTGTGGCTACACCAGCCCCTGCAAGCGGCGGTGAACACGCTGCGCGATACGTTCTGGGATACGCATACTCGTATATCCGCGCTTATGCAGAGTCTCCTGATGGACAATTTTGATGACGCCCGGCTCTTTGCGGAAGAGACGGCGTATCGTGTTCTCGCTGAATCCCCACTGCTTCGACAGTTCTGACACTGAGCAATGCTTTTCCAGAACGATGCTAGTCCGGCTATCTCTTCGCACCATTCTGTCCTCTTCGTAACCCGGATTCGCTACAGTGAAGACTGGCTCTTGCTGTTCTGCCCTGAATCTCTCCGGTTGTGTCTCTGACCTCACAGGCTTTCGTTCGAGGACTGACGTGACCTCGCGATCCTGCATGTTGTCTTCGCGTTCTAATACGTTTCGCATCGTATCCCCCAACTCGTGGCAATGGCGAGAGCATCTGTCGAGTTCGGGGGGGTAGTTGGACCCGCCCTCATGAGGCTAGATACTCCCTAGATACCTCTCATTCGGATAACGATTGACTGGCTCTGGCCGATTTGTCCAATCACGATTTGTCGGTCGGTTATTCCAAAACGTGATAGTTGGCGAAAAACCATTGTGCCACTCAGACCATCTCACTTTGCCCCCAAGGCATCTAAAAACGCAACGCGGGCCGTATCCATTTTCGGATATGCCCATCGCGCACGCCCTTGCGAATGTGCCGTGAACCATTCAGAAGAGCCGGATGGTTTGGCCCTGCTCGTACAGGAAGGGGGCTGCATAGTGGCGAACGAGCTGAAGTACATGAGAGCTGCTATTGCGGTAGCCGAGGAACTGAGTTTTTCTCGTGCGGCCAAACGTTTGCACCTGAGCCAACCAGCGATCACGAAGTACATCTCTGAATTGGAAGAAAGTTTAGGCGTTTTGCTTTTTCTCCGCGCTCATCATGTTGTATCCCTCACTGAAGCGGGAAAGGCTTACGTCGAAGAGGCGCGCATCGTTGTGCTTCACGCAGAGCGAGCAGTACAGGTTGCCCGCGCCGCCGGTCACAATGTAGAAACAGTCTTGAACGTGGGACGAACACCGTATGCTGATCCCTTCTTTACATCCATCCTTCTTGCTACCCGGCTGCCACTCTTTCCCCGACTGCGGTTGAATCTATCGAGCGGATTCTCTTGCGATCTGACGCACGATGTTCTTACCGGAGAATTGGACGTGGCTATCGTAATTGAACCTCCAACTTCTGGACTTTTGACCACGTTGAGGATTGATGAATCGCCACTCTACATAGTCATGTCACAAGAAGACGATCTGGCACGCTTCCCCTCTATCAGTCTTCACCAACTCGCAGGTAAGCGCTGGGCGTTATTCCAGCGACAAAGCCACCCGCCGTTATATGACTTGATCCAAAAATCTGTACAAGACCTGCATGTCGTCCCTACCGCGGTCCAGCATTACATGATCCCCGAGGAGAGCCTGCCAATACTTATCGAACCTAATGGCATTTTGATTGTTCCGAAGTCAGGCGCGCTGCGAATTGCCCGTGATGGTTTCACCATGCGACCTCTTGATGAAGCCAAGCTGACGACGCGCACCCTGCTCATATCCAGATCCGATAATTCGTCGCCTCTGCTTAGTGAACTGGTCCGAAGTTTTGTACGAAAAATAGGTCATCTAAACGCCGATAGCCAAATGTCATTGCCTATTCCTGCCTGAATCCGATTGTGACTCACTAATCGCTTTCTCGTCCAAGATCACAACATTGATTCGGCCTGACGTTTCACATTTTGAGCACGTGATTACGCCTACTGATATTGTCTGTGGGGCGATGTCATCAATCCTGATTACATTCCCACATCTCCGACATTGATGTACATGTACCCAACGTGCTTCCATAATCTGCCCGACAAATCGCTCCCTTTATCTCTTCCGGTGTGGAGTGCCACGCTTTGACTCAAGAGAAATGCCGAGGCGCTACGGTTATACCGAAACGAGCAGACATTTCTTCGGGATTCGGCAGGTCTGTGGTGACAGGAAAGCCGGAATCCCGCCAGCCCTGTAGACCGCCTTCGAGAACCCATACCTTCCTGATCCCTTTATGCCGCAGGGCGACGGCAACACGAGCGCTCGCTACTTCCTTTGGCGATGAACAGTACAGCACCATCTGGACGTCATCTGGAACGTGAACGCGCGGAGCCTTCCGTAATCGCGTTGGATCAACACGAATGGCATCCGGTATGGCAGGGCCGGGCGCTGAGAGTGACTCGCCTTCACAAAGCAGAAGATCAAGTACAGCGATTTTTTGCCCGGACCTGAGCTTCTCTTCTAGGAGCGCTGGAGAAACGGTACGGATTCTCAGTTGACGCACCATGCGGGTCAGCTCCCACACCCGCCAGAGCAGATAGCAGAAGAGTGGGACAATAAGAAGCGCCGCCAAGGTGGTGCTTATGCGTCTCAAGGCGGCGGCGACTACCTCTACGTGGTCCGCAAAGAGATAACCTGTCAGGCAATATGTAGAGGACCACAGTACCGATCCGATTGCGTCGAAGAGCAAAAACTCTATTGTTCCCACTCCTTCGAGTCCAGCCAGCGGCGGTGTAAGCCCATCAAGACCGGGAATGAATTTGGCAATCACGAGAGTGCGCAATCCCCACCGTGCGAAGACCTCCCGCGCCCGCTGAACACAGTAGCGGCGATCCGAACTGAAGCTGCAAAGGATTCTTAGAATTCGGCTGCCCCACCAGCGGCCAGCCTGAAACCAAGCAAAATCGGCGACCAAACATCCTGTGATCGAAGTCAGGATAATCGCAAGCAGGCTCAGCTTACCGCTCGCTCCCAAGGCGCCAGCCATTATCAGGAAAAGCATTGCAGGAACGGGCAGGCCGATCTGGCCGGCGAACACGGCGAGAAGGATGGCCGGATATGTAAGGAGCGGGATGTGGCTTTCGGTCATATCTTTTTAACCGGAAGAACATTTTCAGTGACACAAGCGAGGTTCCATGCCTCGCCTTATGGATCGGCATCCTCAGTGAACCGGCATATTCATGTGCTTTGGCGGCTTCTTCAGCAAGGCGGCCATCGGCAACATACACGCGGCCACAAGAGAAAACATTGCCAGCACATCGATGTAAGACAGCACGCTCGCCTGGGTCAGCACGGAGTCGTAAATGTGTTGCAAGGCGAACTGCTTAGCGTCGCTCATGGATGCGGTATGTGTTAGCGCCTGGTGAATTAAAGCGTCCAGTTGAACTCGATACGCAGGATTGGATTCAACAACATGGGAGACAAGAAACTGTTGATGTACCTGCTCACGTCTGGCCAGGACGGTAGTAAAGAAGGATGTTCCTGCCGACCCTCCAATATTCCTCGCAAGGTTCGTCAACCCGGACACATCATTATTCTTCTCGCGAGAGATCCCAACATAGCTAAGCGTATTGATCGGGACAAACAGGAACGCCAGGCCGGTCGATTGAAAGAGACGAAGCCACGCTGCGTAGGAAAAGCTGATCCCCAAATAGATCGTCGTCATGTGGTACAGCGAAGCTGCGAGAACGGCATAGCCACACATGATCAGGTAGCGTCCATCCATTCGGCCAATCAGGAAACCGACTAGCGGCATTCCAATAATCGTGGCGATGCCTCCTGCCGACATCGCCATTCCCGCTGCCTCTGCTGTATACCCCATGACCGATTGAAGGAACTGCGGAAGCAGAACCGTTGTCCCATAGAGAACGAAACCAAGCGAGAGCATCATCAGGAAGGAGACTGCGAAATTGCGATTGCCGAACAGGTACAGATCGAGAATTGGTCTTTGCCCCCTCCGTTTTTGATACAGCTCCCAGAGGATGACTGCAACGAAGCTGGCAATGCAGAGTACGGTCAGAACGAGGATCAGGTGCGACGAGAACCAGTCGTCCTCTTGTCCTTTATCCATGACCACCTCAAGGCTTCCGAACGTGAGTGCGACCAACACAAAACCGATTACATCGAGTTGAAAACCTGCCCGTCTCGCCTCGGCAACGTCGCGCTGGATGTTCGGCGGATCTTCCACCAGGTTATGGGTGAGGACAAGCGAAAGGATTGCGACCGGAATATTGATGAAAAATATCCATCGCCAATCGTAATTGTCGGTAATCCATCCGCCGAGTGTTGGGCCAATGATGGGAGCGGTAATCACCGCAAGTCCGTAAATTGCGAATGCCTGTCCGCGCTTCGCTGGTGGAAATGTGTCGGCGAGGATCGCCTGTTCGGAGGGTTGAAGGCCACCACCACCAAGCCCTTGAAGGACTCGGAAAAACAGAAGCGCAGGTAACGTTGGAGCCAGGCCGCACATCAGCGAACTGAGTCCGAAAATGGCAACGCAGCTCATGTAAAAGCGCTTTCTGCCTACGATCCGGCTCAAGTACGCTCCTACAGGAAGAATGATTGCATTCGCGACAAGATATGACGTGATGACCCATGTTGATTCATCCTGCGACGCTCCCAGCGACCCCGCAATGTGGGGCAGCGCAACATTGGCAATCGAAGTATCAAGTACCTCCATGATGGTCGCCAACGTAACAGTGATTGCGATAATCCACGGGTTGTGCTTCGGTCTGTAAATGGCTTCTGTCATGTTCTCTGTCATTTGAGCCGTCTTAGAATCCCCTTGCACTACTTCGGCTCACCACGGATTAGGAAGCGGAAGAGTTCCTGTGCCTCGTGCTGGCCTCCCAAACCGAGCAGCGAGAAGCCATAGGTGCGAGACATCGCATAAATGTCCCGATGACCCTCTGGATAGTAAAACTGTGCCATTGCTGCGGCACCGCCATATCCAATCAACGTAGATGTATTGAGCGTTTCTCCGCCGGAATCGGTTCGTGTTACCAGTACGCGCGTCGCGGCGTAGAAGAAACGATGAAAAAAGCCGTACTGATCACCAAGAACGTAATATCGAGGATCTTGGTGAAGTGCTGTCGCAAGAATGCCGTCAGAGAAAACGGCTTGACTTGCCTGACGTGCGGCTGAGGCACCGACACGTTTTGCGAATGCGTCACCGTCATCCCCGTATTTTGGGTCGGCCTGCCGCGCCTGCGAGAAACTTGCGGCGATAACGACACGAAACGGGAATGAATAAGAGACGATTTCGTGGCCGGCATAGAGAAATTTTCTTCCATCCGTAAGAGGGACGGCACGATATTCCGGCTCGATGGTAAACGCCAATCGAGGCGCATAGCGTATCGTGGATGCCTGTCCGCCGACAGCGCTTGGTGCAGGGTGAATGTTTGAATTCTGCCCCTCGGCTGCCTGCAACGACACCGAGGGAGCGTCAGGCAGCGATGCCATCATCACCGAGCTTGCCGGCGTCGCGGCAATCTCGTCCGTGGACGTTTGCTGCCCGAGGCCCGGCAAGCTGATGAAGATCGGAAATAATGTTAGGGCAAAGCAGCGACGAATCCCAATCGTGGACATTAAGCCGTCTTGTGTGGTCATAATGGCAAATTCTCCGAACGAATATCCCGTTTCTCTCTGTCTGATTGTCCTGGTCAGAGCTACTGCCATCCGCCGCCTAACGCGGTGTAGAGCTGAACCAACGACTGGGCTTCTCCCTGTCGTGCGCTGACGAGATTCAGCTCAGCGGAGAACAGGTTTGAATCCGTAGTGAGAACTTCGAGATAACTGGTTGAGCCTGCCTGGTATTGCAGGCGCGCAAGGCGTGCCGCATCAGTCGCAGCCGAAACAAGCATTTCCTGTTGCTCACGCCCGGCTCTCTGCTTGTTGACTGCGATTAGTGCATTCGAGACCTGCTGGAAAGCGGTAGCGATGGTCTTCTGATAACTCAGCACCATCTCTTTTTTGGTTTCTTCCGAGAGCTTGAGCTGTGCTTTCAGCTTGCCGCCCTCAAAGAGGGGCTGCGTCAGGGAGCCGATCCCGTAACCGAGTTGGTTGCCGGAACTGAACATACTCGAAAAGTCGCTTCCGCTTGTGATGACGGATGCGCTGATCGATAGCTGAGGGAAAAACTGGGCGCGCGCCACGCCGATATTCGCGTTAGCCTCGATGAGTTGCTGTTCGGCTTCAAGGATGTCGGGGCGGCGCTCCAGCAGTCGCGAGGGCAACCCCACAGGCAAGTTCCGGGGAACGGGAGCAAGGGCGCTCGGGTCGGTGGCAGCAACGGGGCCAGGATTCTGGCCCAGCAGGAGATGCAGCGCATTCTCTTCCTGCTGTATCTCCTGTTCGAGCTGCGGGATTTCCGCCGACGCCGTAAATTCATTTTCCTCGGCCTGACGAAGATCAGAGAGCGGGTTGGCTCCCCCATCTACCAGAGTGCGTGTCAGCGCGACCGATTCTCTTCTTTCCTTCAGCGTCTCATTTGCTATGACCAGTTGCGCTTGATAGGCGCGCAACTGAAAATAGTCCGTCGCAACCTCCTGAACCAGGGTCATGCGAACAACTCGCTGCGCCCACACCTGGGAAAGCATCTGAGCCCGTTGCGCCTCGGTCTGACGGCGATAGAGGCCCCAGAAGTCGGGCTTCCAGAGAGCCGACAGATTGAAGCTACCCGAAGCAATTCCGCCGCTCGGCAATCCATTGCCAAGGGAACTCCCAAGGTCTGCGCCCGCGCCACTGCCCCCCACCGAAATGGTCGGGAACTCTTGCGCGCGCGTGATTTTGAGTTGCGCCTCTGCCTCGGACACATGCTGTGCAGCGATGCGCACATCGTAGCTATTGGCGAGCGCTGTGCGAATCAGATCCTGCAATTCAGGCTGATTAAAGACCTGGGCAAACTTCTCGTCGCCTAGGGAGTCCTGATTTGCGCTCGACCGAGCGGTGTCGTCAGCGCCGCGATAAGCAGGTGGCGCAAGGGCCTGCGGGCGCACGTATTTCGGTCCCACTGTGCAACCTGTCAGTACAGGCAGCAGGAGTCCAGTCGAAAACAGCAGCGCTGCTGAAGTGCGTTTCAAAACCGTGGTGTTCATGCCTGATCTTCCTGTGCCTGTGCCGTGATTGTCGTGTGGGAGGAAACGCCCGAGCCTGACAGTCTCTCGACGACATAAAAAATGGCGGGAACCAAATATCTGCCAACAAAGGTTTCAAAGACCATGCCACCAATCACGGCGGTGCCCATCACCTGCCGTGAGATCGCGCCCGCGCCGGATGCGGTCCAGAGCGGCACGCAGCCGAGGATGAACGCAATCGAGGTCATCATGAGAGGCCGGTAGCGTACTCGGGCGCCAGCCAACGCGGCTTCGAGTAACGGTTTGCCTTTTTCGTATTCGGCTTTCGCGAAGTTGACGACCAGGATCGAATTCTTGGCGGCAAGACCGATCAGCATCACCAGTCCAATCTGGAAATAAACGTCATTTTCGACGTGGACGGCTCGTGGTCCAATGAGGACTGCGGTCAGGAAGCGTCGCAGCCACAGGGTGCCGAAAGCCCCCAGGACCGCCATAGGGGTACTCAGCAGGACACTGAACGGGAGTGACCAGCTTTCATAGAGCGCGGCGAGAATCAGAAAGACGCACAGAAGCGAGAGTCCGAAGATCACCCAGGAGGGAACCCCCTCCGCGGCGCGCTGTTCCTGGAAACTCATACCCGAGTAGGAAAAGCCCATGCCTGCGGGCATCGATTGACGAAATACCTCTTCAAGAGCAGCACGAACCTGTCCCGAACTGTATCCAGGGGAGCCGGTGATGTTAATCTGCGCGCCGTTGTACTCATTGAATCGCTGGATAAACTCAGGCCCGGTGTCCTTCTGCACGTGGACCAGCGACGCGAGAGGCACCTGGCTTCCGTTGCTGCTGCGAACGTAAAACTGACTAATGTCCTGGATATTGGCGCGCGTGCTTCCTTCCGCTTCCACGTAGGTTTGCCATTGCCGGTCAAAGCGATTGAAGTAATTGACCAGGTATCCGCCCATGAAGGTCTGCATGGTCGTATAGATCGAGCCAATATCCACCTGTTGCTGCGCAGCCTTGTCTACGTCCACATCCGCATAGAGTTGCGGAACCGCGGGCAGGTAGGAAGGCATGGCTGCGGCAATCTCCGGCCGTTTTTTGAGCGCTGCAAGAAAAGCGCCTACATTGTTGGCCAAGAACGCAGGATCGTCGTTGCCGGAGCGGTCCTGAAGGATCATAGTGGCGCCGCCCGAGGTTCCGATGCCCGGAATCGCGGGCGGCGGGAACGTGAAGGCGAGTCCCTCGCCCACCCCCATCAGCTTTTTCTGTACGCTCCCCTGAATCGCGTCGATCTGCTCCATGCGCGATTTGCGCGTGTCCCACGGCTTGAGCGTGACAAAGAAGAATGCAGTGTTCGTGCTCTGGGTTTGCGTCAGCAGGTTAAAGCCGTCAATGCCGACCACGCTCTGGATGCCCGGCGTCTCCAGAAGCGCCTGGGTAACGTGTTGAGCGGCGGCGGCGGTGCGCTGTAACGAAGCCGCATCGGGCAACTGCAAAGCGACAAAAATGTATCCTTGGTCTTCCTGGGGAAGGAAACCTGCGGGCATGTGCGCGCCGATCAGGACGGATAATCCGGCAGCGGCGGCGAGCGCAACCATCACAAATCCGGATTTGTGAATCATAACGCCCGCTGCTGAAACATACTCGTCCGTGGTGCGATTGAAGAAGCGATTGAACCAGTCGAAGAATCTTCCCAGCGGACTGTTGCGACGTTCCGAACTCTTGGGCTTGAGCAGAAGGGCCGAGAGGGCAGGGCTGAGGGTTAGCGCGTTGAACGCCGAGATCAGGACGGAGATAGCGATGGTGATTGCAAATTGCTGATAAAGGCGTCCGGTGATGCCGGGAATTGCAGCCGTCGGGATAAACACGGCTGCAAGAACCAACGCGATTGCAATCACCGGACCGCCAACTTCTTCCATAGCCTTGAACGCTGCGTCACGCGGCGAAAGTCCCTCTTCAATGTGGTGTTCGACCGCCTCCACAACGACAATCGCGTCGTCTACAACCAGGCCGATGGCCAGAACCAGTCCGAAAAGAGATAGCGTGTTGATGGAAAAGCCGAGCAGCGGGAATATGGCGAAGGTTCCGATCAGCGATACCGGCACCGCCAGCAGCGGGATCATCGTGGCGCGCCAGCTCTGAAGGAACAGGAAGACCACAAGGATGACGAGCAGCAGCGCGAGGCCAAGCGTGAAGATGATTTCATGAATGCCGGCTGTAACTGCGGCGGTTGTGTCCAATGGGATGGAGTAAGTGACTCCTGCCGGGAACCGCTGCGAGAGTTCCTGGATGCGCTTGGTTACGGCTGCGGCTGTCTGCACCGCATTGGTCCCCGGCAACTGGTAGATGGCCAATCCCGCCGTGGGCGCGTTGTTGTAGCGGCTGGTCAGGTTATAGGTTTGGGTGCCGAGTTCGATTCGCGCGACATCGCGCAGGTGAAGAACGGAACCGTCAGAATTGCCGCGAATGACGATGTTGCCGAATTGCTCTGGTGTCACGAGGCGGCCCCGCGTGCGCACTGTGTAGGTGAACTGTTGGCCGCTGGGCGCCGGCTCTCCGCCGATCTGGCCAGCGGGATTTACATTGTTCTGCACCTGGATGGCGTTAATGACGTCCGTGGCGGTTACGCCCAGTTGAGCGAGCTTATCGGGATTCACCCACACCCGCAGTGCGTATTGGCCGCCGAATACCTGGATGCGCGCGACGCCGGGAACACGAGTCAGCTCATCTTGAAGGTTGATGACGGCGTAGTTGGTGAGGAAATTGGCATCGTACTTGTCGCCAGGCGAAGACACAGCAACGATCATCAGAGGCGACGACATGGACTTTTGCACGACCAATCCTGCCGTGTTGACCTCCGAGGGCAACTGGGACTGCGCTTGCGAAACGCGCAACTGGGAGAGGACCTGATCGGTGTCAGAACTGGTCTTGACATCGAAATCCACATAGAGGGTCATCTGTCCGTTGCTGGCGCTGACGGAATTCATATAAAGCATGTTGTCAACGCCATTCATCTGCTGCTCGATTGGCGTTGCCACAGCCTGCGCCAGGGTTCTCGCGTCCGCTCCTGGATATGTCGCCTGCACCATGATTTCCGGCGGCACGATATTCGGAAATTGGGACGTAGGCAGCATCAGCATGGAAACAACGCCGATGATTACGGTGAGAATGGCGATCACGATTGCCACGATGGGCCGGCGAATGAAAAGCCTGGACATGGATTACCTCGCGCCCGTCGGGCTGGATGTTTGAATAGCCGCCTGTTCGGAGATCTCATGGGGAACAATCGCGGCTCCGTCCCGGAGCTTCTGCAAATTGCTGGTAATCACGAGTTGTCCGGGCTGTAAGCCAGCGTTGACGATCCATTCCTTGCCGAACTGCGCGCCGAGCGTGACGTTGACTACATGCACGCGCTGGTCCGGTCCGGCGATATAGACCCGTTGAACTCCTTGCAGTTCCTGGATTGCTAATTGCGGTATGACGAGAGCATCCCGGCGGACCTCGGTCTCGGCTGTAACCCGGCCAAACTGACCTGGGCGGAGCACATCCTGCGGATTCGGAAATGCAGCCGCAATGCGAATGGCTCCTGTCTGTTGATTCATCTGCCGATCAACCCACACGACGTGGCCTTTGTAAGGCCACGCCTTGCCATTCGCGAGAGCCAGGGACAGGGGAAGATTGGAATGACCGCTCAGCAGGTCGCTCCCCTGCTGGTGCGCGAGCTCGGTAAGGGCAAGGTATTCGGCGTCACTGATGGAGAAGTAGACCTTAATCGGGTCCAGTTGCGAGACCGAGGTCAGCGCCGACGACGGCGTGACCAGATTGCCGGCCTGTATGGCAGCCTGCCCCGCAACGCCGCTGATCAGAGAACGAACCTGCGTAAATCCAAGGTTTAGCTTCGCTGTGGTCAACGAGGCTTCGGCGGTCTTGGTTGCGGCTTCGGCGGCGGCAACGGCGGCATCATCCTGTGCCGCCACTTGCTTGTCATTATCAAGCTGGCTTTGCGCGATGGCCTTGGCGGCAGCAAGCGGCGTGTCACGCTTCAAATTGATTTGCGCAAGGATCTGCTGGGCCTGCGCCTGAGCAAGCTGTCCGCGGGCCTGTGCAACCTGCGCCTGTGTCTGATCGACGGTGGCCTGAAAGAGACGGGGATCAATTTGGAACAGGACCTGATCCTTGCGGACCGGAGAGCCTTCCCGGTAATTCTGGCTGATCAGATAACCGCTGACTTCCGGCTGGATCTGCACGTTGAGAAAACCATCGAGTGTGCCGACCCAGTTGCCAGTGAGAGACACATCCTTTTGGCCAACTTTGACGACGGTGACGGGAATGGGACCGGAAGCGGGAGCGGCCTTTGCCTGGCCCTTGCCGCAGCCCGTTATGCCGATGCCGGCCATCGCCGCCAGCAAAGCGCCTGCTGTCAGCAGGAGAGTAGCGCGCGAATTCTCAATTCTCATTTTGCGATACATGTGGTTCATCTGCTTTCCTTCTGATGAGCATTGATCGCAGCTTAGGAGTAAGTGGAAGATTGCCGTGAGCTTAAAGCGCTGAGCGCGTGTATTGTTTCCTCTTGCGCGTGAAATGCGGGGATGAATAAACGGATGGGAAGCGCCTGGTTTCGCCTGCGAAGGCGTCATTCCGCGTTGATACGCGATTCTTCCGCACTGGTCCTTTTCTTCTCGGCTGAATTCAACAGGCAGAATTAGGCTCGCAATGGGCAACAGAAGCCACGCGCGTACCGGCCATATCAGCAGACAGGAGAGGGGAGCATCAAGTGGTCATCAGAACTGCCGTTTTCGGCTTAATACTCGGTGTAACTAGCGCGTTTGCGCAGGATGGAAGCCTGCTTCAGCAGAAGCTCACACAGATGGGAGAAGCAACAAAGAAAAACCAGTTTCAGCTCCGCGGCTACCAGTGGCAAGAATCCGTGTCCGTCACGGTTGATGGCCACCAGGCAGCTCCGCGCCAGTCGTTGTGTAGATATGCCGCCGATGGCACGGTTCTGAAAACACCACTTGGTCCGACAGACAGCAATGCAAAACATGGAGGACCATTGCGCCGCCACATGATCGAAGAGAAGCAAGAAGAGGTTGCCGAGGTCGGCAGAGTGGCCGCGCAGTACCTCTTGCCTGATCCAAATCGCCTTCGAGACTCTGTTGCCGCCGGCAGAGTTGCGTTCGAGTCCGACAGCCAGGGAGGGGCGACAGTTGCATTCCGTGATTATCAAAAACCGGGAGACGAGATGAAGCTGATCCTCGATCCCGCTTCCATGCAGGTAGTCCGCATTGAAATATCGACCTACCTGGACAACGGGCGCAGCCCTGTCATGGAGCAAATACGTTTCGCGAGATTGGCCGACGGCACCTTATACCCGGCACAGACGACAATTCAGGCGCCTGCAAAGAAAATCCTCATTTCAACCACGAGCACGAATTATGTCAGGCTGGCACCTTGAGGATAGGAACAGGGGCGTTCGGAACTCGTGTATTTCTAGCGGCGAAAAGACGCAGAAAGAAATGTGACGCTATGGATACTTCGACAAAGGTAGAGCAGTTAGCGCGAGACACGGAAAAGATCGTCGGAGAGGGAGATCTGTTAGTGACCGATTTGCGTTCGATTCTTAACCTTTATGTTAACTGGTTTGATTGTGGGCGTCTTGGTTCTGCGCCTACTATCACGCACCCAGGCATGGAAAAAGCGAGCCCATTGGAGCAAAGCGTACCGAGTATCATGCGTGTGGAAGATGCCACGCGCAGGTTTCTCGTTGATCGACTGTGCCCAGATCTGCCAGTTCACTTTGCGCTTGCCGTAATTGAGTCGCTTGCTTACACAACATCGCGGTTTGCAGCCGCCGACCGCGCCAACCGTCTACTGTATCGAGCAGCGGCCCTGCGGATATTGGAAAGAGGGTTGCTGTCCGAGACCCTATCGGCACCGAGGTAGATGGCGACCAATGGGTTTCGCCATTCGGGTGACCGGCATTAACCGCTACGCGCAACTACAGTCCTGGGATTCTCTCTCGGAGAAGTTTTGCTTGACGCTCGCTGACCTGGATCTCCGAACGAGCGGCGTCCGCCATAATCAACAGGTAGCTGCTGCGAAAATAGGGTTGAATCTCTCTCACATGTTCCAAGTTGACCAGCGTCGCGCGATGCGCCCGAAAGAATCGCTGGGCCGAGAGCGATTCCTCAAGCTCATTCATCGTCATCTCAACATGGAATATCTCGGTTGAGGTATGCGCCTTGACAACCCCCAGGTCAGCCGTAAAGTGCGAAATTTCCGCCGGACGCAAAAGGACGAACCTGCCCTTGCGCCGCACTACGATATGGTCCACTCGTGCCGCTGCTCGTCGAACCAGGTTGACGATCTTCCCTTTTTCTTCCAAGGCGTTAGACGGATCTCGAATCAGATGGCGCGCTCGGCTAAGCGCAGAGGTCAATCGCTGAGGCTCAACCGGCTTGAGAAGGTATGCTAGAGCATCTGCTTCGAAGGCAGCCAGAGCGTGTTCATCGTAGCCGGTGATAAAGATGATAAGAGGCAGATTGTCTGTGGCGGGAATTGCCCGAAGCATTCCGAAGCCATTCAAACGTGGCATCTCAATGTCAAGGAAGATCAGGTCAGGCTTTAGCTCATTTAGTTTCTCAAGCCCTTGAATGCCATCTTCAGCCTCTCCGACGACTTCGACATCCGACTCCGGCATTAGCAGTCGCTTCAGGCGCGAGCGCGCCGAAAATTCATCGTCAATAATCAGGCATCTCATGATTGCACCTTCGTGTAGGGTATCGATACTGATACCCGGCACCCCTTCATCGGCGCCGATTCAATCTGTAAGCGTCCCTTTTCGCCATATACAGCTTGAAGGCGCGCACGAGTATTTGCCAGCCCAACCCCCGGAGTTTGCCCGCCGAACTTGGTGGACGGAATCTTCGCATTGAATCCCACACCGTCGTCTATCACTTCAAGAAATATCTCTGTTGCGCTGACTACCGCAGTTACGCGGAGATTTCTGCGTCCTCCTTTCGGCCCCAGCCCGTGTTTCAGCGCGTTCTCCACCAGAGGCTGCAACAGAAGCGTAGGAATAGAAACGTGAGCAAGTTGTGGATCGAGTGCAAAACAGACCTGTAGGTTCTCGCCGAAGCGCTCCTGCTCAATGTCGAGATAGTTCCGAAGGAACTCAAACTCTTCGTGCAGGGTCACGAATTGACAATCTGCTTGCGCCAGGACATGGCGAAAAACACTGCTGAGACGAAGCGTCATTCGTTCCGCTTTCGCCGGATCACGGATGATAAGGTCAGCAATCGTGTTGAGGGAATTGAAGAGAAAATGAGGATTGACCTGTGCCCGAAGAGCGCGAAGTTCTGCTTCTGTGAGCTGCTGCCGAAGAAGTGTCTCCCGCACAGTCTGCCGTCGATGCTCGGCTTCCACTTCCAGGTGATGCAGGCGTACACCGAGGTTGTGGCCGATGTCTTTGAGGAAACCAATCTCCCCGCTATTCAGGGATTGGCGTCCGCTGCCTGTTGAAACCCCTATCATTTCCTCGACCTTTCCGTTTGACGGTATCGGTATCAACATGTCGATGTCCTGTAGGAAACCGATTTGAAGGGGTTCGTTGTATGAATTGATTTCCAACGGGGCGTTCGCAGGACCTTGCAGAGCAAGTATTTCTCGCGGCACACTTGCCAGCGGAACAATCTGTACATCACGAATTTCAAGACGATGCGTTAACGTTTCTTCGATAAAAGTAAACAGACCATCTCTGCTCTCGATGGCGAATAATTGCTCCTGCAACCGAACTTCCTCAGCTTTGAGATCGAGGCGCTGCAATACATGGGACTCGACCCAGCGGTCGCATTTTTCAGTGAACACCATTCCGAGGAGCAGAAGAACCGCCACTTCAACGGTACAGGCAAGAATCCCGATGGACCGATTCGAAGGACTTGACCCAACTCCGACAAAAACAAAAGACAGTGAGCCGACAAGGGAGAGTACGCCCAGTATCGTTATGCGCGTACTCCATCGCACGAAAACGTCGGCAAAGCGAAAGCGAGCAGCCACAATGAATGATCCGAGAAGTCCTGTCAACAGGCACGCTTGCAGAAAAAAGACCTGAATCACCGCACGTATGGATGTGTCATCGTGCCTCACAGGGCTCACAAGGGCAATCAACGAGGCAACTACATAGATTGAACTGGTAGCCTTCATGAACGTTTTCAGGCGAGCGTCAAGCGGTAGTTGCATAATGCTCACCACCGCAGGCACGAGGCAAAGGACGCTGTTCAATGCGAGCACTCGCTCGAAAGTTCTGTTTACAAGCGGGTCCGGCCCAAACCATAGAGCGGTCACCACGACGAGAAAGCCATTTGCGCAAGCGAAAGCAAGTAGCCAGATGCTGATCCGTGATCTCCACAGCAGGATGGGCGATTTTCGCCAACTCCAAAGGATCAGCGCTGGCAGGAAAGACAACGTGCCGGTCAGCATAGGAGTGCCGTGGCGACTTGCCCAATTCCACTGGGAGATCCCGTAATACCTAAGAATTGCATTTCCGCAAACACTCGAATACATCCCAAAGACGGCGAGACCGAGCACAATTCCGATCTTGGCTCCGGCATCCGCTTTCTTTTGTCGTAGCAATAGAGTGATGAGCAAAAGGCTTACAGCAATGCCGAGTAGGGAGCACAGGACGACGATGATAAGCCGTGCAATCTCGGTAGGGCTCGCACCGTAACCTTGGATAAAAAACAGCAGATGAGCCACCTCCCGCATCGAATTAGCGGCTGATGAATTCATGGTACGCCTTCGATATAGACGCTCCTATTGCCGCTTCTTCTACGCGGAACAAGAGGGCATGAGCGCGTAGAAATTGCGCCTGAACGCTGGCGATAGAGAAGCTGAGATTAGTGGTTCTGGCAAAAAAGCGGAAAGGAAAAACTCCGCGCTCATCGCCCTTACTTCCGCGTTCAGTCCATTTCTCTTATCCATACGAGAACTCTCCCATTAGTCTCAGCCATGCGCATTCAGTCAGAGAGCATTCGCTCATCGATCCATGCCGAATGCTTCATGTAAAGCAGAGCTGAGCGCATGTGAAACCGTTCAACGTGCAAAGGAGAGTAGATATTCCATCCGTAAACCACTGTGGGCTGGCGCCCGCATCCAACCTTAAACTACAGCCGCGATGCGTACACCGCCTTAACCGCGTATGTGGTGCGCTGGTATGTATGCTCTTGCTTGGATTGTTCACCGGAACCTCTTTCGCACAACGCCCTGACTCCGTTCCGTCGCCCTATGATTTTGCCAATGACCTATTTGTAGGCGGCGTCTTTGCACGGGGAATGAGCGGCCCCAATCTGGACGATACGAACTTCGGCGGATGGAATGTGAGCGGCACACATTACTTCACGCCAACTTTGGGGACTACTGTGGATGTTCAGGGGTTTTACGGTCATGCGCCCATTGCGCCATCCAGCTTTACCTTGTCCGATCCTCTGGTCTCAAAATATGTATTCATGGCAGGCCCTCAATATCGGTGGCGCAAACGAGCGCGCTACTCTTCGAGCATACGATTGCTCGCCGGCGTTACAGATACAAACTCCGACACGCCTTCAGGCACAATTTCTCCTGCCATGCTGGGCCTCTACCCAAACGCGACGAAGTTCGCGTTTAAGCCTGGGCTTGCATTCGATCTGAACATCACTCCCCGTATGGCCTTTCGGTACTCCGGCGGTGTGCTCGTGGAACGTCAAAACGGAGACTTCCAAAGGGATTTCAATCTTTCCGTTGGACTTGTCTTCAGGCTTGGTCGGTAAATGTGTCCTGCGGGACTTGCTGCGGCAGGCCCCGCGCTTCGGAATTTCATTATGGCCACTCATGACAAGGGGTAATGTTGGCTTCTCCAAGAGGGGCACATGAGGGATTGGCCAGTTGAAGAGATGTGGTACATGCTATTTGTGGCTCGCTGTCTCGTACTCGCGGTTCCACTCATTCTGGCACTCATGTTGCTCCGCTTCATATCGCGCGCTGGGAAGCCTGGCAAACGCTCGTCCAAGCGGCGACACCCCTTCGTTCACCCGTTCAAACGGTAGATCGAGACTGTGCTCATCGGGCCGTCACCTTGTGAAATATCTGACCGATGAGAAGGGATGATTGGATGGATCAGCGGCCTACAGCATCGGATCGGACAAGCAACTCCGCGATTTCTTCCCGTCGCCTAGCAGAGTTTGAAAAGGCATTTCACGAAAATCGTCCGCGTATATACAGGTTTCTCTTGGTGTCATCCCATGATCCCGATCTGGCCGAGGTTCTCACTCAGGAGTGCTTTCTCAAGGCATTTCAGAACTGGTCAACTTTTCGTGGAGACGCACAAGTGTCTACTTGGTTGATGAGGATCGCGATTAACCTTCAAAAAGACCACTGGCGCAGCAGACGGATTCAGTTCTGGCACCAAACATGCAATAACTCCCTGGATGTGGACGGTGTTTTGCAGCAGGTTCCAGATGATCACGAATCACCGGAGAGGAGTGCGGTTGCCAAACAACAGGTAGCGCGCATCTGGAACACTGTGTCGAAACTTCCCCATCGGCAGAAGACGATATTCTTGCTCAGAATCGTGGAAGAGTTGACACTGAAAGAAATTGCGGATGTGACCGGCACCCCGGAGAGCACTGTCAAAAATTATCTCTGTCACTGCATGAGCAGAATCCGAAGAGTTCTACATTGAACAAGTTCGCAAGGACAGTTTGCCATAACAGTGCGTATTCATTTTGCCCGTCGGGTGGGATGAGACTGCCGCTCCTGCCGGATGGCAGGAGCCACGCACAAGGGATGGGAAGACGGGCAGCCGGACAAAAAACTGCGGAGCCTCAACGTGAGACCCCGCACAATGGTTTCGATTGAATTGAGAGCTACGCTGCTACCTGTTTCTTAGCTGGCTTCGGCTGCGACTTGACGGCTGGCTTCGCGGTAGCCTTTTTCGTTGCCTTCGCCTTGTCCCGGTCAGCAAACTCCCGCTTCACCTTTGCAGCGATGGCTTCTGTGTCCACCTTGTACACAGCAGCGGCTTCCCGCAACACCTGAGCGCCATTGCCACGCGCGGCGGCAAGCAAGAGCGCCAGTTGAACGATGACGCTGCCAAGAATGCTCTCTTCGGCTTGGCGCAGGTACGCCAGAAACAGCTTACCGATAGAGTCATTTTCCTTGACCTTCTTGATGCCGTACTGACGCGCAAGTGCGGCAAGATGGCTCTCGTTGGCGACTGCGGCTAAGCGTTCCGCGATAAAGAGTAGGTCGCGCTTCATCAGACGTACCGGCACAGCCTCCGCAATCGCGGAGAGAGTACGAATGCCGATGGTGTTGGCAATCGCCTCCTCCCTGCGCTGTTTCTCCTGCGCGGCCTTGAAAGAGGCATCCGCCTTGCTCGTCTGCCTCTTCGGGTGATGTACCGGGCAAGCGAGATTGGCGCAAACCTTGCGAATCTCTCCCTTGCCCGCACCATCGGCAATGATGGCCTCGGTAACGGATTTGCAGGTCTTGTACTCCGGGGCTTCCTGCTGGTACTTGTTCTGCGGCTTCTCGTCGCGGATTTGGATGTACTGACCACGCGGCACAATCGGACTGCCTTCGGCGGGTTTGCCGTGCGCGGTCGTAATCTGTACCAGCTTGGGCTTGGCCGCAATCGTCTTTTTGACGTGCGCGTCCAGCTTGGCGGCGTAGCAGGCCGGGTCTGAGCAGGCATCCGAGTTTTCGCTGATACCTGCAAAGAGCAGCGTGTTATGCCCTGTGCGCTTCGGGCATTCCAAGCAACTGCCCGCTGCCGGGACAAGCTGCCCATCGCGCTTCGAGAAGGGCGCTTCTTTCAGGATGAGCAAGACGTTCTGCTCAATCCAGCCCTGTAGCTGGCGAACCGGGAGCAAGATGCGCTTGGCCTTGCCGCCGCCGCTCCAATCCTCGCGGAAGCAAGCGGCGAGGGCCTGTTCCTGCTGGCCGGACTGGAGGCGGGCCAGGAGCAGCGCATGGCCCACGCCGATCTCGTCCCGATAGAACGCATCGACCACAGCCGCGATGAGGTCAACCAGCTTGAGACGGGTTGCGACAAAAGCGGGCGATTTGCCCGTGCGGGCTGCGATGAGTTCGATGCTGTACTTGGGTTCCTCCAAGTCGAGAAGCCGTTTGAATCCTTCGGCCTCTTCCATCGGGTGAACATCGCGGCGTTGGAGATTTTCGACAAGCTGCGCCTCCAACACCTGCGCGTCGGTCATCTCGCGGATGCGTACCGGGACGGTGGCGGCTTCGGCAATCTGCGCGGCGCGGTAACGCTGTTCCCCAAAGACGATTTCCAGCCGTTCCTCTTTGGGGCGAACGAGCAACGGAGTCAGAACGCCATTGCCGCGGATGCTGGCCGCAAGCTCTTTCAAGAATGCCTCATCGAAACGGCGGCGCGGGTTGGTGGTGGACGGGACAAGCAACGCGAGAGGCACGTCGCGGTATTCGGGGGTATTGATAACCGTGGTCGTCATGGTGAAAAGCTCCTTTCGAGCGGTTGAGAGTGAAGGCAAGCGGAGCGGGGACACTCTGGCTGTTCCGCTCCGCAAGGGAAGCGGACTAGCCGCGAATTGACTTGTCCGTGAAGGCTTCGGCGAAGCCTTGCAACTTGAGGTTCTTGTCCCAATCGGCGGCAAAGCGTTCATGCTGGCCGTGCAAACCGACAAGGGCGACATAGTTCCCGCGAACGAGGTTGCGGGACCACTGCTCCACGCCCACGTAATCGTTGCGCCAGTAGTACGGGTCAAGGGACAATCCGCAGCCGATGGGCTTCACCAACTCGAAACACATCTCCGGGTCGCGCATGAGGTCGCCGTTCTGTTCGCCATAGTGGGCAACGGAGATTGCGGGCAATCCGAGCGGCCCCGGCTCTCCCACGGCCTCGATAACGAGGGCCATGTAAGGCGGGTTTTCGATTTTGAGATAGAGCGAGGGCCGGTAGCCTCCGGCCCGCTCAAGGATGCGGAGTAAGGTCTGCATCACGCCACCTCCGCAAGTGCATCGGTGGCTGCTGGTGCCGCCTCTTTCGACTGTGGCGGCTGCAAGGCGGCGAGAATGACAGCGGATGTGCGCTGGATGACTTCAAGGCTTTCGGCCAGGAGCGCAGCATTGCCGCTGTACATCTGGATGTAGTCGCTTGAACTGGTTCCCATCTCCAAGCCGATGGCCTGACCGACGACAAACGCCACGGCCTCGGCTTCGGTCTCGCGCACCTTCGGCGTGGTGAAGGTGGCGCGGTCGGCCTGATGCAAAAGCTCGTGCGCCGTTTCGTGTACCAGCGTCACAAACTCCTGCGCCTTCGGCTGGCCGGGGAGCAAGGCAATCTTGCCGCCATAGCTGACGCCCAATGCCGGAGCAATGCGCTCGTTGAATTCAAGCTCGATGCCACGCTCTGCGAGGAAATCCCGCAGACGGTCGTGGTACTCGCCCACTTCGCCAGTGATGGCAAAGTCGTACTCCGGTAGGTCTGCGCCTTCGGTCTGCGCCACATCGAAGACGTGAACGACACGAAAGCCGATGAGTACCGGGCGCGGCTTCTCGCTCGTCTCCTGCTCTGTATCGTCCTTCCTGCGGCGGTAGCCGGTGACGGGCGCGAGAATCTGGATGCCTTTCTCGCCGCGTTTCACGAACCGGCCCATCTCTTTCCATGCGCCGTAACCGGCAACGCGGGTTGCGGTTGGCCGCTGCCGGGCAATGGCGAGGATGTTGCCAAAGCTGTAATTACGGAAGCGCGACATTGCCGCCAGATACGCGGTCAAGGTTTCGCTCTTGCCTTCCTGCACCTGCTGAATGAGGAAATCCACGGCCTGCCGGATGATGGCCTGCGTGGGGTTGTCCTTCTGCGCTGTGCGGCCCTGATAGGGTGACTCGCTGCGGATGGGGAGCGCCGCATTTTCACTGTGCGGCGCGGTGGTGGCGGCTGCGTTGTTGCTGGTGGTAGACATGATGTTTGCTCTCCTGTGCTGCCCGCGTGGGGCGAGATTCTGAAGGAGGGCATTTCGCCTTTGGCTCTCAACCAAATTTCTTTTGTTGAGTGCCCCCGCTTCATGTCTTGTGCGGCGGGCAGAGGCGAGGCGGGTTCGGTCAAGGGCGCGCGTCCTCTGCGCGTTTATGGAGCGTCAGCGAACACCCTTGACGGGTTCCGACCGGCTCTGCCACAAAGCCGCATGAAGCGGGGGCACTTGATAAAAGAAGAAATTTAGTTATTCTTCCATATCGTTTTAAGGGTGGGCGTTGCGGGGCAGGGGCCCGATGGGAGTATAGATCTCGTACAGAACTTTACTGCGGGAGGAAACAGCGATGAAGATAACCAGATCAAAGAACGAAAAACGGCGGCTCACGATTGGCGTGGACCAAGCCGATTGATGGCCCTATCATGCCAACGCAATGGAGCGCATCTTTGTCAGGCGGGTCTTGATCTCCACCCAAGCCAGACAAGCGTTGCCGCAAGAAGCGTCATCACCAAAGGAAAAGCAGGGTTGAAAACCGCCTTCGTATAGCAAAGGAAGGTGCCGAGACCGACGCTACAGGTAATCATGAAGGCTCCCAGCGAGGTGAAGCGTGGGATAAAGACCAGAAGTGCGCCTATCGTGTCCACGGCACCCGAAGCGTATCGCAACCACTGCCCCCAACCTATCGCGTCGAAGAATGGAATGGTGCCCATGGTTCCAGTGAGCTTTTCGACGCCGACTACGAGAAAGATCAGGCCGATGATGCCCCTGAGAACCCAGGTGACGACAGCACTTACCTTGCTGGTTGTCTCCATCGTCATGGCTATTCACTCCTTGCGATTGTGTGCTAAGCATATCGGAAAATACGCCTACGACTTGCAAAAACAAATAAGGGCAGGAACAATTTGCCCGATGCGCGGGAACTACCGTTTCTCTACGGTGTCGGATGTCTGCGCACCATCGCAACGCCGGAACACAAGGTATGCGCCCAAATTGATGTCTACTCACCGCCCTCAAAAAACAGAATCAGCGGGAGACGGCAGGCGTGGAATAGTCCTTGAGCAGTCGAGGGCGTCCACCCTCATCCCGTGTCACCTTCGCTTCTAATGCAGTCGAGGTCTTGAGACAGGAAGAGAACACAGTGCCATCGGTGAACTCGATACAGATTTCCGGGCCGTCGCTGCTGTCCTCATAGATGGTGAAGGTACTGACGACTTTCCCAACGAACTCTTTGCATTCGACCATTCCAAAATCCTCTTAGCCGGAGCCAATTAGTCCAAGAATGAGACCTGGCATATCGCGCAGCAAATAAATTCTTGTGAAATGCACTCGTATTCTTAACGCTGACCGGAACCTCTTGTTGCCAGTGGGATGCCGCCTCCAGAACAAACAATCGCCTTCGGCTGTGAACGAGTGTTGCACAGAGGCAGTGGTCTCATATTGTGGATGGGAAATACACACGTCCGAACTCCGCAACCGGGTTGGGAAGAATCGTTTGCGGTGCGCCCCCGCAAACTGCCCTAAAACCCGTGATCGGGGAGTTGGAAAGCCGAAGTAAGCACGGCTCCTACGACCTTTAGCTTTAGGGGCCTGGACATACGTCGCAGGCTCCCCGACCGCAAAGGCCAAGGGAATCTTCAGCACGCCGAAGGCGTGCCTCTTGCTTACTTTGGGGTTTCCACACCCCAGGGCAGTGCGTACCTGTCCCGGCTCCATGATTTCGGAACGGGGAGGAAAAAGCAAGGCGGGCCAAAGTGGGCCGCGCCGCACTGGTTGGTTTTATCAGGGAAAGAGGCGTTTCCCTTTGGGGAAGCTGCGGCTTTGGGCCGTGCTTTGTGAATCAGTGATCTTGATTGTTCTGTTGCTTGGCCTGAATCTGGTCGCGTTCGCGGGCAAGCTCCCTTTTCAATTCTTCTTCTGTGGGGAGATAGAGCATATATTTCGAGGCAAACATTTGCTGGCTCTCATGCAGGATGGAATAACGCGCCACAATCTCATCCTTTTCCGCGCACAGAATTAAACCCACGGTGGGATTGTCGCCCTCTCCCCGTTTGAGGTCGTCGAACATACGCAGGTACATATCCATCTGGCCCACGTCCTGATGTTCGAGTCGGCCAATCTTGAGGTCAATCAGGACGAAACATTTCAGCAGGAAGTTATAGAACACCAGGTCAATGTAGAAGTGTTGTGACTCGGTGGTGATGCGATACTGACGGCCAACGAACGCAAAACCTTTGCCCAATTCGAGCAGGAATGGCTGCAAGTTTTCGATGATTGCCGTTTCCAGATCGGATTCGTGCAGTTGCGCCTTGTCGGGGAGATCCAGAAAGTCGAGGACATAGGGCTGCTTGATGACATCTATGGGCTGGCTGATGGTCTGCCCCTGTTGTGCCAGGGCCAGCACTCCCGCCTTGTCGCGGCTTTTCAAGAGGCGGGCAAACAGCAAGCTATGAATCTGCCGTTCCATAAACGACAAGCTCCAGCCGCCCCGGTCGGCCTCGATCTCATAGAACCGGCGCTCAGCGCGACTCTCGATTTTGGAGAGCGCCCTGTAATGGGACCAGCTCAAGTTGGGGGAGAATCCTGTGAGTTTGTCGGTTTTCTCCAGTGCCTTGCTCATGTCGTCTAAAGCGCCTTCCTGCGTCAAGACCAATTCATCAGACGGTGTGTGATGAATCTCCGGCACTCGGTCGCTAAATGACTGATAAAACAGGCGAAAGTAGCGTAGATTGGTAGCCGAAAAACCCTGCCCGTAACGCTTGGACAAGCGTTCGGAGAGGTCGTTCAGCAGCTTTTGGCCGTATCCCGCCCGGCCTTCGCCGCTTTGCAATTCTTCCACAATCTCATGTCCGATCAACCAATACGCGATGACCATGTTGCTGTTTACGGATCGCGCCACGTTCGCACGGGCTTGCTCCAGAATGGATACAATCCGTTCGATCAGGGTTCCGCTGCCTATCTGAATCAGGGAACTGGTTTGGGGCCGCGAGATGTCGGGACTTTTCTTTGCCATTTTCACAATCTCTTCCATTCATCTTATCGGGTTGTCCTAGAGAGCTGCCGCATCCGTTCGGGACTAAAATAAGACGCGAGATGTAAGGTGCAATCGCGGAGGTAGCCCATGCTGATACTCATTCCGTGGAAGCCGGTTGCCATCTTCGTTCTGGTAATGGCTGCGTTCATCATGGTCGGCTACTTTGCGGGCGCTTTCATGCGTGGCGAAAATCCCTTTGCCGAAGACTGGAAGAACGCGAAGCAGATTATGGCAACACACTCTGACACGCACCCGGCCTCCACACACAAGACGGATAAGGCGGCACGACACGCGACACAATAGCGCACGTTTGGGAGGGACGAATGTTTCGTTTTACAGTGACAGTCCCAAACCTTCCGTGTTCGGCACACTCTGCTGGCCCATACTCTGCTCTGCGGAATGACTTTGAGCTTTCGTGAAGTCCACTGCGGTTGTCTTGCTCACGTCGCGGCTGAGATTTTCTCCAAGAGACTTGGCATCGTTCGTATAGATATGGGCCTCGTGGGAAGCCCTCGAAATGGAGACATAGGCAAAACGATTGTTGATTAAGTCCGGGTGTACGCCGGTGTCGATATTGACTAGCACGCGCTCTGCGGTGAGTCCCTGCGAGCTGTGCGAGGTCACGGCATAGCCGTGATCGAAGTGGCGCATCTCATCCGCATCGAAGGAAACCGTCTTGCCGTTGTCTATGCGAACGGCAAGCTGTCCGTCGCTTGTGATGTGTTCGATAGTGCCGAGGTCGCGGTTGGCAACCTGCAACTCCCGATTGGGCGCGGTAAATTGCAGCCGATCGCCTACAGAGAACTCCCGCTCGATCTCCCGGTAGGCGCTGATACCGCGTAAGCGTGAGGGATCGTAGCTTACTTGCTCACCATTTTCTTTCCGCACAGTGATGCGATTTTGCTTCGGGTCGGCGGCTACAACCTGGGCATAGCTGCGCTGCTCGATGCCGAGGTCTTTGCTGCCACGCTGGTAATGCAGTATGTCACCCACCTGATAGCGTGCGGCCCATGCACGATCCGCGCCGGTCATATCGGAGCGCGGCGAGAGCACGCGCATGGTGTAATCGGCGGATTGAACTACCCCTAACGTCTGCAACTCTGCGCGGACGGCCTGATTGATCTCGCGGCGCGAAGCGTTGTCGGGCGAGACAATGATTGTATTTTCGGGATGAGCCGCATAATTCTTCGCAATCGCTTCGATACGCTGCGGCGCGTCTGCAATTTCGGTGATGCGGCCCTGCTGTTGCAACATGGCAATGCCGGGAATGACTTCACCTTTCGCCAGATGCTCCACCGCTTTCAGCAACTCCGGGTCTTTCTGGCGCACGATCTGGTCAAGCTGCGCGGTGTGCATTCCGGCCTGCACAAGCTGCTCGAAGGGCTTTCCGGCATCGACGCCCTGATGCTGCCGGGTATCGCCAATCAGCAAGACTCTATCCTGCGGACCAATCTTATTGAGGAAGTCGTGCATTTGTTGTGTCGATGCCAGGGAGGATTCATCGACCATATAAAGATGCTTGCTCGCAGGATCGCCGGCGGCCTGCAGGCCGCCGCCTGCGAGGAAGTGTTGCAACGTGTCCGCTTTGATTCCAGCATCGCGGAGCTGGTTCGCAGCGCGAGAGGTGGGAGCGAAGCCCTCCACGGTGTAGCCATGCTGCTCCGCACCTTCACGGACGGCAATCAGGGCGCTCGTTTTCCCCACGCCTGCGCCGCCTTGCAAGCCTTGAATCGTATCATGAGAGGTCAATATCTGTTCGATGGCACGATGCTGCGCCGCGTTGAGCTGCTGGCGCGAGTTGGTGAGCGCAACGGCATCCTGAATGGACATGATCTGCGGAGCATGATTCTGCCCCTGCTCCATCCGGCGAATCACATCCTGCTCGGCCCGGATGGTCTGCGCGGTCGTGAACTGCCGTCCCGTTTCATGCTTTTGTCCCGGCACTTCCTGAAACTCGCCCGAAGCAATCCGCGCCTCGAAGCTGGCGCGGACCTGCGGATAAGTAATCTCGCCCATGCCTCGCCGCAAGGCATCGCGGAAAATATCACGCTCGTCGGTGACGGCCTCCCGCTCAAAGCTGCGGTCGCGGGCATAGGTGACGGTTTCCTGTGCCTGTAGCCGCGAAGCCTCCGGCGTCCGTTCTTCGGCATGGCCGCGCTGCCGCGCCTCCGCTACTACTTGGTCGGCCTGATTGCCGAACTCGGCGGCAACCTGCCGGTGCGCGGCCAGTACCTCATCGGGCGAGTGAATCTCTTTCTTATCGCGGGTGGAGTGCGCGGCAATCTGCGCGGCCTCCGGCCCCTCGTAGCCGGTCTTTTCAAGGTATTCGCGTATCTGCTGGCTGCGCGGACTGGAAGCGTCAAGGTACTCCTGCGAGTAGCCTTTGATTTCGGGAGCGCCGCTGCGTCCCGGCTCGATCTCGTAACCGAGATTGCGAAGCCGGTACATCAATTCGGATTGGTAAACGGCAGTGGCGAACTGCTGGCTGTCGAACAATCCCTGCGGCTGGAGCGCACGAAAACTTCCATCTTCGCGCTCGGTCATATTGAAGACCACAACATGCGTGTGGAGTTGCGGCGCGGCGTAGCCGTCTACGGGCCGGGCTGTGTCATGCTCGAACTTCGCCGCAATAAACTGCCCGGTGGTTTCGGCGGGATGATTGCCACCGATGCGGGCCTGCGTGTACCGCTCCAACTCATTCAACGCAGTATTGACGGCCTCACGGTGCGCTTCGCGCACTAGGTCATCGCCGCCGACAAGCGCGGTCAGCGATACCGATTTTGGAGCGGAAAAGGTGGCATCCCAACCGGCGCGATGCTCGACGGAGGTAACAGTCTTTCCCTCCGCTGTCTGATACTCGTGACGCTGGCGGTGCTGGACAAGTTGATCGCCGGTGGCGGGCTGCTGGCCTTCACTGAGCCGCGCAAACTCTTCTGCGCCGACTGCACCCGCAAGCCCAAACTTCCCGGCAAGTTTGCCATGCCATTGTCCCTGAATGGTGTCGCCCTGTTTCCAATAATTCTGCGCGGCAGCCGTGAACTCCTTTTCGTGATAGGTCTGCGCCTGCGATGCGGAGAGCGGTTTCGAGATATTCAGCATGGCTACTCATTTCCTAGCGAGAACCGGCCCTGAGCTTGTGCCTGGGCATCATCCTCTGCATCTTCGTCCACGTCATCTTTCGGCTGCTGCTCGCGTTCCTCCTGAGCATTGGAGGGAGCCTCCGCTACCGTTTCGGAATCGGACGTGACAGCTTCCGGGGTGCGAGCCTTGAGGGTCGCCGGATCGAAGGAAAGCTCGTCGTCTTCCAACGTGCGAGGCTCAAAAGCGGGCTGCGTCTTGGGCAGGTCGCTATAGGAAAACGAGAAGCGGGCAACGTGATTTCCCAACTTGAGAAAGGCGTGCATCGGGTCCAGGCCGGAGATTTCGGAGTCCATGACCAACGGCTCGGCCTGACGGTCCAGACTGAAATTCCTGCCCGCGCGGGAGCCGTCGAAATGTGTCTCCCGCATTCGTTCGATCTCTACTTTGCCGATGGCGGCGCTCACCCATTCGGCGGCCTTCGGCTCGGTGGTCTTGAGAAAGATTTTGGTGGCTGGCTGCGATAGCATCACCTCGGCAATGTGGCCGTAGATGACTTCGAGCTGTGCCTTTCCCTGAAAGCCAAGCACCAGCGGATTTTTCGATTTCCGGTTCTCCGTAATGGCCGTGTGCAACTGCGGGAGCCGTTGCAGACTCGCCAGCTCGTCCAGCACGAACCACACCGGGCGCTGGTCCTCGGTCGGCGCATTCAAGAGGCGCAATACCAGCAGGTCAATCCAGAGGCTATTCAATGGACGCAGGGCTTCACGCTCGCTTGGTTGTGAGGTAATGAATATCCAGCCCTGACGCTCTTTCGCCCATTCGGTCGCGCTCCATGTGCGTTTCGCCTGGTCTTTCCGTGGCAGCATTCGCAGGCTGTCGGCAATCAATCCAAGCGAGGCCAGGACGCCGTTGCGCTGCTGCTGTGCGCCTTTGGCAATCATCATCGCCATCTCGGTTCCTTGCACACGGCGGTCTATTTCAGAGGGGTTCGCCATCCACTCGACAAGCTCCTGGGGAGACGGCCCAAAGGTGAGCAAGTGGGCAAAAATCTTCTGGGGCGTTTCTACGAAAAACTCGCCCTTTTTGTCGGTGGTGGGCTGGTACAGGGATGCGGCGATAGCCTTTGCTTCGGCCTTGCGCCGCAACTCTTCGGCTGGCCCCCAGTAGGGGCAGCGCCGGTCCAAAGGATTGAGAATAATGTCGCCATTCTCCGGCCTATAAAATCGCTGTACGAACTCACAGGCCGGGTCATACACGATGGCCGAATGGCCTCGGCTCTGTACTTGCCGGAGTATCTGCATTATCAGGGTCGTTTTGCCCGAACCCGTGTCGCCCATCAGTTCGATATGCTGGTCTTCCACGCGCAGCGGAATCCGCATCATCTTGTCATGGTCATCGGTTTTGATGCCGATACCGTTGCCCTGCACGGCCTTGTTGAAGCCTTTGGGTGAGACAAGAAACGGGCCTTTCAGCCGCCGTCCATACTTCATCTCTTTGCGGCGGCGAATATCTTTGACGATTGAGAACGGGAGCTGCAACGCCAGCGCCAGTACGCCGAAAAGGATGGGCACTTTGAAGATGCTCCGTAGGCTGTCACCTCCGTACACGGCACTCTGAAAGTATGCGTTCAAGAGCTTGTTCTGATACGGAATGGATGGCCCACGGTACAGCGAGCGGAAGCCAG
The DNA here is from genome assembly GCA_021790995.1 of Acidobacteriota bacterium. Classification (GTDB taxonomy): domain Bacteria; phylum Acidobacteriota; class Terriglobia; order Terriglobales; family Acidobacteriaceae; genus Telmatobacter. The sequence goes on from JAJYFA010000015.1 coordinate 29,400, forward strand.
CGGTACGGGCGGCTGCCGAAAGCTGGAGGGGGATGTGTTTGCCATTTGCTTCGGTTGTCATCCCTGCCGTCACGTCGGTTTCCGTGACGATGCGGGCGTGGTTTTTCTCATCCGCGACGGCGAGCAACTGGTACTTGTCGGTCTTGTGCATTACCCCGGCAACGCCGGTGCGGAGATAGTACGGAAGATAGAACTGCTGCAACGGCGTGAGCACGAAGCTGAAGCGCAAGTAGACGAACAAGCCTGCGGCGACAAGGGAAAGAAAGATCGCGCCGTAGGTGTAGATCGGGGAATGCGGTGGAAAGATGACGGTCTCTTTCCTGCCCCATTGTGTCGTCGCCATGATTATTCTCCTGCGCCGCTGCGATAGCTTTCCATGAGGTCAGCGGCTACCTTGTGCTTGTTGGATTTCACGTAGCGGAGCATTTCCTTGAACTGCTCCGCGCTCCATTTCTCGCCGCGTAGAAGCGGCTCAAGCGCGTTGATGAGGATGAGGCGAAGCCCCTGAACCTCAGCAAATATCGCACTCTCATCGTGCAGACGCGAGCCACGCGCTGCCTCTAACAGAACCTCACGCGACCATTCGCGGAGATTCATGCCCCGGTCGGAAGCGACCCGCAACAGGGTCTTTTCTTCCGCCCTGGTAAAGCGCGTGGCGATGCTCTGGCTGCGGCTTTCGCGGCCTTTCATGTGCTGGAGACGGCTCTCAATTCCTAATGAGTCAGTCGGCATGTATCACCTCGAACCTGCGTTTTGGCAGTGATTGCAGATGGAAACGCGAAATTCACGCTGCGCCTGCAACCGCTCTGTTTTCTGCATGGTTCCCGATGGAACCGGAACGGTTCCAAACGCAACCCTTTCAGGGGTGGAGTGTCGAAATTGTTCCGGTGCGGAGCACCGTCGTGGTCCCGGCACAGATTCCAGAGGCGAATCATGCTCTCGCCCTCTGCACAGAATCACCAGACTCCACCCCGACAGCAGGTTTCTTGGAAGGCTGCTCTACCGCATCGGAAACGGTGGCTCTGCGGACACGCAGAGTCGGCGTGATGTGCTGCGCTTCAGGAGTCCGAAGGAAGTCCTGAAAGTCGCGGTCTTTCGAGAAGACATAGGCGAGGGCTTTGTCCACTACATCGTCGGCGGATGCGTGGATGAAAGCGGCGTATTGATCGACCTGCGCGGCGGTCGTTTCATCGAGCCGGACGGTCGCGTTGACGTATCGGATTTGGGTGACTTCAATCAGTGCCATTGGTGTTCTCCTTGTGGGTGGAATCAGGCCAGCTTGCGCCGGGCAATCATGCGCTGCGCGGTAGCCGCAATCTCCCGCGCACGAGCGGAGCAAAGTGCGGCGGGAATCTCGAAGCGGCGGCGGGATTCGAGCATGGTGATTACGTCATCGAAACGGATGCCTTCGATAAGCCAAAGGCGAGCCGAAGCCATGTCTACGGTGCGCTGCGCGTAGTAGAGAGGATTGGGCTTGTCGGCGCGGCGGTGGGCCAATTCCCGCGTCAGCTTCACGGCATCTTTGCCGTGGGCAAGCTCGTGCGCTACCCATGCCCAATCACTCTCTGAATGGCTGTGCTTGCCGGGTTGCTTCCGGGGCGGGATGGCACGGTCAAAGAGCATGGTATCTGCCGCCGCAAAGTCCAGCCGGAAGTCGGCGGGACTCCAGACAGAATCGCAAGGATATTCGACCGTGACGCAGTGAGCGGGATCGTACTTGCGATTATGGAATCCAGGCACGCGAAGGACGCGGTTACAGTCCGTGCAGGCGGGATCGCTGCCGAACATGACGGAGAGGATTTTGAGCGCGGTTTCCTGACGCTCAAAGTCGAAGCCATCTACGCGCCAAAGCACTTGATATTTGCCGGGCGATGTGGAGAGGATGGCGGTTGGTGTGGGCACTGCATCCGATGCCCGGAGTGTAGCGAGCCGGGCATCCCCATCCTCGTCTATATCGAGGTACAGATGCCGGACGGAAGCAATGCTCTCTTTGGTCCGTTTCCGGCTGCCGGAGCGGAGCGGATTGGCCGCGACGTAGACGTTGGCTCCGGTGCTGTTCTCGTGCGCGAGCCAGCCGAGATAGCGAGGCGCAAGCGCCTGTTCCAAGCAGACGACACGCTGGGTCGCAGAGACGGGATTCTCCCGGCGAAGCAGGACGGCAATCGTCTCAGCCGGAGCGAAGCAATGGGTGAGAAATTCGGTGGCAATACTCTTCATGGCTGCACCTCGAAAACTGGCTCGATAAGGAAGCGTTTGGTGTCGCGGTCGTAGCCGCGCAGCGTCAGCACTTCGCGGATGACGCGGCGGCCCGGTCGCCGCTCGACATGGACAATGAACTCGACCGCCTCGGCAATCTCTGCCTCCACGTCGGAGAACGTGGCTTGCGAATGCGAACGCATGACAAGGTTGGCGAAACGATGCAGGGCTTTTTCGGCGGAGTTGGCATGGATGGTGGCGAGCGAACCGGAGTGGCCGGTGTTGAGCGAATCGAGCAACGTCCGTGCCTCGATGCCGCGCACCTCGCCAAGTATGATCCGGTCGGGACGCCAGCGCAGGGCGGACTTCAAGAGGTCATCGAAGGTGATGTTTGCCTTGAAGGTATCCGTCTGACACTCGACGGCCAGCAGGTTCGGTTTATGGAGATGAAGCTCCGACGTGTCTTCAATGACAACGATGCGCTGGTCTTCGGGGATCGCGCTCGCCAGAGCGCGGAGCACGGTGGTCTTTCCCGTCGAAGTTCCGCCGCTGATAAGCAGTGTCTTTCCAGCGGCGATTTGCTTTGCCAGAAAGCCCGCAAGCGGCAGCGTAAGCGTGCCGCGAGCAATGAGGTCATCGACCGTGAAATGACGGCTGGGAAACTTCCGAATGGTGAGCGCGGGCGCTGGCCGCACGACGGGCGGAATGACTGCCGCAAGGCGGCTTCCATCGGGGAGCTGCGCGTGCAGCAAGGGATTGTCTTCGTCCAGATGTTTGCCGAGTTGGTTGGCAATCACTTCAAGGCCGGTGCGGAGCCGCTGGCCGTCGAAGTGGATGGTCTTTTCCTGATGCAGAATTCCATCGCGCTCGTACCACCACGACGCATCGGGATTGCCCATGATTTCGCTGATGCTGTCGTCCAGCAACAGCGGTTCGATAGGGCGAAGGAATGGAAGAATCAACTCGAAACTCATAGCGGGAATCTCCAGCGATGGAAGCCCAACGTTGCCGGGCTTCCACGATGAAAAGGACATCCCCTAAAGGGGGATGTCCTCGGCCTCCGGCTCTGCGGCATCGGATACGTCGTCCGCTGCGGCCTTCTCAGCGCGGTCGAGCTTCAGGATGGAGCTGACCCGGATCTCCCAAACGCGCTGCTTCGCTTCGACCTTTTTGCTCTTGCCGGTCGCCTTCTTGGGCGTGTACTCCCGGCTGCGTAGCTCACCTTCCACCTGAACGTGCGTGCCTTTGGTGAGCGTCCCGGCGAACTTCGAGAGGCCGCCGAAGACCACGCAACGGTGCCATTCGGTATGCGAGACGTATTCGCCGCTCTGCTTGTCCTTATAGGAGGACTTGGTAGCGACCGAGAACGTGGTAAAGCTGCGGTCGTTGGAGGTGTGAACTTCCGCGTCGTTGCCGAGAAAGCCGATGAGGTTGACTTTGTTCTGATACATGATCGTGTCTCCGTTTGTTGAATTTCCCGAACTTGATCGGGTCACGAAAAAAGCGAGTGGGCCATGCTCCCTAGTGCCGAAGCTCTGCATTTGCGGAAGGTTCGGAAAATCTTTTTGCGTTCGTTGCACAAAAGTTTTCTGAAAGCCGTAAAAGCAGAAGAGCGAGCTGCCGACGGGCGCATGAAAAGCCCCGAAGCCGTGACCGAGCATAGGCGGGATACAAAACGGAAGACACATGCCGGAGCAAAGTTCTCATCTGCATCCCGGCTGCCGAAGTTCACTCCTATCGCAGCGGTGTTCGGGCTACCAAAGACTCCTTTAGCAGAGCGCAGTCCGCCATTCCCGTTGCGTTGCGGCAGCCTCCTGTTCGCCTGCCTCACCATGCACAAGAGAGGAAGGGATACAGCAGCCGGGCTGGTAGCAAGAGCAGGCATAGCGAAGCCTTTGGGAATCCGGGGCCACCCTCTAGTCGAACCCCTGATCCGCGCGGAAGCGCACGATGGTCAAGCCGAGAGGATTCACAGCCAGCTCGTTGTTCTTCACCACCTCGCGGAAGGCATAGGTAACGCTGGCGGTCCATCGCTCCCGCTTGAGTTCCGTGTGGTCGGATGGGTTGGCATAGACCTTTTCAAACTCGATGCGGGCTGAATACGGCGACTGTCGAAGGTCGTCAAGGATGACGTTCTTCACCTCCACATCGACATACGGAAGGCTACTGTCGTTGCGGTAATTCAGGATGAGGTTGTCTTTCCGTTCCTGCTCGATGACGGCCCGTTGTACATCGCTATTGAGGAAATACAGCGCGTTGGTCTGGTCGCGCTCGATGGTGAAGCGATTGCGGCTGAAGTACAGCTCCGTCCAGCGGGTGAGGTAATACTTGTTCTCGGCTTCCTGCGGACGATACTGGAAGTTGCGATAGTCAATCGCCTCGGACTCACCTACGTCCTTGATGCGGATAAAAAGGGGGTGCATGTGCGCCAGTGCTCGCTGGCTCTGCCATGCAATCGCGGCGAGCGCAATACATGCCACAGACAAGGCCAGAATCGTGACCTTCAAATAGGTATTCATCACCAGCGGGTCGCCGTACTGTTCGAGATACCGTTCTGCGGCGCGGGTGATTTCGGGAACGGGTTTTGTCTGTACGCTCATTGTGCCTCCTGCAACTATGCCGCCAGTGTGCGAACCGCCATCGCTAGTACACCCAGACCGCCGCCACCACCACCGCCGCTGCCGAATAAGCTATGGGTCATGGTCGGAATCTTGAAGAGGATGTAAATGCTCACCAGCACCAGCAGCACAAGCAGCGGCAAGGTCTGAACGATGGTGGCCGGGTCGGAAAGGCTCTGGCCGAGGGAGACGTAGTAGTTGGTCAGAACATGCGACAGAACACTCATGGAAGCGGCGGCGACCACCTTGTAAAACGAAAATCCGAGATATGCCTTGAGCCAGCCCCAAAACAGCCAGTCGAGCTTGTCGAAGACAAGAAACGGAATGAATAACGGCCCCAGGAGGCCGATGATCGTGGAGGCAATCGCGCCGTAGGCGAGGATTGCAGAGACAACGGCTGCGAAGACAGCCAATAAAAACTGCACGACGAAATACACAAGCGCGTAATAGGGCGACATCATGGTGGAGAGCAGTGATGGCCCGGTCTTGGACGATGCCGCATGAATCTGATTCAGCATCGAAGTCGAGCCATCCGCTCCAATCACGTTCACAAGGTTGGTCGTGCCTCCATCAATGAAGCCTTTGAGGGAGAAGCCAAGTCCGGGGATGGAACTGTCGTAGTAGTTCACCATCGCGTATGCGAAGGTGAGCAACATGAAAAGGTTGAGAAACCTTGCCATGCTGAAGCCCGGCCCGCCGTGGGCGGAGGCAAGGGACTCCTGTACGCCAAACCACACAAGCATGATGGTTGCCAGCGCCAGGACGATGTGCGTACCCATCGCGGTAACGGAAGGCGCTGCCGTCGCTGCAAGCGACTGGCAAGCCTGCGAGATATAGTCGAAGAGTCCCGTGCCCATGTCTGTGCCCTCTGGCTTTCTCAGTACGACTGCGTGAGAAGGTTCGCCGCGCCGCTGCTGGTGGTGGTGATGTTGGCGTTGTAATAGCTTTCATATCCGGCTGAATCGCGGAATGCCGATTTCATCGCGTCCTGCTGCTGCTTCTGCATGACCATCTGCTGCAACGCGGCATTTGCGTTGATCTGGTTCGCGTCCTGCATGGTGCGGAGTTGCAGTAAGAGGGCGCGATTGATTCGTTGTAGGACGGCCATTTCCGATTGCTGCGAGGTGTCGGTGGAGTTTGTCGCGTTCTCAAGCGCGGTAATGTCGGCCTGCCGCGCTGCCTGATTCGCCTTGATGGTGCCGATGGTCTGGAGTTCGGTTGCAGCAACCGAATCTCCGAGGTCCACCGTCGCGCCCTGCGCTGCCACCTGCTGCTGCCCGGCATAGGTCGCAATGCTTGTCGTGGGAATCGTCGCGGTGAGCGGCGGGAGACTGGCAAGCTGAATCGAAGACGCCGCGGCTGTGCCAGTATTCGAGGCATTGACCCATGAAGTGCCGGAACCGTTGCCATAGTGATTGGCAAGCTGTTGCGTCATCATCAGGTCTGCCTGTGGAGAGAGAAAGCGCCCATAAAGCATCTGCGGCGCAACCATCATCTCGTGATAGAGGTTGTACTGCTGGACGATCTGGTTGTAGGTTTGCAAGGCAGTGGACGCGATTTTCACGGTGTTGGTGAAAATCTGCTGGCCGTTCTCGATCTGCTGCATCTGGTTGCTGATGGACTGTTCTTCATGTGAGATTTGGGTGATGGCATGGGCAGATTGGGTGGGGTCGTAGACGATGCCGGAGCCGAACTGCGCCTGCGCTGCTGGCCCAAGCAACACAGCGAGTCCAGTGGCAAATGCAAGAGGGATGAGCTGCTTCATAGTGGTGTCCTTTCGGTTGCGGTGTTCTATTGCTGCGCGGCAAGAATCTGCCGCTGAATGTCTGCAAGATGGTCGGCCTGCGGTTTGCAACGCGCCTCCTGCGCTTTCTTCTTTGCGTCAAGAGCCGCCATCTGCTCTGCGGTCAGCTTTTCGCCGGTCAGCATCCGTGCGGCCCCGGAGGTGTTGTCGTCAGGGCAGGCATTGGTGTAGGCCGTATACGCGGCGTTGTACTGTTCCTGTAGCTGTTGCAGCTTGTGGGCTTTGCTCTCGCAGCCTGCGAGAGCAAGGATGGGCAAGAGAACGAGAACGGCAGGGCGCATGGAAACCTCCTTAGTACGTCTGCGGAATGGTGTGGTTGGAATACGCAGGCAGCAACATATCCTGCGTGAAGTAAATCTTGACCCTATGCCCCTCCCGAATCGTGATGGTCGGGGGTATCTGCATAAAGCGGTCAAGGATGCTGGTGGCCGACTGCGAGATGCTGGCGGATGATCCGGTGACAAATGCCTGGGAGCCGCTGGTGCTGATCGTGCCGCCACCTTCCTCGATCTCTCCGGCCCCGGCAATAACACCCAGGGCAATCGAAGTCCCGAAGATTTGCAGGTAATGGTTGTTGACCTTATCTTTCAGACCTTGCTCTCCGATCTGGTCGAGACCGTGGAATTGGTCAAGGTCCACGCTGTAGCCGTCCGGCATGATGAGGCGGTGAAAGACCACGGTCATGCGACGCTGCTGGCCGAAGCCCGCCGCGCCGATCTTCTTGGCCTCCCCAAGCACTACCGTCCCATCAGGGATAAGGACGTGCTGACGGTCGTGGGAGTAGAGAGGATTCGACACGAGCACCTTGACCGGCCCTGCGGCATCACCGTCCAGACGATTCATCAATATGGCGTCCAGTACCGTGCCCTCGTATAAGAGGTAAGGCTGGCCGGTCGCAGAGTCGATATTGGCCTCTACAGGACGCTTGTAACCTTCGCTGGTTTCCGGTTGCTCTCCTGCCGGACGCGGCGGGATAAGACTGCTGCTTTCCGGTTTCTGCTGGCTGGCGGATGTGCTTGCACTGGCAGCTTGTGCCGGAGACTGCATCGGCTGCGGCTGGTCGGCTCCACGAACATACACAAGATTGGAGGCGAAGCGCGACTCATCGGCGCGTTCGCGCTCCTTCGCGGCAATCTGCTGCGCCTGCTGTTGTTCGGGCGTAAGCTGCGGCTGCGCGTTGCTCGGCTGACCATAGCCGGACTGAGCCGGTGTGCAGGGCTGGCCTGGTACACACTGGCCGGTCGGCGTGAGCGAACCGATAGCGGCCTGTTGCGCGGGTGTCGCAGAGGCAAGCGCGGGATCTCCTTGAGCGGCGGCAATAGCCGCTTGCTGCTGCTCCTTCAGGCGCTCGGCCTGAAGCTGGTTCTTCAAGTCCTGCACATTGTTGTCGGTGTTGTCTTGAATCATCGGCTGCGGCGGCTGGCCTTTGCCAGCGGTCTGCTGTCCCGGCGTCTTCTTGCCGGAGGAACTGAAGACCGCCGCCACAATCACCAGCAAGGCCGCGCCGAGATATACAAAGGTCTTGAGGTTCTTTTGCAGTACACCCTTCGGCTGGACGCTCGTATGCCGCAACTCCGGCTCGGTCTGTGGCTGTGTTGGTGGAATGACATTGTTCTCGGCCATGACGCTTACCCCTTCCGCGTGAAATCCATCCGCTTCTTGCCAAGCTCGACGTACCCGTTATCCATCACCTTCGGGATGATGTAGGTGTTGTCGCGCAGCTCGTAGTTCACAAGGTTGGGCTTGCCGTCCCGCATCTCGTACACGCTGAACTTCTCCGGCGCATTGGTCTTGATGTAGGTGAACTTGTCATCGTGGTAAATGGACTGAATATCGAAGGGCGCTTCATTGGCGCGGAACGTGTAATCGAATTTCAACTGGAGAGGATAGGCGCTCTTGTACTCGTCCACGGCCTGCGAGATATGCGATTGCACAGCGGCGAGCTGCTGTTGCGATTGCGCCAGTTGCGCGGCAGGCACGAACTGCGGCGGGCCGCTGGCGGCAACAATCGCGGAGCGGTCGGCAGGCTCCACGATCACCTTGAGGTCGGGAGCATCCGAAGACGCCGAAATGTCCTGAAGGGTGAAGCTGTAGATATTGCCTTTGTCGGTGATGAGGTCTAAGTTCGATGCGATTCCAGCTTTTGCCGGATGCACAAAGCAGAAGTTGCCGACTACATCGACGATCCAAAAATCCTTGTCGCCGCTCGTTGCGGCTATGATCTTTTCCGTTGAGGGAACTTCGATAAGCGTGGTGTACTTCACCTTCGCCCGAATGGGCACAATGTCCTGCGAGTGGTATTGGACGGTGCGGGCGGACGCATCTTGCGCGGAAGCCACAGCGGACGAAAGGCCAAGAGCAAGCCAGGCGAGAGTGATGGGGACACGGTTCTTCATTGGGAGACTCCTTGTTTGGGGTTGGTGACGGTGAGCGAGCGGGGTTTGAAGGGATGATCCTGAGCGAGATGGCGCAGCCCCTCGGCTACGCCGTACCGCTCGAAGTATTCGCGTTTCTTGAGGTTGTCGCGGGTGTTGTTGGTCGCCATCCAATGCGAGATGGAATCGACGTTGAGCTGAACCTTTTTGGAAGATTGCGCCTTGCGTATGAGCATCTGGCCGGGCGGTACAAGCCCGGCAATTAAGTCGAGTTCGGTATCGTTCAGGCGAAAGGCTTCCCGGTACTGCTCCCGGTTCATATCGGGATTGGCGAGAAAGATTTTTGTGGGGAAACCTTCCGAAACAAACTCAACCATGCCCTCGTGCATTAGCTCCTGCAACGAAAGCATCGCCAGAATCATTGCGCCGTTGTGTTTCCGCCACATCTTTTGCGCTTGAAAAACATAGTTGCGGATAGTGGGGTTGGCAATGAATCCCCGCGCTTCGTCTATCAGGAACATCTTGAAGGTGGCGAGATTCTTAGGGACAGTGATTTCGTTGGAGGTCCGGTGCAGCACATAGAACAGCAGCGGGTCCAGCACCTCCGGGGAGTCATCCCATCCACGGAAGTTGAATGTCTGAAACATGCTGAAAGAAAGCGTGTCGGCGGCATTGTCGAAGAGGTAGCCGTATTGTCCGGCCCGCGTCCAGCGATGGAGGCGTTCTTTCAACTCGCCTACGATGTTGGCGAAATTGGTCAATGTCCGCTGGTCGGCGTCCAGCACATACATGCGCTCGATGCCGTCCCACAGTTTGCGTTCCTCTTTGAAATCCATTCGATAACGCTGATCGTTGCCCTCGATGAGCACGCGAAAGAACGCGAAAAGGAATTGCAGGTTGTCTTTCGTCGGCGGCAGTGAGAAGGGATTGATAGTGAAATCCCGCGACTCCTGGCCGACGTTCAGATAGCTTCCGCCGAAGATGCTGGTGAGCGATTGGAAGCTCCCGCCAATGTCGAAAATCACCGTGAACGGCGCATATTTCTGCGCGTTCTGGAGGATGAAATTACATAGAAAACTTTTGCCTGATCCAGTGATGCCCATGATGAAGGTGTGGGCGACCTCTCCGTTGTGCAGGTTCAAAAAGTACGGCGTGCTGTTGTCCGTTTCGAGTACGGCAAGGTACTCAGCGCCGAGATGGGCGTTGCGCGTTTCGCCCGGCAGGATGGTAAAGAGAAACGAAAGGTCGGCATAGTTCGTATTCAGCAGGTACAGCCTGCGGAGATTGGTGGCATAGCCGCCCGGCACGGTAGCAAAGTAAGCATTGAGCTGGTTGTACGTCTCGACGTAGAGATTGCCGTCCGCATTGGTAAAGACACTGGCGAACTCCCCGATGAGTTGGTCTGTCTCTGCCTTCGCGGGCGCATACACCACAATCGTCAAAGAGAAGTCGCCCAACGATTGCCCGTCACCCAGGGCACGGAGGCAATCACCAAGATTCTCGATGTCAGCCTGCTTCGATTCATCTACCAGCACATCGCGGGGATTGGTCTTTGTCGCATCGTTGCCCATCTGCGAGATAAAGCCGGTCTTCGACATATTGAAGTGGCGACGGCGCTTGTTCACTTCCTTCCGTGCCTTGTCGGTGGCGAGCGGCGTCCATTCCGTGATGACATAGAAGTTCGCTGGAATCTTCAGCAGTGAGTCCAAGACCAGAGGCTTAGTCTCGGTAATAGCCTCTTTCATCGTGAGGACGCGGACGACATGATCGCCCACACGCAGATGATCGCGTTCGGCCTCGATGTTGGAATTGACTACCTGATAGTCAAGGAACTGCGTGGACTGCGGCTTGCCCGCGATGCGCCACTCGTCGTAGTTGAGCAAGCGGCGAAAGAAGCGAAACTGCTCCTGCTGGCCCAACACTTCAATCTGCATGAAATCGGCAAGCTGGCGGATAAATGCCTGTACCTTCTGCTCCAGCCGCGCAAGCTCGTTCTCGATCTGCGAACGCAGCAGAACCTTCATGCTGTCGTTGGTGAACTGTGTGCGAAGCTCGCCCATCGCCCCGGCAGGATCGCGGAAGAGTTGAGCAAAGGCAGCGCCGACGCCACTCTTCGAGCGCGGGCCTTCGAGCATGATGGCGTAGAAGATTTCGACCTGATAGAGATGGTCGCGCTTGGCCTCGAAAAACTGCCGCCGCTGCTCGATGGCTGCCTCTACAACCGGGTCGTCGTAGTGGGCAAACGGAATCTCAGGCCGGTTCGACTTGAAAAGATACTGGTAGACGTGGAAGCCGGAGCCGAAGGCTTTGAGCGCAGCTTCCAGCCGCTTGACCGCGTATTCCTGTTGCGCGTGGTCAAGGCTCTCGTAGTCCACGCCGGGAACGCTCAGAACCATGCCTACATCGCCGCTCTTAGTGAGGAAGGCAGTTTCATTCCAGAAGCCATACAGGTTGATGTGGTCATTCAGCGCCGCCGCTTCTTTCCAGGGCTTGATGACTTTATCCAGTCGCAGCATCAGCGCACCTCCACGCGGGGAACCTGTTGCTTGGCCGCGTCGTAGCGCAGCTTGTACTTCTCCGACTTGGCGAGGATGCGAAGAAAAGCCGGGTCGCTGCTCGTCACCCAATGGCCGAAAGCGAAGCCGCCGATGAAGACGGCGATACCGGCTAGGATGGAATTGAAGATGTTGAACGCGCCGACCGCGCCGACACAGACGAAATAAAACAGGGTGCGCTCGACGCCGAGATAGGTAAGGGGCTTATGCAGGCTCTTGAAAACACGATTGCTGCGGGTTGTGGGTTGTTCTGCCATAAGCCCCTCGCTGTGCTGAGTGGGTTGGTGGGAGTGGAGAGAAGCGCCTTAGACGCCCCATAGCCAGGTAAGGACGTTGACCGCCATCACAGCGATGCCCGTACCGGCTGCGACTCCGGCCAGGGCTTTCTTGGCTCCGGGTTCTCCGTGGGCAAAGCCGTAGCCGCCGATCACAATGGCGACAAGGCTTGCGACCTTTGCAATCGTTCCGGTGAACAACGTCTGAATGGCGGTAAAGCCGGTATCAAAGGGAGAGCCGCTGGATTGGGCGTGCGCAGCCAGCGGCAGTAGCAGAATGGTGAACGCGAAAAGGCCCGCAACACGAGGTCGAAGAATCAACCTGTTCCTGCGGGCCGGACGACGAGCCTTGAGCATATTGCACCTCCGCTGACTCAGGTGTTGTCAGCATGGGCGCAAACGTAAGGTGTATCAGTACATAATGTCCAATAACAGAAGCACTTTTGGTTATTCCAAAATGTGATAATCAAGGCGTGATTATGGGGCCTGCGGCGTTGGAGTGCATTAGCTGCCCTTTGCAAAGTCAGTCGGGAAAAGCCTGCGATAATCGCAGGCTTTTCTCATTGCACTAGCGCCGCTGTTTCTGTGGGAAGCGTTGCTTGCTGTGCCATCGACGGGTCTACGACCTGCCAAGCATTCCGTACACTCTCCTGCAACTGGAGCTGCCGCGCCTTGACGAATGGTGCGTAGCTCTTTTCCGTGATTTTCACGCTCTTATGTCCAAGCAGGAGAGAAACTTGGTCAATCGGAACCCCTGCGAGAAGGTTTTCGACCGCGAAGGTGTCACGGAACATGTGCGGGTGGCAACGCTTGGGGCTGCCGTCCGGTCTGGTCAGTGCGGCAATCTCAAACAGACGGCGGAACGACCGCTGCCAGTTCGCAACGGCACTCTTCGGGTCGCCGTTGCCGCTCCAGAAAAAGTAGCGGGGATTGGGGCGCGGTCCCGGCGGCAGGTCTTTCAATGCCTGAACCACATAGGGAGGAAGGGGGACATAGACCGGCGTCCCTGTCTTCGCCTGATAAAGAAACAGGCTGTCCCCCTGAAGGCGGTCCTTCTGGAGTGTCACGGCATCGCGGATTCGTAAGCCGCTCCACCTCATCAACCAGGTCATTACCCGCAGGCGAAGTCTCAAATCCTCCAGAGGGATGAACCCGCCGCGAGGATCGCCATAGGTATACGTTGCCTCGATGATCCTGTTGAACTCGTCTCTAGGGAAGTAGTCGGTGGGGACATGGACGACCTTGATTCTGCCGAAATCAAGCACCGGATTCTCTTTGATGTAGCCACGGCGCTGACAGTGCCAGAAGAAGCCAATAACGCGACCTTGTTTCTTAGACTTTGCCAGTGTGCCGTCGGTCCATGTTGCGCGGAAATCCTTCATGGCATCTAGGTCAAGCTCATCAAGGTATTCGTATCCTTCGCTAGTTGCCCAGGGGACGAGTTGTTTCTGAAAAATGGTCGTGAGTTTGGAGAGCGTCGATTTTTCGAGACCCCGGCCCTTTGCGTCCGCAAGATACTTCTTGACGGCAACGCTGATCTTCACTCGTTCCTTCGCGGGTGGGATTATCTCTCCCGCTGGTCTCACGACCATAGGAGAGGGAGCGGACGGCGGAGCAGCGACCACGAGAGCAGATTCGGAGGTGTGGGGAAGCACAGCCGGGGGAGAGACGGTTTCCGACTCGGACTCCAGTTCGCGGCGCAGTTCTTCGGCCTGTTCCCAACTCCGGGTCTTGGCGCTGCGGCGGACAAAATCTCCGTTGGGAAGCATCCCCCAAATCCACTTTGGGCACCTGCAACGCTTCCATGTGCCATCGTTCACGCGGGGGCAATCTGCGGAGTGGCGGGCGTAAACCGAGAGCATAAACACCTCCAGCCGAGCCCAAATTCGTGCGGCTCGACTGAGGTCATTGTACAAACGTTGTACAAAAATCTCTACTCAATTTGTAAACTACTGATTCTATAACTTTTAAGTGATGGTGGAGGCGGCGGGAGTCGAACCCGCGTCCGAAATCGCTGTCAGCCGGGAGAGTCCATGCTGTGT